>JBFRWK010000025.1:0-3005 GCA_051439545.1 Xenococcaceae cyanobacterium | reverse complement strand
AGGCTATATTTATTACACAGCAATAGTTTTGTTTATTTTTTGAGAGTTGTCATTTAGACTTACTCAAACATCAAAAGCTGCAAAATTTCTAGATTGCACCTCATAACACTCTCGCTAGTTTTACCCCGACTTGTATCTATCGAAATTTTGCAAAATTAAAACCTTTCGAGCAAGAAGTACAGATTATTTCGAGTTGGCGAGCCAAAAAAGCAGAAGCAGAATCTAAACCAAAGTTCAGTTGAAATATTAAAGAATCCTCAAACTCGCTCGGGAGAGAATGTTTTGTCGGGGTTGAGTTTGGACTTAACTGATATTTTTGAGCATTAAGCGATCGCTAATTCTGAAGCGTGAAAAATTTGCACAAATTTGCTTTGCTTATTGTTCAAAATCAAATGGTATCCCCTTGTCTTCCCACGCTCCCTTTTAGTAAACTACAACACAGTATTTTCACTTATTCATAATCACATTAACCTTTTACTTTCCATTTTTGATGATTCTCAAGAAAAATCTTAATCAAATCCAAATATTTTTAACTCTGTTTTTACTATTTCCCTTTATTAACCTTTGCCGTCAAATACTTAATCAAAACTATCCTTCATTAGACTATGCATTTTTTTTATTTTTAGAAGAAAAAGCTGACCCCTCATTTAAAAATTTTTTCGTAGGAATTTATTACCTTAGCGGAGTTTATATTACGGCCATTGTAGTTGCTACTGCTTTGGGTATTTTAATTAGGAAACGTTATTGGCAAGAAGCAATGGTTTTAGCTTTTGGTGCTTTGGGCATTTTAATCATTATTGATGAAATCCTCAAACCATTTTTCGCTCGCCGTCGTCCACCTAGCCCTCGTCTAGTTGAGGTATTTGGGAGTAAAAGTTTTCCTAGTGGTCATGCTGCTGGAGGGGTGTTCTTGTACTTTTATTTATCTTTTATAATCGCAGCACGATATCCTAAATATGCTAAGTATATTTATGGTTTAGCCACAATTATCATTATCGGAATTGGTTTTAGTAGTATATATGTAAAAGCTCATTGGGCAACAGATATTTTAGCTGGTTATGCGGTTGGTTATATTTGGTTGCTTCTATGTCTAGCCCTACTCAAGTTATCTAATCCTACTAAATAAAAAATGTAAGTAAGTGGAATACAATCTCCAGACAAGCTATCATCCTATAGAAAAACACTGCCTATTCAGTATTAAGCACTAAATAAGCAATGTATATAGTGTGTGAAAAAAATGTCTACTCCATTGGTAACAAGTTAAGGAAATCAGAAAAAAGTCAAGGAAAAACCTAAATCGTGTCAAACTCATAGAGAATAAGCAATTGAGCGATTTTATTTCTCTATGGGTAAGAGCAAAAGACTGAACCCTCGACCACGCCAAAAAAACGCAACGACCAATGGTAGAAGATCGAGTCATTGCTGAACACTTAACCGCTTTATTAGCTCCAATAATTACCTCTCAGTCGCGGTTTTTTCGAGAATTGGGACTTAGAGAAAGAATTTTGACACTTCCCTTGATGGTAGCTGCCGTGCTGACTTTATTGTGGCGGGATGTACCAGGGGTTACAGAATTAACACGATTACTAGAAAAAGAAGGATTGCTTGGTGCGCGTTCCCTTGCGCGTTGACCGCGCGCGGGGTCGCATCCGCTTTTTATGGTGTAATCCCACAAAAGTGAGTCGTACCGCGCCTTATCTCAACGATTTTTAACATTTCCTGCCATATTATTCCAGAGAATCTTTCATGAAATCTTGCCCAAACTGAAAGCCAGATGGTCGGTTCGTTATAATCGACCTTTACCTGAAAGCGTTCAATTTACCTTATCAAAATTTGACAAAATTTTGATAGCTGACGGTTCAACCGAAGACCGCCCTGTTTCGCAAGCTCAAGAGCTTAGAAGAAGTAAAACCAGGTTCCCTAGCTGGCAAGATAGGAGTGGTCATTGATTTAGTAACAAGATTGCCAGTAGAAATCTGGTTTCAGGAAAAACCCAATGCCTCGGATACTCGTTTTGAAGAAAACCTTTTAGAGTTAGTTTCAGCCAAGACGTTGTTGTTATTAGATCGAGGATTTTATCATTTTCAGTTTTGGCAACGATTAATTGATCAAGGAATTCACTTTATTACCCGCATGAAGATTAATGCTGCCATTGAATATCAACAAGTTTTTACCGATAGTTATAGTTTACGTGACCGTCTGGTTAAGATCGGCTCTGGGACAAAAAAAACCCCCATTGTTACTCTTCGTTTGATTGAAGTCAGAGTCGGTAAAGTTTGGCGTTCCTATTTAACTTCAGTGCTTGACCCAGAAATATTACCTCCCTATGTGGTCATCGATTTGTACCAAAAACGTTGGCGCATTGAAGATGCTTTTAATACCGTCAAAAGATTGTTAGGGCTGAGTTATCTTTGGACTGGTTCAATTAATGGCATTAAACTACAAATCTGGGCGACTTGGTTATTCTACGCTGTTTTAGTGGATTTAGGAGATGCTGTTGCCGATGAAATTTCTCTACCTTTAGACCGTATTTCCTTAGAAATGATTTATCGTGGGCTCTATTATTTTCATGGTGCTTCATGTCGGGGAGAGGCTTCTGACCCCGTTAAATATTTTGCCCGTCCTGATATTCAGAAATGTTTAGGTATTGTTAAAAGACAGCGAAAACGCAATAAAAAGTTAATAATTACTCCCTTTCCAGGAAAGCAGCTCCGCTCAGACCAGTTTTTATTCCAATCTTCTTCTACATCAACCTTGACATCTTGCTTACAAGCTTAACTTGTGACGAATGGATTTAATCGAAGAAACTACAAGAGATTCAGCCCATACTAAAAAGAAAGGTTCTCGCCGAGTTGGTCAGAGAAAGCCAAAACGAGATTCTATCGGAGTGTCACAAAATGCTCAATGACGATTTAGAAGTCTATGGTTCTTGTGATTTAGAAAAACCACTAATTCCCTCTAGAAGCCGTCTTTATCATTTTGAACCTATCGGTATTGGTACACCT
>JBFRWK010000024.1:0-5650 GCA_051439545.1 Xenococcaceae cyanobacterium | reverse complement strand
GTATTATTCGAGAATTGATTAGCGAAAATCTAGCTAGAGGATTCCCTTGGTGGCATAACTTTGCTCATGCTGTTAGAAGTAAGGATTTATATAAATTAGTTAGCTATGAAAGAGAAGGATTGCAAGAAATGGTCAAAAATGCTGACTGGGATGAGGAAGCACAAAAACTCTTCGTTAAAGCTTGTCATGAAGCACTGCTAAAAATCTACGGTAAACTTTATAGCCGAGCCAAAGAAGGAGAATATGTCCAAATAGAGCGAGAAAATGAGCGGATTCGTTCTAGTTTAATTCGTTGCCTCAACTCTGAAGATTTCCGTCATTTTATGACAGCCAACTTTTGGACTAAGGGGGGAAACATTTCTATCCTTGCAGAATACTGGGAAGAATTGATGCCGTTAACGACTAAACCCAATAACTGGAAACTTGCTAGAGATTTAGCGTTACTTGCTTTGGCTAGTTATAAATCCAAAAAGCAACAACAAGAAGAAAATTCAATCTCAATAGATGAAGAAGCCTTGGAGGAAGAGTAAATATGACATTTCACCTATACGGGAATATTCTGACTTTCTATGGAGTTGCAGCAAATAATCGAGCAGAAAATCAAGGAAATATTACTACACTGCAAAAAATACTTTGGAAAGGGGAAACTCACACGAAAGTCTCCGCAGAGGCAATACGCTGGGCAATCAGATATTATTGGCAACAAGCAGGAATTCCTGTCAATCGAGTTTGGAATGACGATCTGCCTAACGAACAAAATCCTCAATGGCAAGATCTTCAATTCAATCCAGTAGATTTCATTGACGATGATGTCTTAGGTTTCATGGAAACCGAAAGTGCTAAAAAAGAGAATTCTGATGAAAATAGCTCTGAGCAACAAGATAACAATGATAATCCAGAAGCTCTAGATGAAGCCACTAAACCAAGTAAGCGCAAACGAAAGAAAAAAATCAAGCCCAAAGGCACAGTAACCGATAGAAGAGGAAGATTAGATGTAACCCGTGCAATCTCGACAACACCTTATGATGGGAATGTTACTTTCAATGCCAAGAGTGGCAAAAAAACTAAAACTAGAACATCTATTTATGGTACTTGAGTTTCATGGAACTAGCTACCAATATGGTTTCGGTATCACCCCAGAATCTTGTAAGGATCGATCTAGAGTTTTAGCGTTATTAGATGCCATAGTTTCTATTTATCGAGTTGGTGGCAATCATGGCAGGTTTCTTTTTGATTTTGCTCCAGAAAGTATTGTTTTACGCTGGACTCAAGACTTGGCACCGCGCTTTTTATACTGCTTTGAAGAAGATGAAATGGAAGATATTTCCATGCCTAAATTATCGAGACAAATTAGATCTAGAGATCTAGACCCAAAAGAGTTTTGGATAGGGGGAAAAATAGTTGAAACTCTACAAGATTCTGAGTATGACAGAGTAAATAAGCTTGAAGGAGTTAAAGCGATAGTAAATGCTTTAAAACAGAGAATAACTGATGACTTGCAATTTTGTCTTCTTGATAACTCGAACAGAGGGGAGAACTTAGATGACGATCGCGCTTCGAGTTGATGTTCCCATCGCTTCCTTTCCCACTTCTCGCAGTCGAGAATACTTGGAAACCTATCCTGTGCCTCCTCCCTCGACAGTGTATGGGATGCTTTTATCTTTGGTTGGTGAAACAGATAGGTACAAACACTGCGGAGTAAAATTAGCGATCGCACTTCTTTCTGAACCTGCTAAATCAGTTAATCTGAGAAAAACTCGAAGATTCAAATTCAAAAAGAGCGATCGCCAAGAAAATACTAGACCCGATTTTCAAGAAATACTTACAGGTATTGAATTAATTATCTGGGTTAATTCTGAAGAAGATACAGCCAAACCTAATTTGTGCGATCGCTTGAATCAAGCCTTTGCCAATCCAGCATCAGTTAATCGCTTTGGTGCATTATGCTTAGGGGAAAGTAGGGATTTAGTCGATCGAATCGATCTACTATCTGAAAATGAGCGAGTTCAATCTTGCCAATGGTTAATCAGAGATGAATATGGTTATTTATCTTTACCTTATTGGGTTGACCATGTAGGCTCAAAGAAGACCCGATGGTTACGGTATGCTCTGGAAAATAGGGAACAACAGCAACCACCTGAGTCTTCTTGGACAATCATTCAACCTATCTAAAGAAATTTTGACAAGGATGTCTGTTTGTTACATTATTTGGGGAGTCGCGATCGAGTTAAAGTCTTGCAGTATCTATTTTTCAGCTTTTTTGACCTTCTTGGAGATGCTTGTCAAATCCTGAAAGCTATAAGATGATTGAATTTAGCAGTTTTAGATTTGCTGTTTTTGAGAGGTTTTATGAGTAAGTCCTTGTATTACAAAAAGGATTCTTGTGAAAATAGCTTGGAAGGCAGCATTATCGGTTGTTTGGGCGTTTGCCCTGCAACTAAATTAGATGTCGTTAGGCGTTGTTCACACATTAGAACTTATCAACCAGACAAGCAGTTCGACTCTGCAACTAAATTAGATGTCGTTAGGCGTTGTTCACGAAGGTGCCACCCTATTACCCGAACAGCTCAAAGCCTCGCTACTGCAACTAAATTAGATGTCGTTAGGCGTTGTTCACGAAGGTGCGAGAACGGCTTCGGGAGAAGTCGGCTCTGCAACTAAATTAGATGTCGTTAGGCGTTGTTCACCTCGATCGAGTAGGCGATCGCTTCTTGTTCTGTAGTCTGCAACTAAATTAGATGTCGTTAGGCGTTGTTCACCATAGCTGTTGTGACCTTCTGGAATTAGTTTTAATTATGTCAATACAAATGAACTAAGCTATTATTATATGAGATATTGGGTAATTATAGAAGGTTAAACAACAGCTTAGAAAGTGATCGATCTCAACAAAGTAAAAACTTTAGCTGAATCCTATTCCGCTCAGGAACTTTTTGCTGCTCTAGTTTATCAACGTGGTAAGTTTAATAATTTTGACGGTGAAGAGGTGATTACTGACTTAGTCAACCGCCCCGATCTATGGTGTAGTTTTCTTTTTGCTAAGGCAATATATGCACCCGACGCTGATGGCATAAGCTTCGCCCTGTTAATCGATACCTTGGTAGCAATGGCTAATCATCAGATACAACCAGCATTTAGGAATATGCTCTTTATTGAATACCCTGCGGATACTCTCTACATATTGACTGAAAATCAAGATACTAAAATATGTCGTTTATTAGATTTTGGAAAAAAGTGGCAAGCTGATTCAGTTGAAGTAGTCGATGGTAATACTGAGGTTGATACAGAAGAAACTAAATGGCGCAAATATATTCGGCTCAATAATACTTTGTTCAAAGAGTCATGTTGGGATAGACAAGATGGAGTGGTTGTCACTTATTGGTGGGACTAAGAAATTAGACAATAGTGTTTATATTTAAATTTATTTAAGTATCACGCTCGTAAAGATTATATTAATACTTTCTCCGAATTTAAATTCTAGTAGTCTTTGAATATTTGGCGAATAAAACTGTTACAAAAGCCAGAATATTTTCTAATAATTTTAAGTCAAAAAGAATTGAGGGATTGGATTTAAGTTTTTTCAAGAATTTTTGATTATTCGAGCAGATTTTGACAAAAGTTATCTCTTAAACACGCCAGTTTGAATAATTAAACAGACCCTCGTGCTTAGATTAAAGGTTACTGCTCACCGCAACAGAGCAGTTTTATTGAGAATAGGCTCAAGGGCGATCGCTAATAACTAGAGTTTTGAGCAAGAAAAAAATTAGCGGATAATTTACGCTAACAAAAATCTAGATTTAGAAGAGAGCAAGAGCCCTTGTAAATAAGAGAATTTTTAATGGCGCAGCAGAAGCAGGGCTTGTTGGCAACAAAATAGATAACAAGCCCGAGAAATTTACGTCGAATGTAAGCCAGGGGGACTTCGGCCAGCTAAAGATAACAACTCACACAGGGAAGAGAGCGCGTCATCACCCTGCAACCGCGTTGTTTCCAGAAAGCTAAACATTTGAGCTACTAATTGGGCTCCCCAGTCACTTCTGGCCCCACCACTGACCTTGCGGTGTATGACTACAGGACGTAAGGCTCGCTCGGCATCATTATTGTCGGGTTTGACTTCCGGATAGGTTAAAAAAGTGAACCATTCATCCCAATGAAGTTTTTAGAGCTTTTTTCTCAAACCTACAGTAATGAAATTCATATTATTCAATTAGATAATGGACGAGCGCATCTAGGTTTAGATTTATCTATTCCTGATAATATCATTTTGTTATTTCAACCGCCTTACTGTCCCGAAGTTAATCCTATTGAAAGATTTTGGAAAGAAGTCAAAAAATTCTTGAAAAATAAAGTCTTTGACCGCTTAGATTTTTTACGAAAAAAATTAGCCAATATCCTCGCTGAATTTAGTCAAGCAGATATCGCTTCTATTACAGGATATGGTTTCATTCTTGAGGCATTATCTGTAGCTGGACTTTAGGAAATTGGTATAACCCGAAAAGTTTACACAACTAAAGTTTTTTTCATCTGGTCGAACCAGGCAATCAGAGCTAACGAACTACTAATCCGGCTACCGCTTCTGACATCGCCGATGCCGATCGCGTGTTGTTGCATTACCCGAATTAATTGCGATTTATTGAAAATGCCCAATTCATCGATTGGCGACTGACGAACCATCTCCTCCAGATTGGGTAAATTTTGCGCTAGTCCTTTCCAATAAACTTCATTAAAATTACGCTTAAATCGCCGAGTTCGGATTGGTTCGGGTAGAATTCCCTTCATCGCCTCTTGGAGTAAGGGTTTGGGAACACCTGGAATTTCTCTTAATTCCCTGGGGAGACTGAGACAGTAGGTAATCAAACGGGGATCGAGGAAGGGCTGACTAATTCGGATTCCTAGAGGGGCGGCAAGATACCAGGAAGCCCAATTTCCAGAGGCTGTCCGCAGTCCCAGCAAATTGAAGGATTGCTCTACTGGATATCGATTGAGTTGGCGTATGGTTGCTCCCGCCTTTTGCCTCATCTCATACTTTCTGGCAAACTCTGGAAGAACCCAAGGCGGAATGGCAAATGAATCTAGTTTTGGCCAGTTTCCGTAACCGCGTCGCAGAAAAGTAGGGATACCTTTTCGCAATAAAGGAGGACGTAAGGGTTCAATGCCAAATTGGTGCAAGATAGACCAAAGGCTTTGATTCTTTGCTTCAGACCATTGACGGGCTGTTCGTAAAGCTGTATTCCAATGACCTTGACGGATTAAATCTGCTAAATGATAGCGATTTCCTTCCGTAATTAACTCCGAGCCTCCTCCAGTGAAAATAGTCGTTACCCCTAGCTGAGAAGCTAAATCTACTAACACTTTCTCCATCGCTAAATGGAACAAGCCGGGATAAGGTTCATCGTGTTCTGGAATCTGGTCTATAAACCACTGGAAATCCAAAGCAGCATCCCCATCAAGATAATAAGGTTCAATCGCACCACCGCGATCGACTACCATCTGAATGTATTTAGTTTCACCTGCCAAACTCCGCATCTGATAACGGGACTTTGAAAAAAACTAGGTTCAAAAAGGGGTGAAAGCCTGATATATCAATGGTTTAACATCAAAAGAACTAAATCCTTAATATATCTAGGTTTCAGACGATTTTACCTCTTCGAGG
>JBFRWK010000023.1:0-7368 GCA_051439545.1 Xenococcaceae cyanobacterium | reverse complement strand
AAGGTTTTTAGCTCTAAGCTATAAGCTTTAAGCTATAAGCTTCTTGGTGCAGTCGCTCTAAGAAGGAAACCTTCGCTCCCCGCGCTGCACCGCTTTTAAGACATTTATCAATGGCCAACCTATAAATCGATCGCCGTCTGAAGCCCGACTCTCATCTATATATAGTGTTGTTAATTTAGCAAAACACTATATGTAGTAGTTGACAATTCTCACTTTTGTTTAACTTGTCGCCATTCGTTAGAGATAACTTAACAAGAATTAATTTGATCTCAAAAAGCGATCGTTGTCGATCGATAGTATTATCTTATTCCCCCCCTTAATTAATTTCTATTAGCATGACTCAGATATTTTTCCTTCCTAACTTAGATAATAAATGCCAAAAACTATACTGTTTGTTAACAAATTTTCCAAAGTTGTTATTGCTAAAATTCATGGCATAAAAGATAGACAATGGGAACGAGTTATTTTTCCTAAATAAAAACCTAAATAAAAAATTTAAAAATAGCACATAAATCAAGACAAATAAATTACTATGGCAAATAATTCCAATAATAGCGTAAGAGATTATCTAAAAGCAATTGGTCGTACTCCTTTATTAAAAGCAGAAGAAGAAGTTAAATTGGCCAATCAAATCCAGGCAACACTTCCTTTATTAGAAAAAGAAAATCTGACTCCAGAAGAGAAAAAAATTGTTCGGCAAGGACAAAAAGCCAAACAAAAAATGGTACAAGCTAATTTACGTTTGGTAGTTTCTATCGCTAAAAAATACCAAAATCGCGGTTTATCTTTACTCGATTTAATTCAAGAAGGTAGTATTGGATTAATGAGAGCAGCAGAAAAATTTGATGCAACTAAAGGTTACAAATTTTCGACCTATAGTTATTGGTGGATCAGACAAGCTATGACCCGTGCAATCGCCAATCATGCTCGGACAATTCGTCTACCAATTCATATTACTCAAGATCTAAATAAAATAAAAAAAATAACTCGTCAACTATCTCAAAAATTAGGTCGTAAACCAACAGATAGTGAAATTGTCGCGGAGCTAGATATAGATATGGATAAGCTAAGATCCTTGACAAGAGCAGCTAAAATTACTTCAACTAAGAGTCTTAATATTGCCATTGATGATAATCAAACTGAGTTAGGCGAAATTTTAGCCGATGAATCTAATTCTCCTTCAGATTTTATCAAAGACATAGAAACTCGTGACAAAATTGAGAATCTATTACATACTTTATCTCCCAAACAACGAGATGTCATTACTTTACGTTATGGCTTAAAAGACGGTAGAGTTATGACTTACGAGCAAATTGGTAATGTTTGTGGTATTAGTCGAGAGAGAGTTAGACAAATTACCAGCAAAGCGATGAAACTACTCAAAAAAAGAGCAATAAATCATTCGATTTTAGCTGGTTAAGTTTTTTTCAAGATTATAAAATTAAAGTTGCAAATCGATCGCTATAAATAGTTAAGTTTATTTTTTACCTTAATATTATTTATAGCGATTTATTTATTATAACGATCGCAAAGATCTTGATGCTTTAGTTGATGTTCGGAATAATTGGTAACTATTTCTAAACGCACCTTAGAGTTGCTCCCCGAAGCAAGATTTTCGATCGCTTCTAATAATTCCTGGGCTGTTCGTAATTCCAGGTAATTGGTCGTAGTAGTATAAAGGCGATCGCTATTATTCAACTCTTTATATTTAAAACCATTAACTTTTTCTTCACCGACAACAACTCGAGCGATCTGGTCGGGAGTTTTACCAATTTTTTCTACTATTAATAATTCTTGTCTAATAGGGACTTGAATCATCTTTGTCTCTACTTGTTTGCGGACAAAAGCTTGTTTTTTGATATCTGCTGTTTCTTCGTAAACCTCTACTCGTGCTACTTCTCCTTCTTCAAAAGCAGTTTCTCCAGGAGCAACGGCAGCAGCATTTGTAGGAGTAGTGCGTTCTACAACGATTCTTTCTTTTTCTACAGGAACGGAAACATTAGCAGTCTCAGATTCTACTTTTTTACCTATTGTTACCGTACCAGCGCGGAAACGTTCTTTGTTAGCCACCAAACGTTCTTCATAAAGCTTGAGGTTTTGTCGATCGTTTGTTTCTGTCTCGGAATGTGCATAAAGATCTGGTTCGCGCTCGTAGTAGGCTTCACTTTCGTAATCGAGAGCTTCCGATCGATCGTACTCTGTCCCACGATATACTTTTTTGACTCTTTCTTCGTAGTCATAGTCGACAGTCATGTTTTCGTCGTATTCTGGTAGCATTTCTGCTTGTTCTTTAGTCAAGCCTTTGGCATATATCTCTTTTTGACTATAATCAACGCTAGCTCGACCAACAGGTAAAAGCAGTTTCTTGCCAAAAATCCAAAAACCAGTATCGATGACTAAATAACGAAAACGACCAGTTTCATCAACTAGGATGTCATGCACTGAGCCTATTTTATCTTTAGAATAGTCATAAACTGTAAGCTATAAGCCCTTCGGGTTCGGGCGCGTTCCCTTGCGTCTTACGCCGACGCGGGGTCGCCCTCACTATAAGCTTTTCAGTTGTTTTCGATCGAGTTTCACAGTGAAATTTAATGAGAAAACAGTGTTTTTCAAGCACTTATAAAATAAGGCTTTCAGTTTATCCCGAACTCAGGTTCTGTTACTTTCCCCTTGAGTAAAAATTACTTGACAGGCTATAGCTTCCATCTTAATTCTAGTTTGTATCAGGTCGTCAAAGCCTCTTAGAAAACAATTGTAATCAAAATAGAGTAAGTTCGTCATTACGCACTAAAATACCTTGCCACAGGATGATAAGCAATAATCGCTGTGGTAGATTGTTCGGGATAGAGTTGTTCGCTTTCATCCATATACATATTGATGCGTTTGGTATCCAATAAATCCAATTGCTTGAATTGGTCTTGTATATTGGGACAAGCAGGATAACCAAAACTGTAACGCGAACCGCGATAGCGTTGTTGTAGGATATCTCTGATATTGTCCGATTCTTCCGCTTCAAAGCCTAACTCTTTACGAATTCTGGCGTGTGTCCATTCTGCTAATGCTTCCGCCATTTGCACTGCTAACCCGTGATAATAGAGATATTCGGTGTATTTGTCCTCTTTAAACAGTTTTTGGGCGTATTCTGTCGCTATTTCCCCTACCGTTACCGCTTGCATCGGGAAGACATCAATTTTACCTGATTCTTTAGTTGCAAAAAAATCAGCGATACATAAGCGTTTGCCAGATTTTTGACGGGGAAATTCAAATGATGTTATGGGTTCTGGTAGGGGCGAATGGCCATTCGCCCCTACAATATCGGGGTCATAAACATACAATGTATTTCCTTCCGCGTTGCAGGGAAAATAACCATAAATTACTGTGGGATGTAACAAATTATCAGCGATAACTCTTTGTTTCCATTCTTCTAAAATAGGATGAACTTTTCTAGCGAGAAACTCATCATATTCTTCCCTAGATTGTTCCTTGGGTTTTCTAAATTGCCATTGTCCGACAAACAAAGCTTGTAAATCTAAATAGGAGAAAACGTCATCTAGAGGAAGATCATTTGCTTGTAATAATTTAGTTCCCCAAAATGGTGGTTTGGGACGTTCGATATCTAAACTAACCTCATCAGAACGACGAGTATCTATTACTAAAGGTTCTTCTGGTTTGCTAACCTCATCAACAAAAATTTTATCCCTATTTTCTCCTTCAAATGGTTGTTCGCCATTCTCTTCATGGGCGATATCTTCTTCATCTAAGAATCCCTTAATATCGTCCCAATTATCCTCAGCTTTCGCGGGCATTAACTTATCCATGAAATGCAAATCGGCAAACGCATCCTTCCCGTAGATAACTTTACCTTTATAGGTATTCTGACAATCTTGATTGACGAATTTAGGAGTTAGCGCAGCACCACCTAAGATAACAGGAACGGTAATACCTTTTTCGTTAAACACTTCCAAATTATCTTTCATGAATGCAGTAGATTTTACCAACAAGCCACTCATTGCAATACAGTCTGGTTGGTGTTCTTCGTAGGCTTGGATAATGGCATCTACGGGTTGTTTGATTCCCAAGTTAATTACTTTATAACCATTATTAGAAAGGATGATATCGACTAAGTTTTTACCAATATCATGAACATCACCTTTCACCGTTGCGATGACAAACTTACCTTTACCTCTATCGTCTGTTTCTTCTTTATCCATGTGAGGTTCTAGATAAGCCACCGCAGCTTTCATAGTTTGGGCTGATTGCAAGACAAACGGTAACTGCATTTGTCCCGAACCAAATAATTCACCCACAACTTTCATCCCATCTAAGAGGAAAATGTTGATAATATCGAGAGGAGGATATTGTTGTAAAGCTTCGTCTAAAGCTTCATCTAAACCAATTCTTTCCCCATCGATAATATGGCGTTTCAAACGTTCGTCAATGGGAAGGTTTTTATCTACTGCTTCGGATTTTTTGGCTTTTTTACCTGCAAATAATGTTGTTAACTCTCCCAAGGGGTCATAGGTACAGATGTCACCATCGAATTCTCGCCTATCATAGATTAAATCCATACATATCTTTTGATGGGATTCATCTATTTTAGATAAAGGTAAAATTTTGCTGGCGTTAACAATAGCAGAATCTAAACCCACCTGCATACATTCGTGTAAAAAGACAGAATTTAATACTTGTCTTGCTGCGAGGTTCAAACCAAAGGAAACATTAGAAACACCGAGTAAGATGTGACATCCTGGTAATTCTTCTCTAATTCTTTGAATCGCTTCTACGGTTGCTAACCCATTTTCCCTATCCTCTTCAATCCCTGTAGAGACGGGTAAGGCTAAGGGGTCAAAAAAGATTTCATGGGGAGGAATACCATATTCTATCGCAGCATTATAGGCTCGTTTGGCAATCTCAAATTTCTTATCCGCAGTACGCCCCATACCATCTTCATCGATAGTACCGATAACAATGCCCGCGCCGTAGGTTTTAGCTAGTTCCAAGACTTTGAAAAATCTTTCTTCCCCGTCTTCATAGTTAGTGGAGTTGAGGATACATTTACCACCTGCAACTTTTAATCCCGCTTCCATCTTCGTCCACTCGGTAGAGTCAAGCATCAAAGGAAGAGTAACATTATTCACCAGACGGGACGCAAGTTCGTGCATATCTTTTTCCCCGTCGCGCCCTACATAGTCCACGTTGACATCGAGAATATGCGCCCCTTCTTTTACCTGTGCCTTACCCATTGCAACTAAGCTATCCCAGTCTTCCTCATTAAGTAGGGTACGACATTTTTTAGAACCACTGGCGTTTAATCTCTCCCCGACAATCAGGAAAGAATTATCTTGTATATATGGTTGGGTGCTATAAATAGAAGCTGCGGAGGGTTCAAACTGGGGATGACGTTCTTTAGGCGTTAAATCTTTAGCTACTTCTGCGAGTTGCTGGATATGTTCGTAACGAGTACCGCAACAACCGCCAATTATCTGTACTCCCAAATCTTCTACGAAGTGCATCAAAGACATCCGCAATTCCATAGGAGTTAATTTATAATGCGCCTTACCGCCCACGTTTTCAGGTAAACCCGCATTAGGTACGCAAGAAACAATAAAAGGAGAATGTTCCGACAGATGCTTGATATGTTCCTTCATCAAGTCTGGACCAGTAGCGCAGTTTAGCCCTAAAATATCAATGGGGAAAGGTTCTAAAATAGCTAAAGCTGCTTCCATTGTCGAACCAGAAAGCATAGTCCCCATTTGTTCCATTGTCACCGAAACCATTAAGGGGCGACGTTCCCCTTTTTGTTTAAATACTGCTTCAATACCATTAAGTGCTGCTTTTATCTGCAACACATCCATACAAGTTTCTACTAAAAATAAATCTACACCACCATCAAATAATGCTTCTGCTTGCTGTTGATAGTTCTCTAATAATGTATCGTAATCAATATGTCCCAAAGTGGGTAACTTAGTACCAGGACCCATCGAACCCGCAACAAAACGGGGTTTTTCTGGGGTGGAATATTCGGCTGCTAATCTTTTAGCTAACTCCGCAGCAGTCTTATTGAGGTAATACGCCTTATCCGCTAAATCATATTCAGCAAGTACCATAGCAGTACAGCCAAAGGTATCGGTTTCAATTACATCCGCACCAGCTTCGAGGAAACCACGATGCACTTTCTCCACCGCTTCTGGTTTGGTATGCACTAAATACTCGTTACATCCTTCGTATTCCGCACCACCAAAGTCTTCGGCGGTGAGGTTCTGAGTTTGTAGGTTCGTACCCATACCCCCATCAAATACTAACACGGGGCGATCTGAGCTTTTAAGGCGATCTAAAAAGAGACTGTTCATTGGTCGCGACTGCGGGTCAACAGGTTATAAATTTTACTTAAACTTTATTATATTTGGTTTGAGATATTCTCGCGCAGCCCTAAAGGATACCGCTTCGCATAAGTCGCTGAGGCGCAGAGAAGTGTTAGAGAATGATTAACTATTTAAGTATTTTGGGAATTCTTAGATTGTTAAGCTTATAGGTAATCAATATGAATAAGAAAAATTTAGCCAAAAAAGTCTTAGGTACTTTAGCAATTTTAGCTTCGATAGCATTCTTGTCTTCTCCTGCTCATGCTGGATGTAATCGAAATGAGAGAGAAGATAAAATC
The DNA here is from genome assembly GCA_051439545.1 of Xenococcaceae cyanobacterium. Taxonomy (GTDB): domain Bacteria; phylum Cyanobacteriota; class Cyanobacteriia; order Cyanobacteriales; family Xenococcaceae; genus JASJDJ01. Next base: position 707 of record JBFRWK010000023.1, on the reverse strand, counting down.
AGAAATAAATATAATGGTTTAGTTTCATTTGCTCCTGGTCAATATAATGCATTCCAGGTAATTCCTATTGCTGTAGAAACGTATTTTAATGGTGGTTCGATTAGTCAAAAATGGGCTAAAGAAGAACTAAAAAGAATAAGTATTAGAGCAGCCGAATTTTTAGCCAGGAATAATTTCGATCCTTCTAAAGACGAACTAATTGGGGATGTTATGACTTTCAACTGTTATGAAAGACCTTTTCTTCCTTTCAAGGATGTCAAGGTAGAGGGGGCTAATATTTTTGTTCCCTATATAGCAATTCGTCGATCTGGGCAACCCAAACCTAATATAGCATTATCTAACTATCAAAGATTTAAACTGCAAACAGGAACAGCTTTGCATAAAACTGATAGTAAATTTGACTTTGAAGTTTTACCTAATGGTGATTTAATGGCAATTAAAAAACAAGGTCAAAACTCTACTGAAGTTCATATATTAGATAATTGATTCACTGGTACTTACTTTTTCTATAAGTAATTTATAATTATCCCCAAAAGAATCAAGTGTTTGAGATTTCATAGCTTATCGTAGTCCATTGGCTGCGCTTTTCCGTCAGCAATTTGTTGTTTGGCTAATTTAGCAGCAGCTATTAGTTTATCTTGGGATTTGTTAAAAGATTCATTCCATCTTTGTTCGTCTTGTAAATCTTGAATATACTCTCTTAAATG
>JBFRWK010000022.1:0-2515 GCA_051439545.1 Xenococcaceae cyanobacterium | reverse complement strand
CGCGCGCGGGGGTGGAAGGGGGGTTTTTAATAGTTTTAAGTCTAATTTTCTTGCTCGATTTATCTAGTTCTTAAACCCCCCTCCCCGCGCACCGCTTTTTTAATGATAAAGCTACAGAACATCTCTTCGGGGAGGGAATAGTTGCAGAGGATTTTAATGACGATAAAATTGGTCGAGTAATGGATAAACTTTACCAATTTGGCTTAACCAAGATATTTCTATTAATTGCTTTAAAAGCTTTGAAACAATACGGAATTGAGCATAAGTATTCTCATTTAGATTCTACGTCGATTTCTTTACAAGGAAATTATGCCCTGACTGAAACGGAAAAGTCAGAAAATTTAGAGCCTACACCTATTAAAATAGTTCATGGATATTCAAAGGATAAACGACCAGATTGTTATTGCAATTTTAATTAATTTAATAGCAAGTGGAGATGGAGGTATTCCTCTATTTTTAGAATGTGGTAATGGTAATGATAACGATAAAGCCAAATTTGCCCAACTATTATCCAATTTTAAAAAACAACTAGATTTCGACAGTATATTTGTAGCAGATAGCGCACTTTATACCGCAGATAACTTATTAGTAATCAAGGATTTAAAATGGATAACTAGAATACCATTATCAATTAAAGCTGCTCAATTCTATGTAAGAGAAACTCCAGATTCTGAATTTATTAAAACTGATAGAGAAGGTTATCAAGCCGTCGAAAAAGCGCACCGCCCGCGCCGAGGCTTGCCCTCGAATGGGGGTTTCCTCGGCGTAAGGACGGAGCAAGCAGAGAGTAATTATGGTGGGATAAAACAAAAATGGATAATAATAGAAAGTGAAGCCAGAAAAGAATCCGATTTAAAACAGTTGTCAAAAAAGATTCTTAAAGATGAAGAAAAAGCTAATTCTTTACTCAGTTCTTTATTTCAGAAAAAATATGAAAATAGAACGGAAATAAAAGCGGTCTTTGAGTGCGAACAAAAAAAGCTCAAGTATCATGATTTAGTCTTAAAAGATGTGGCTAAAACAACAGATAAAAAAAGCAAGAAGATAGTTGATAAAGCCACGATAGTTTTAGAGAAAAAATCTGATAAAATAGAATCAGAAAAGAAAAAAGCTGGTCGATTTATTTTGGCTACTAATGTTTTAAAGAATTTAAGTTCCTCTCAGATTCTTACGGCATATAAAGGACAACAATCTTGTGAAAGAGGATTTCGATTCCTCAAAGATCCTTTATTTTTGAGGACACGGGTTCTGAGGTCTCCTCAGAACCGTGAGATGTCCGTTGCGGATTCAGTTTTTCTAAAATACCCGTCAAGAGTGGAAACTATGGCGATGTTAATGGGTTTATCTTTACTCGTTTACAGCATTGGACAAAGACAACTTAGAGCGAACCTAAAACAGAACAATACAGGAGTTAAAAATCAATTAGGGAAAGTAACAGATCGACCGACTCTACGTTGGATATTTCAATGTTTCCAGGGAGTTCATCTAGTTGTTTTAAATGGGGTCAAGCAAATTGTAAATCTCACTGATTCTCGAGTTGAAACTCTTAATTATTTCTCCAAGCATTGTCAAAAATATTATATTTTATCTGGCTAATACTTAGAGTTTTACTTGATATTTTCAACCTGAAAAGAGTGAAAAATATTATTCTCTTGCTCAGTCATTCTCAATAATTATCGGTTAATGAAAATAACTTGCAATCAAGGCCTTTTGTCGCCCAAAAAGCTTCTGTTCCTGGTTGCCGAGGCGAGATAAAAAGTGCATTCAAACCGATACTTTTTGACAACTACAAACTGAAGTGCGGAATGAGAAGTACAAGGCAATCAGAATAATCGGCGGAAAAAATGGAAAAATAAATGTTGACCATCAAGCAAATAGTAATAAAGACTCAGTCCACCAGAGAATTAGTGTTCTAGGAGCGAGCCGTTTTCGACCGAACTTCACTCCTCTTGCTTTTGTAATTCCTGAATTTTTTGTATTTCCAATCTCTTAATATCATATGTTTTGTTTCCTCGACACTCGTCTGAGATCATCTTAGATAAGTCTTTTAGTTGCTTTGGAGCTATGGGATATCTAACTAAAATAGCTTTTCCTACTTCTTCATCTAATAATTCTTTTAGTTGCTCTGGAGTTATGGGATATCTACCTACTTCTTCATCTAATAAGTCTTCATCCACATTTTCAACATATCTTTGAGGGTTTTCTTCTCGAATCCTCTCTTCAATTTGACTATTTATAAGATTAGCTATTATGCCTCTTGTTTTATCAGTAAACTTCTCAACTGTAGCTTGTGTAACTTGCTCTGTAGCTTGTATTTTTAACCGATCTATTTCTATAAAATTTTGATTCCAATTATCAACATCAATTTCTACTACCTCTAATTTTCTTAGAGCTTGTTTCTAAAGAAATATTAAGTTGATGGTGGGTCAGTAAATGCTAGAACGAGGATAGAAATGTAGTTCTTGACTATGAAGACGATGCGTAAGTGCTACCCGAGTGACTTAACTGATGCACA
>JBFRWK010000021.1:0-30438 GCA_051439545.1 Xenococcaceae cyanobacterium | reverse complement strand
TCCCGTTAGTTGTGGTCGAACGATTGGCTATTGATTGGGCAATGGTAGGTGCAGCAGTGCTTAGAAATAACAGCCCTACGGTCATTAGATTGAGTAACTGTTGATTATTTAGCATAAGCCGATCGACGTAGAGTTTTATAGATCTTTCCAAGTTATATATAGGAATGAAGCTGTGAAATTATGCAATTTAAATGCGGATCGGCTGAGTCATGATTTTTCCGAGAAAAGTAGAAAGGCTTTTCCAAGTTTCCTTAATTCTACTTAAGTAATCAATTTCTAAGTCCTGATTCCCCAAAAATATTTTTCCTATTTTAAAAAATCCCCACCTGATTTAATCAGATTTTTGGAGATTTTGTCCAGCTTAATCTTGATTTTTGAACTGAAAAACACCAGACTTTTTCCCCTTGTCTGCTTAGCTCTTGACTAGCAAAATTAATAGTAACGCTTGGAGAAATAAACAATTCTAGGTTTATTTAAGAGTAGTTTATAAAGTTTCCTCAATTGATTGCGCTCGCAGTTTAGTAGACAAAATTAGAAATTAACTTAGGAGAAAAGCCGTTTTTATGCAAATAAAAGCAGAAAAATTATGGATAATCAGAAATTTACAACTCTCAAAGAGCGGTTGACACAAATAAAACAGGGCGGAAAATATCGATCGATAAATAATCGAAGACTAAAAAAACTAGCCTTGAGAAAAAAAACAACAGGAAAACTTCCTCCATGTGAATTACGCGACAAGATTGTACTAGCTCACAGTTCAGATGAAGAACTTAATCTCAAGCCAAAACAGCAGTTAGTAGCACGCTGGAAAAAAGTAGATGGCAAATTAGTTTGCCAATGGGTTATTACCTGATTCAAGAATTGACAATTACCTCTTCATAAATGAACGGATTGTCAATGACAAATATTTTGGATCTTTAATTTCCTAACGGGTAATTGAGTATTTAAATATTTCGTTTCAACACTTTTTCTAGCTTGCTATTTTTAAAATTTGGAGAGTTTAACTATGAAAATATTGAGTTTTGTAGTCAATATATTTAGGGGAATTGGACGCAGTTTGACAGCTAAAAAAAACGAGCCTTATATTGAGCAAAAGCGCGATTGTCACGGTAATTTATATTGGCAAGTTTATGATTTTATCACTAACAAATCCTATACTTTTGGGTCGGAGCGAGATGTAAGAGCCTGGATTGAAGAACGTTATAATCTCCTTTAAAAAGAACAGATACCGTCCGCTCAATGTCAATTGTTAGTAAATAATCGATCGGGAGATTTACTTAAATGAACAGTGTTATTAACTTCTTGTCCAAAGAAGTCCCTCGTTTTTAACAACGGGATGATATGGCAACGCAGGGTTTGTTGGTTTACAGTTTAGATACACAACGGACATCTCACGTTTTTGAGGAAACCTCAAAAACCGTGTCCTCATCTTTATAGATCAAGGGATATGGCGCGTTGTATAATACTTGTGTACGAGACATCGAGCATGGGTTCGCTGTAACTTCGTACAATTAGCACCTTGATAAGTTGGATATGGGTTCGACTCAGTAGTTGAGTCGGTAAAAATCCAAGCGTAATTAGGAGTCTTAGTATTCTCGAATACGTTAGTACCGCAGGACGTGCGGGGAAAGAAATTGTCTGTAAAGTCGAGCGAGCGGGTGCGGAATTCATATCCGCACCATTCGAGTCGAGCGTCGTACTGTCGGGGATATGTGATAGCTGTCATATATCTAGATAAGTGGCATAGTGCAGAAAGCTCTCAGTCGCGAGATTGGGAAGCCCTCAGTTTACTGAGGGAGGAAGTCACTGTAAAAGTATGCTAAAACCTGTAAACTTTTTAACCAGATATTTTGGGTTAGATAGCCTTTCTGCTGATAGGTAACTATGACTTCTTTTTTATTCGTAACGGATTTAGATCATACTCTAGTTGGTGACGATCGCGCTTTGGCTATTTTGAATCAAATCTTAGAAGAACATCGTCAGCAAAATGGGACTAAAATTGTTTATTCTACAGGTCGATCGCTCTATTTATACCAACAACTAACTACAGAAAAATCTTTGTTGTCTCCCGATGCTTTAATTACCTCTGTCGGTACGGAAATATATTTTAATCCTACTGAGGCTCGACGCGATCGAGAATGGTCGGAGGTTTTATCTGATGGTTGGAATAGAAAAAAAATATTAGATATTGCCAATAACTACTCTGAACTTACTCCTCAACCAGAATCAGAACAAAATTCCTTTAAAGTTAGCTATTATCTCTCGGAATCAGCAGCTAATGAGGTTTTATCCAATTTAGAATCTGAATTAACGAGTCAAGATTTGGACATAAAACTTGTTTATAGCGGTAGTAAAGACTTAGATATTTTACCCCGTAATGGAGATAAAGGATTAGCGTTACAATTTCTCCGTAACAAATGGGAAATATCCCCTGAAAAAACCGTTGCTTGTGGTGACTCTGGCAATGATATTGCTTTATTTAAAGGGGAAGAAAAAGGAATTATCGTCGGCAATGCCAAACCAGAATTACGTCAATGGTATCTACAAAACCAAAATCTAACCCTTTATTTAGCTCAAGCTCATTGTGCGGGTGGTATTTTAGAAGGACTAAAACACTTTGAATTTGTAAATTAGCCAAGATGTTCGTACCTTATAAATGGTCGATCGAGGGAGTAGGGAGTAGAGAGTAGTGAGTAGGGAGTAGAAAGTAGTGAGTAACAACTAACAACGCTCCAACTAACAACGGTGCGCGTTCCTTAGCGGATGTTCCATCCGCAGGGTCGCACCGCAACTAACAACTAACAACGCTCCAACCAATGAATGATTAGCTACTTAAAAGGTCAAGTAATAGAAATAACTAAAAACACAACCAATAAAATTATTCTAATTATAGAAGTTAATAAAATTGGCTATGAAGTGCAAATTCCTTCTCGTTTGGCACGTAAATTATCTGTAGAAATAGAAGAAACAGTACAGATTTTTACCCACCACCAAATAAAAGAGGATCGACAAATACTCTATGGTTTTGCTTCTGTGGCAGAAAGAGATATATTTCGTCAGTTAATTGGGGTTAGTGGTATTGGTACGCAAAGTGCGATCGCTCTAATTGATAGTTTGGGTATTACAGATTTAGTCAGCGCGATCGTCAACAATAATATCCCTACCCTAACTAAAACTCCAGGCATTGGCAAAAAAACCGCAGAACGTCTTATTTTAGAACTAAAAACTAAATTAGCTCAATGGCGAGAAGACGCGGGAATTGAAATATCACCTTCTACCAAAACAGTTATTCCCAAAACAGAAATTATCGAAGATTTAGAAATGACCCTTTTGGCATTAGGCTATACCAAAGAAGAAATAGAACAAGCAATCTCCGCTATCAGTCAAGATAACCAACTACTCAAAAATCCCAATGTAGAAGAATGGATTAGAAGTGCCATCTCTTGGCTGAGTGGAGAATAGAAAATAAAAATCTTTATACTTTAGATAAAACAGTTATATCTTGTTTTTCATAGACTAAATACCCCAATTCTTTTAAAATAGATTTATTTCTATCTATTTAAACTAAAAAATAGTAAATTTTCTATGAACGGAGTTTTCAATCAAAGTATCTGGCTAGTTCCGTTATATGCTCTAGTGGGTGCAGTACTGGCTATTCCCTGGTCGCCTGGAATCATTCGCAACACTGGGCCTAGACCATCGGGCTATGTTAATATTTTCATGACTTTGCTAGCGTTGGTACATAGTGTTTTAGCCCTAATAGAAACTTGGCAGCAACCAGTTCGCTATCTAACTTTTCAATGGCTTCAGGCTGCCGATCTGAATATCTCCTTCGATCTGGAAATTTCCACTATTAATATTGGTGCGCTAATTTTAATTACTGGACTAAATTTACTGGCTCAAGTTTATGCCATCGGTTACATGGAAATGGACTGGGGATGGGCGCGTTTTTATTCTCTGCTAGCTTTGTTTGAAGCGGGAATGTGTACCCTAGTACTTTGTAACTCCTTATTTTTTAGCTATGTAGTCTTAGAGATTTTAACTTTAGGTACTTACCTACTAATTGGCTTGTGGTTTAACCAGTCTTTAGTAGTGACAGGGGCAAGGGATGCTTTTTTGACTAAACGGGTAGGAGATTTAATTTTACTCATGGGAGTAGTGGCTTTACTGCCCTTGGCTGGAACTTGGAACTATACAGAATTAGCAGACTGGGCAAAGACTACCACGATCGAACCGCATACAGCCACTTTATTATGTTTGGCTTTGATTGCTGGCCCTTTAGGTAAATGCGCTCAATTTCCCCTACATCTTTGGTTAGATGAAGCCATGGAAGGCCCAATGCCAGGAACGATTCTCAGAAATACGATTGTGGTTTCTACTGGTGCTTGGGTACTAATTAAATTACAACCAGTATTGGCTTTATCCCCTCTGGCAACTAGCTTTATGGTAGGGGTAGGGGCAACAACAGCAATAGGGGCGGGTCTAATTGCGATCGCCCAGATCGATATTAAACGTTCTCTGTCTTATTCTGTTAGTGCTTATATGGGTTTGGTCTTTATCGCAGTAGGTACCCAACAGGACGTTACTGCCTTAAAACTGTTATTTACTTATGCGATCGCCATGTCTTTGTTAGTAATGAGTATTGGCGGAGTGGTTTTAAATACTATTACTCAAGATTTGACCCAGTATGGCGGTTTATGGTCTCGTCGTCCTATTTCTGGCATTGGTTATTTAGTAGGTGCTGCTTCTTTGGTGGCTGTTCCCCCTCTGGGTTGTTTCTGGACGCTGACGGAAATGGCGGAACATCTCTGGCAGACTCATCCTTGGCTCGTAGGTGTAATGGTAATTGTTAATAGCTTGACTGCTTTTAGTTTGACTCGCGAATTTTGCCTAATTTTTAGCGGGAAACCCAAGCAAATGACAGTGCGATCGCCTGAAACTTTGTGGAGTTTGGTCTTACCCATGACTTTTGGGATGGGATTGGCTTTACACGTACCTATTGTCTTGAATCAATGGGGTTTATTACCTGCCCTATCAGATTTGAATTTAACTATTGCTGGTGCTTTATCTGGGGCTACACTAGTTGGGGCATCGGCAGCTAGCTATATCTATCTCAACAAGAATATTGCCAAACCAATTCAACTCAAACCCAAAGCAGTACAGGACTTTTTTGCTTACGATTTATACACCGAAAAATTTTACCGCCTTACAATCGTGTTTGTAGTAGGTTTAGTTTCGCGGGTAGTTTACTGGTGCGATCGCTATTTGGTGGATGGAGTAATTAACTTTGTCGGATTGGCAACTATCCTTAGTGGCGAAAGTCTCAAGTATAATACTTCTGGTAAGGCTCAGTATTATGCGCTCTCGATTCTGTTGGGACTTAGCCTATTTATTGCCGTACTTTGCTATTCTTTCCTTGCTCAAATTTCTTTTTAATAGCGACTACTAATTAATTATAAAATGCTTAGTTTTTTACTTTTTCTACCTGTAATTGGAGCGACTATCATTGGCTTTTTGCCTGGAAAATACGAATCAGAAAAGTTAAGAGCGATCGCCACTAGTTTCGCGGTATTAACTTTTGCTTGGACAATCTGGTTACTATTTCAGTTCGATCTTAGTAATGGAGGATGGCAATTTGCCGAATATCTACCTTGGATCGAGCCAATTGGTTTGAGCTATAGCTTGGCAGTAGATGGTTTATCTCTACCTCTATTGGTTCTGAATGCTTTGCTAACTATTATTGCTATTTATAGTATCGGTAAAAATGTGGAGCGTCCTCGGGTTTATTATGCCCTATCACTGTTAATTAATGCAGGAATTACTGGGGCATTAGCAGCACAAAACCTCTTACTATTTGTAATTTTTTACGAAATAGAATTAATTCCTTTTTATCTGATGATTGCTATCTGGGGAGGAGAAAAAAGAGGCTATGCAGCAACTAAATTTTTACTTTATACTGCCGTATCGGGGCTGTTAATTTTAGCAGCTTTCTTAGGTATTGGCTTCCTCAATGGTGCAACCAGTTTCGATTACAATACTATTACTACTCAAGGCTTATCATTAACTACCCAACTAATTTTATTAACCGTTATTTTAGTCGGTTTCGGTATTAAAATTCCTTTAGTTCCTTTGCATACTTGGTTACCCGATGCTTATACTGAAGCCTCTCCCGCTATTGCAATCCTTTTAGGGGGAATATTAGCTAAATTAGGTACTTATGGTTTAATTCGCTTCGGTTTACAGCTATTTCCCGATACTTGGTCTTTGGTTGCTCCAGGTTTGGCAGTAATCGGCACGGTTAGTGTACTCTATGGAGCGTTAAGCGCGATCGCCCAAAAAGATATTAAACGGATGGTAGCCTATAGCTCGATCGGTCACATGGGCTATATCTTAGTGGCTGCTGCTGCGGGAACAAAGTTAAGTATTTTGGGTGCAGTAGCACAGATGATCGGTCATGGTTTAATTTTAGCGTTATTGTTCCATCTCGTTGGTATCGTCGAACGGAAAGTAGGAACTCGCGATTTAGATGTTCTCAATGGTTTAATGAACCCCGTTCGTGGTTTACCCCTTACCAGTGGTTTATTAATTATGGCAGGGATGGCTAGTGCGGGGATTCCTGGTTTAGTAGGTTTTGTCGCAGAATTTATTATTTTTCAGGGTAGTTATAGTACTTTTCCCATTCCTACCTTGCTTTGCATTATCGCTTCTGGTTTAACTGCGGTTTACTTTGTTATTCTGCTCAACCGCACCTGCTTTGGCAAATTAAATAATCAGTTGGCATACTATCCCCCTGTATTGCGTTCTGAAAGCATACCTGCCTTTGTTTTAACCGTAATTATTTTATTTTTGGGTATTCAACCCAACTGGCTATTACGTTGGATGGAACCAACCACAGATTTACTGGCGGTAAACAATGAAAGGTCAACAGTAATTAGTTACCAAATCAACGATTAATTTTAGCGAAATATAAGTTAACAAATAAAGACTAACAACTGTACGAACGAACGGACGTTCGCCCCTAGCAACTCATGACTCAAACACCAACTAAACCAACCAAACTACCCCCTTCAACCCATAAATTTGCCGAGGTTATTCATCGCCTAGAGGCTGGTGGTTCGATGTTACCCGATACCCCAGAAAACCTGATGCAGATTATCGGTATATATAAAGCTTATGCCATACCGATGGATTTTTATTGGCGGGATTTACTTTATATTGCAGAGAAGGTATTTTTAGACCCACTACCTTTCTTTAAATATTTTCTACCGCAAGAGTATTTAGACTTAGCCAATCATTATGCAGGAGATGATGCAGATCTGAAAATATGGCGTGGTAAAGCATCGGCACATCCTGAATTAATAGCCTTTATCGAGAAGGGCAAAACCCGTAATATGCCCAAACTGTTCCATCATCTCTGGCACGATCGCATTAATATGGAATTTGCCGAATCCTGTATGCGGGCGATGTTATGGCATGGCAGAGATATGGGTTTGGGTAAGTTTGATGCTTATCTGGATACGGAGGAATATAAAAATAACGCCAATAGAGCGATCGAAGCTTATTTTAAAAATAATCCTCTGATGTTGGGGCTACATAAACTATTCCCCGAGATGTTTATCGAACAAGTAAGGCAGCTATCCTACTATTCCAACCTGGGTTTATTTTGGGAAGTAATGGCACCTGTCTTCTTAGAAATGTCGGATATTTACGATGAGGGTGGATTTAAAGGCGTTCCTGATGCCATGAATTTTTTAGTAAATGGTATTTTTGCCGTTGCTGGTAGACCTATTTATCATCATGCCTATATCGGTGGAGAATGTTTTGAAATTATCCCCAAATCTAAAGGCTTTACTTGGTTGTACGAAGCTGCCTTACCCTATGTCGAGGCAATCTTTTATCGGACTGCCCCTTTCCGTGGAACTAAATCCTATAATGCCCAAGCCAAACAAGTACCTGACGAACAAAAAGATTTCCATTATGGTATCCTCTACGCAGATGTTTTTCCTGTAGGTACGGCGGGTATTCCTCCTACATTATTAATGGACGATATGTCTCATTTCCTACCCGATTATTTAAAGGAATATTATCAGAAACATTGTCGCGGGCAAGATGACACTTTAATTCAATTGGGAATTACCTTCCAGCGATCGATGTACAATGTTACCTCGGCAGTAATTCAAGCCTTACGTCAAGCTTTGTTATATCCTTTAGACGATCCAAATCCCCAACATTTACACAAAAATCGCGAATTTTTTGAAGCGCAACTCGATCGTTTTCTCCGTCCTGAAGCTCGTTTAAAAGATATTCAATCACAAGCTTACAGATAGGAAGGCAATATTCCCAGGATTTTTTAGAGTAAGTTTTGAATTGGTGCGATCGCTTTTTTGTTCTCTGTTATTTTGGCTTTGTTGACTTGGCTATGAATTGTTGGGAGGGCAAAATATTCCCCCCCAAATTATTAACTACAAATTTATCCCATTAAGATTACATTATCGATCGCATGAATGATCCCGTTATCTGCTTCAATATCTGCTGCAATAACGGTAGCATTTTTAACCTCAAAACGATCGTGGCAATCGATCGCTATTGTCGATCCTTCTACGGAAATAACAGAATCAACTTTACTCAGATCGGCTTTGGTTAGTTTTCCCGAAACCACATGATAAGTCAGAATTCTGGCTAGTTGGGGAGGATTTTGCACTAAAGTTTGAATTGTTCCTGGAGGAAGTTTAGCAAAAGCTGCATCGTTAGGAGCAAAAACGGTAAATGGCCCTGGAGATTTTAGGGTATCGACTAAGTTAGCTGCTTTTACCGCAGCAACTAATGTACTAAACCCCTCTGTATTTACAGCAATGTCAACGAGATCGGCCATGTTATCTTATCCTAAGTTATAGGTTTTGAAAAAAAATATATAATTTATTTTAAACTTCGGCAACTTAAGCAAGTTTTATGTGTCTAGACAAAATTATTTACCCACTTAATATCTTTGTACTAACAACTAATCACTAACAACTAACCACTAACGACTAACCGTCTCAACTAAATAATTAATTTTGCACGCCTACTTATATTAAACAAATTATGTTGCAATTTTACTATTCTCGTCTTTCTATTAATGCTCGTCGGGTTTGGGTAACATTATTAGAAAAAAACCTTGAATTTGAATCTATATTACTAAAACTAAACGGCGATCAATTTCAACCAGATTTTCTCAAATTAAATCCTTTTCATCATATTCCCGTATTAATTGATAATGATTTTAAAGTATTTGAATCCTTGGCAATTCTCGATTATTTAGAAGCCAAGTATCCCGAACCTAATTTTATGCCTACTGATGCCAAAGAAATTGCTAAAGTTCGCACGATCGAGTTAGTTACAGTTAATGAATTGCCCCCAGCTTCTATCGTTCTCATGAAAGAGATGTTAGATGTAGAAGTTGAGGCAAAACAAATTGAAAAAGCTCGGCAAACTATGGCAACAACTTTACAATATTTTGAAGATAATTTAGCTGAAGATCGAACCTATTTTCTTGGAGAAAAGTTTACTTATGCTGATATTGTAGCAGGGACAGCAGTAGCAGCAATTCCCTCTTTAGGAATTAGCTTAGAACCCTATCCTAAAGTAACTAAATGGGTTAATAACTTACAACAAAGAGAAAGCTGGAAACAAACTGCCCTATCGCCAGAAGAAATAGAAAAATCTAAAGCCGTAATGAAAGCAATATTACAAAAAAGACTCTAATATCTTGTTTTTTTATTTATCCTTAAAGTGAGTAAGTCAAAAATAATTGAAACAATATGTAACTATTAATAGTCAAAATAGGCGATACTTGTGCTAAATATCTAAATTAAGTTGTTTTTAAAATAAAAGATAGAAAAAAATGGACATAGTTCGGATTATCGTAGCAATTTTCTTACCACCATTAGGAGTCTTCTTACAGGTTGGTTTGGGTAAAGATTTTTGGATTAATATCCTATTAACTTTACTGGGTTATATTCCTGGAATAGTTCATGCCGTTTGGATTATTGCCAAGAAGTAAAAAGATTATCTGTACAAAACAAGTTAGCGAGAAAATTTAAGTTAACTTGTTTGTATATACAGATATCGATTAAACTCGTCCGAAAATGATCGCCACTAAAAATATTACCTATCCGATCGTAGAAACATTTCACTCAGTTCAAGGGGAAGGTGCTTGGACAGGGATAAGTGCTTTTTTTATTCGTCTAGCAGGATGTGATGTCCATTGTCCTTGGTGCGATACCAAACAATCTTGGAATTGGTTGCATCACCCCAAGTACTCTGTTAGAGATTTAGCTAGAGAAGCGAAAGAGCATAATCCTGCCATAGTAGTTGTTACTGGCGGTGAACCGCTGATGCACGATCTCAATCCTCTGACTCAAGAACTCAAAAAATTAGGAATGCGGGTTCATTTAGAAACTTCTGGCGCACATCCTTTTAGTGGTAATTTTGACTGGGTTACTTTTTCGCCTAAGCAGTTTAAACCGCCTCATTTTAGTATTTATCCTCAAGTTAATGAACTTAAAGTAGTAGTAGTTAACGAATACGATCTTAAATGGGCAAAACAACAAGCAAGTTTAATACCACCTCAAAGCTACAGATATTTGCAACCAGAATGGAATACACCGAAAAGTAGAGCATTAATCTTTGACTATGTACTCCAAAATCCTCAATGGCGTATTAGTTTACAAACTCATAAATTATTAGAAATTCGATGAAAAAAGCAGTTGTGTTACTCTCTGGAGGTTTAGATTCGGCTACGACTACAGCGATCGCTCAAGCAGATGGTTATGAAGTAATTGCTCTTTCTTTTCGTTATGGTCAACGTCACCAAAAAGAATTACAAGCAGCTAAAAAGGTAGCCAAAGTTTTAGAAATCAAAGAACATTTTACCGTCGATGTTAACTTATCTCAATGGGGGGGTTCATCTTTAACGGATGAATCAATTACTCTACCCCAAGAGGGCATCCAACCAGATATTATCCCTTCTACTTATGTACCAGGTAGAAATACAGTTTTCATTGCGATCGCTCTTTCTCTGGCAGAAGCAAAAAATGCTCGGGCAATTTATCTAGGGATCAATGCAGTAGACTATTCTGGCTATCCTGATTGTCGTCCCGAATATCTAGAAGCTTATCAAAAATTAGCAAATCTTGCTTCTAAAACAGCCATAGAAGGTAATACCATTCAATTAATTGCTCCTTTAGTTCGAGATTCTAAAACTGATATAGTCCGTCGCGCCCTTAGTTTGGGAGTACCTATTAGGGAAACTTGGTCTTGTTACCAAGGAGGAGAACAACCCTGTGGTTTATGCGATTCTTGTCGGATACGCGATCGAGCTTTGATTGAAGCAGGGAGAAAAGATTTGGCTACAACAGTAGGGCAAGAATTGTATGCTGCAACAAATAACCCGAATAAGTAAGAAAAATATAGGAGTTGATGAGTGTGTAATGCTATTCATGTGTTGGATTAGGTGATTACTGATTAGGTGATTACTGATTAGGTGATTTTTCAATTTTCTATAAAGTCAAAACATTTTCATTGTTCGCTTTTTGCATTCTGTATTCAGCAACGCCGAAAAATATAGGACAATTGGTCGATATAAACAATTTGTTTTTGTCTTAGCTGTTAAGATTATTAATAATATCTATAGGCAAATTGCAATTAGGTTATAAATTGTTCGTCAGAAGTATCAAATTAGAAAAAAGCCATCTTCTAAAGCTTCTAATAGCTTTTCTAATTGGAACATTTGGTAGTGGCTATTTTATTTATAGAGAAATTCAATTATATCAAAGCAAAGAATTAGTACAAAAATGCCAAGAAAAGCTTAATTGCGAGGGGAGAATAGCTGCGTTAGAAAAACTAGTCAAAGCCAAAAAAAGATTAACATCTTTGAATCTTCAAAGTGCTAATCTTCAAAATGCTAATCTTTCAGGAGCTAATTTTGTAGGGGCTAATCTTCAGAGTGCTAATCTTCAAGGTGCTAATCTCCGAGATGCTAATTTAGAGAATGCTAACCTCGAAAGTGTTAATCTCAAAAGTACCAACCTCGAACAAGCTAATTTCGAGAGTACCAATCTAGCGAATACCGATTTGGCTAATGCCAATTTAATCAAGGCTAATCTCCAATTTGCTCATCTTTCTACGGCAAATCTTGACAGCACCAACTTAGTCAGAGCTAACCTAGCTAATGCTTATCTTTCTAGTGCTAAGCTGTATCGTGCTGATTTTTATCGTGCTAATCTCCATCGCGCTCATCTTTATAACGCTAATCTATCTAATACCTATCTCTATCGTGCCAATCTTTCCCGTGCCTACCTCTATAATGCCGATTTAGCCGAAGCTAATCTTGCCGAAGCTAATTTGAATAATGCCTATCTAATTAATGCTCAAAATCTGACTGCCTCTCAAATTAAATCAGCTTGCTACTGGGAAAATGGTATCTACAAAGGTGTTTGGGATGTCAGTCAGTTTAAATGGGTAGTCGATGAGGCTATTAATCAGCAATATATCGAAAAAATTAAACAAGATAAAACCTCTAATCCAGCACAAAAAATTGATTGTAGTTTTTGGGAAAGAAAAGACTAAAAAATTTGTTGTCTGAATAGAACCAGTTTGAAGCTTACAATTTCGCAGCTTTAATCATGTGGTAGGTAATTAAAAGTTGTGTCAAAGCAAGAGGATAACTCTGTAAAGTTTCTCCTGTTGTTCCGATCAGCTTGCCAATCTCTGTATTGCCTTCTAGACTACAGAATTTCCCTAGATAGGGAACTTCATTACAAAGCATTTTTTCTAATTCTCGTACTTGTTCTACTGTGGCATGACCCTCAATTTCTAAAACATCTACTGGTTTGCCCATATCTCGATCGAGTCCCAAACGAATAGCAGAACCCAAATGATTGCCTTCTGAGTGTAAAATTTTACTCAGATCGGGATGAGGTACAGTAGGACGCAGAATTAAACGAACATTAAGTAGTAAATTATCTGGTTCGGAATCACCTTCTGAAGGATAAAAACTGACAATTACATCAGCCCATTTACGCTGAGGGCGGATAAAGGCTGCCGAATCTGGTTCTCGTTTGCGCAACTGATCTAAAACTTGCTCATCTGTATAACCTCTTTTGCGCGTATCTCGCTTGATTTTCCACTCTGTACGCAGAGATTCTGGTGGAGCGAGATAAACTCTAATATCGTAGCTTGAGAGCATCTGCTTGGTAGAATAGCCTAGTAATCCTTCTACAATGACATACTTGTTTGGTTTGATGTATTCTGGAGGATCGAATTTACCCGTACTATGATTGTAGATCGGTTTGAGAATTGATTGTCCTGCTTTCAATAAATTGAGGTGCTGCTCGATAATGTCTAAGTAGTTACAGTCTGGATGTAAAGCAGATATACCTATTTCTGCTCTTTGTTGGCGATCGTAGCGATGGTAATCATCTGTACAGATAACGGTAACCTTTTCTTCTCCTAAGACTTGAGCAATACCCTTTGTCAGTGTAGTCTTACCCGCAGCACTATCACCAACAATACCTAAAATGATTGGTCTTTCAATCATAGTTCCTCCTTAATCGGGATATAAGCCCAAACAATATAACAATCATAAAACACAATAGGTACTATTCTAAATCAACTATAATTTTCTCAAAAAAATTGTCTTAAAAGTAAACTTACATGGTACAAGAGCCAGACAAGCTATCATAAAAATAAACAGTAATTATATTAATTAAAAAATTAGCCAAATTTTTGCAAACTTATGACAAAATCGGGATTTCTAGGCAAATTATTGAGTCATTTAGTGGCACTTTTGTTAGGAGTCGGTTTGACTTTTGGTACTTTAAAAGTAACTTCATCTCAAGCAGGAACTTTAACTGTACCAGATCGGGTAGAGCGATCGACAGTTACCGCTCGAGACAATATTGCCTTGAAAATAGATAACAATAATAATAGCCAAACGCATACTAGTTTTGTTAATAATGCCATAGCCCGTACTGGTGCTGCTGTAGTCAGAATAGATACGGAAAAAACAGTTGCTAGTCGGGTCGAACCTATGTTTGAAGACCCTTTCTTTCGGGAATTTTTTGGCGATCGCTTTAGATTTGAAGCACCAAGAGAAAGGCAAATAAGGGGTCAGGGTTCGGGTTTTATTACTGATAAGAATGGCATAATTTTAACCAATGCTCATGTAGTTAGTGGTGCAGATAAAGTAACCGTTACTCTTAAAGATGGCAGAGAGTTCGTGGGTGAAGTTAGGGGGACGGATGAAGTTACCGATCTAGCTGTAGTTAAAATAGATAATCAGGGGCAAGATTTGCCCATCGCTCCTTTGGGAAATTCTTCGGAGTTAGAAGTA
This sequence comes from Xenococcaceae cyanobacterium, assembly GCA_051439545.1. GTDB lineage: Bacteria > Cyanobacteriota > Cyanobacteriia > Cyanobacteriales > Xenococcaceae > JASJDJ01. The sequence continues at coordinate 16,067 of JBFRWK010000021.1, read as the reverse complement.
GGAGACTGGGCGATCGCTGTCGGCAATCCTGTTGGATTAAATAATACCGTTACTTTAGGCATTATTAGTACTTTATCTCGTTCTTCTGCTCAAGTCGGTATCCCCGATAAAAGAGTAGATTTTCTGCAAACCGATGCTGCCATTAATCCTGGTAATTCGGGAGGGCCTCTGTTAAATGAGCGAGGAGAGGTAATTGGGATTAATACGGCTATTCGTCCCGATGCTAATGGAATTGGTTTTGCCATTCCTATCGATAAAGCAAAATCTTTAAAAGATATCTTGGCTGCTGGTCAACAAGTACCTCATCCTTATATTGGGGTACAAATGCTTACCCTAACTCCAGAAATTGCGCGAGAAAATAATCAAAATCCCAATTCTTATTTCTTTGTACCAGAAATTCAAGGAGTTTTAGTTTTACGAGTGATGCAAAATACTCCCGCAGAAAAAGCTGGTATTCGCCGAGGAGATGTGATTACTGCGGTTGATGACAATAAAATTACTAGTGCTAGTCAACTACAGTCAATTGTCGAAAATAGTGGTGTCAATCAAAATCTAGATTTTCAAATACAAAGAGACGAGCGTTTAGTTCAGTTAAAGGTGAGAACTAGTCAGTTAAAAGCAATGTCTTAGTATTTCCAGGGGCGATCGCCCCTAATTTTTTTGCCTAGCTTGTATTAGTTTAGTCTTATTGTAATTTACAAACTGGTTAAGTTAAGTACAGTAGCACATCGCTATAATTAATAATTGCATCAAAAAATAAGGGTGAACAACCGTTCACCCTTATAGTTAATCTAAAGCAAAATTGGGCTATGCCCTAACTAAAAACTATTTAGCTGCAACAGCTTCTCGTTCTTTAGTTTCTTTGATAACTTCTTCTGCTACATTCTTAGGACAAGGAGCATAGTGAGAAAATTCCATAGAGAATTGACCGCGACCAGAAGTCATAGTACGTAAGTCACCAATGTAACCAAACATTTCGCTCAATGGTGCTTCTGCTTTGATTCTTACACCCATGGGTGTAGTCTGTTGAGATTTAATCATACCACGACGACGGTTGAGATCGCCGATTACATCTCCCATATGATCTTCTGGAGTGAATACGTCAATATTCATAATTGGCTCTAGTAATTGAGGGCCAGCTTTAGGAAGAGATTGACGATAAGCTGCTCTAGCTGCAATTTCAAACGCGATCGCGGAAGAGTCAACTGGGTGGTATGCACCATCGGCTAGAGTAACTTTTAAGTCTACACAGGGGTATCCTGCTAGTACGCCTTTATCGATACTGTTTTCAAAGCCTTTTTGTACGGCGGGCCAGAATTCTCTAGGAACGTTACCACCAGTTACTTTAGACTCAAATTGGAAGCCAGTACCAGGTTCTCCAGGTTCGAGGATATAATCTATTTTACCGAATTGTCCAGAACCACCAGACTGTTTCTTATGAGTGTAACTATCTTCAATACGTCTAGTAATTGACTCGCGATAGGCTACTTGGGGTTTACCTACTTCTACTTCAACTCCATGAGTACGTTTGAGGATATCGACCTTAATATCTAGGTGCAATTCACCCATACCTTTAATAATGGTTTCGCCACTTTCTCGATCGGTTTCTACATAGAAAGATGGGTCTTCTTGTACCATTTTACTGAGTGCTAGTCCCATTTTCTCCGCAGTACCTTTCTTCTTAGGAGCAATCGCAATAGAAATTACTGGATCGGGGAAGACCATTGGTTCTAAGGTTGCAGGATCTTTAGGATCGCAAAGAGTATGTCCTGTCTGAACATTTTTCATCCCGACGATGGCGACAATATCCCCTGCTTGAGCCATATCGATTTCTTCACGAGAATCTGCGTGCATTTCTACCAGACGACCCACACGCTCGGTTTTGCCAGTAGCTGTGTTGAGTACTGTCATACCTTTTTCAATTTTACCCGAGTAGATACGAGTAAAGGTCAACGCCCCATAGCGATCGTCCATAATTTTGAAAGCCAAAGCACGTAAAGGTTTTTCTGGAGCGACAATGGCATAGTTACCAGTTTCATGACCTTCTAGGTCTACTTCTGGCTGAGGTTTAATTTCGGTGGGATTAGGTAGATAGTCAACTACCGCATCGAGTACTAACTGTACACCTTTGTTTTTAAAAGATGAGCCACAATAGGTTGGGAAGAAAGCTAGTTCGCGAGTGCCTTTACGGATACAAGCTTTAATCTCGTCGATGGATAATTCTTCTCCTTCGAGATATTTTTCCATCATGTCATCGTCTTGCTCCACCGCCATTTCAATCAATTGTTCGCGATAGGTGGCAACATCATCAGCCATATCTTCTGGAACTTCTTTGATTTGGTAGTTCATGGGATCGCCTGAATCGTCCCATACCCAGGCTTTTTCAGTCAACAGATCGACTACTCCGACAAAGTCACTTTCAATACCGATAGGTAGTACCATGACTAATGGTTTTGCAGCCAGGATATCTTCTACTTGTTTGACAACGCTAAAGAAATCCGCCCCCGTGCGATCGAGTTTATTGACGTAAATAATCCGAGCAACTTTAGAGTCGTTGGCATAACGCCAGTTGGTTTCAGACTGAGGTTCAACACCACCAGACCCACAGAAAACACCAATTCCACCATCAAGAACTTTGAGAGAACGATAAACTTCGATCGTAAAGTCAACGTGTCCGGGAGTGTCAATAATATTTAGTTGATGGTCTTTCCAGAAGCAGCTTGTGGCAGCAGACTGAATTGTAATACCCCTCTCTTGTTCTTGTTCCATGAAGTCAGTTGTGGCTGCACCTTCATGAACTTCTCCAATTTTGTGGATTTTACCAGTAAGTTTTAGTATTCTTTCTGTTGTGGTGGTCTTACCCGCATCAACGTGGGCGAAGATGCCGATATTGCGATATTTTGTGAGGTCTTTTTTCATAACTTACTATATAACTATGGGTTAGAAACAACTAGAGAGTGTCCCTAAACGGGATTCCTATGGAATTGGCGTTACTGTCTTAACTGCCTAGTAGTAGTCAAGGTAGGTTTTGTTGGGCGATAAAGTTATTTTCACTAGCAAGGGCTAGGTTAGACTCTACCGTCGGCAATATTTTATGCTCTTTTTCTACTTATGACGATAATACCAATTGTTAAGCAATTATAAGATATTCGTATTCTAATATGAATAAAGTTGGAGTAGTGCAATCCGTATCTTTTTAGAAGCTATTAGCTATTAGCTCTTAGCTCTTAGCTAGTTATGATGAGTTTATAGGCTTGATGCTAATCCTCGTTAGGTATCTTGAAAAGAAGAGATAGGGCAAAACATGAAAGAGGACAAATCTACTAATAGTTCTTGGTTAGATCGCTTTGGCAGTAATTGGCATAAAACTACTATAAGTTTAAAAAAACTTTTACCAATAGAGCAAGTAAGCGAAAAAGTTAGTAGTTGGTTTAGGATTAGTGACGATCGCCTGGCAGAAATACTCGAAACAGTAAAAGCAAAACTACCAACCACAGAAGCATTGCTCATTGGTAAACCCCAAGCAGGAAAAAGTTCGATCGTCCGCGGTTTAACGGGAGTTTCGGCAGAAATTATCGGTCAAGGTTTTCGTCCTCATACTAAACATACCGAGCGTTATGCCTATCCTTCTGAGGATCTGCCTTTGTTAATTTTTACTGACACAGTGGGATTGGGAGATATCAAACAAGATACTCAAACTATTATCGAAGAATTAGAACAGCAATTAGAACAAAAAACCGATCGCGCCAGAATTTTAATTCTCACCATTAAAATTAATGATTTTGCTACAGATAGTCTCAAACAAATAGCTCGACAACTCCGCCAAAAATATCCTAGTATTCCTTGTCTTTTGGCTGTTACTTGTCTTCACGAGGTCTACCCTCAAAATGTGGAAAATCACCCCGATTATCCTCCTGAATACACGGAAGTTAATCGAGCTTATACTAACATTAAATCGTCTTTTGCGAGCATGAGCGATCGTGCTACTTTAATCGATTTTACTCTGGAAGAAGATGGTTATACCCCCGTTTTTTATGGTTTAGAAGCTTTAACAGATAATTTGGCGGAATTGCTTCCTGAAGCTGAATCTAATGCTATCTATCAGCTAATAGATAAAGATGCTAGCTCCGAAATAGGTAATCTCTATCGGGATACGGCAAGACGCTATATCCTCGCTTTTTCAACTATTGCTGCGACTCTAGCTGCTGTTCCCTTACCTTTTGCCACTATGCCAGTGTTAACCGCCCTGCAAGTTTCTCTGGTAGGATTATTAGGGAAATTATACGGGCAAACTATTACACCATCTCAGGCAGGCGGAATTGTTAGCGCGATCGCGGGAGGGTTTCTCGCTCAAGCTATCGGCAGAGAGTTAGTTAAGTTTATTCCTGGTTTTGGTAGTGTTATTGCTGCTTCTTGGGCTGCTGCTTATACTTGGGCTTTAGGCGAAGGTGCTTGTGTTTATTTTGGCGATCTGATGGGAGGTAAAAAACCCGATCCTCAGCAAATACAGTTAGTTATGAAGGAAGCTTTTAAAAGCGCGCAAGAAAGATTTAAAAATATTAAATAAGTAGTAGTGCAAAATGAATTACCCAATTGAGATCGTTAGTAGTTAGGGGCGGTTCGCGAACCGCCCGTACAGTAGTTAGTAGGGTCTTAAAAGTGTGTAAACAATTTTGCCTAGGTACGATCGCTATTAGCCAATCAGAGCTAGCTTGTTCGGTGCAACAATAAAATTAGGGGAAATGCCCCCGTATTTATAAATTTTTGTTAAGTTAAAACATATTATTATAAATATAGTAGAGCGTTAGCTAAAGAGGTGAGTAAAAATGTCTGACAAAGCACCAGAACCAAAATTCGGATTCACTCCATTTGCCGAAACCTGGAATGGTCGTTTGGCAATGATTGGCTTTATCGCTGCTGTACTGGTAGAGTTGGTGACTGGTAAAGGTGTTTTAGAGCAACTGGGATTAATGTAATTTTCTCACGCTCGTTTTTTGAATGCTTAATTCCGAGCGCAATTGATTTACAATAGCATTTGGCAATTTTATTTAATCTGTTTGAGTAAGTTTATGGCAAGCGATCGCCAAAAGCGTATTAGAGAACATCTGGCAAAAAGTTCTGGTGGAGGCATTGATTTTCAACGTTCCCCCCAAAACTATGACCCTAGCGATAAGTCTTCTTCTCTCTCTAGCAGCCAAAAAAGTCGGCAAGAACATCTAGAACGCAGTCTGGGCAACTACAATCTTAATTCTGGTAATTCACAAGAACGCAAAAGTCGGATCGTGCAGCATATTCGCCTTAGCAGAGGATAATTTTTGGGGTTAGTCAAGGAGCTATTAAATCTTCAATGTCGATCGTGATCTGTGGTGCAACAGCTACGGGAAAATCTGGTTTAGCTTTAGAACTTGCCCAAAGGCTTAATACTGCAATTATTAATGCTGATTCTCGTCAAGTTTACCAAGAATTTGATATTGGCACGGCTAAACCTTCTCTTGCCGAACAACAATTAGTTCCTCATTATCTAATTGACATTTATGCGCCTACCGAGACTCTCACTTTGGCAGAATATCAAGCACGGGCGCAAGCTATAATTAGCAGTAATTTAGAGTTAGATAATAACTCTCCTCTTTTATTAGTTGGCGGTACGGGTTTATACATTCAATCGATTACGAAAGGTCTAAAAATACCTAGAGTCTCACCTCAACCAGAATTACGAGGGCAATTAGAATCGATCGAGCTATCTCAACTATATGCCTGGTTATCTCAAATCGATCCTCCAGCAGCCAAAAAAATTCACCATCACGATCGAGTTAGAATTATTCGCGCCTTAGAAGTATTTTATGTCACGGGTATTCCTATTTCCTCTCAACAAGGAGAAAACCCCCCTAATTATTCTATTTTGCAGATTGGTTTAGATTGCGATCGAGATATCCTGGCTCAAAAAATTAGCCTCCGCACTCAAAAAATGATCGATTCTGGGTTAGTCGAAGAAGTTACTAATTTATCTCAAAAATATAGTCCCGATTTACCATTATTAAATACTTTGGGTTATGCCGAAATTAAACAATATTTGCGAGGAGATATTTCTTTAGACCAAGCAAAAGAACTAACTATTCTTCATACTCGCCAATTTGCCAAAAGACAACAAACTTGGTTTCGTAAATATAAGGAAATAGAATGGTTTAATGCCTTTGCTCCCGATCTGGTAGATATGGTCTGGCAGCGAGTGAAAGATTTTCGCCAATCTAGAAAATAGTAAAAAAAAGCTAAAGATTACCTCTAATAAGTAGGCTACTCGCAACAATATAGGCTTTAATCTTATCGTTATCTGTAGTGACCGAATACAGCAAGTAGTGCAAAATATTATGAAATTAAGTCGATCGCTTAAAATAGCAACTATAGTAACCGCAGCTTTTGCTAGTGTAATTCCGTTTATGCCTACCAAAGCAGTAGTTACTAGCGAAGAAAATATACCTCAAAACCAAGTTACAGCAGTAGCTGCACCTTACGGAAACAATAACTACAATTTAGTTGTAATCGAACAAATTCCCGATAAAGATAATTGTTGGAATGAAACAGGCACTCAACCGACTATTATCGATCCAGTCTGGACGACTTTTGATTTTACAGGACATTGTCGCCGTGCTACCGACAGTAATGGTTATTCTGTTCGCTTAGATGGTCAAGATACTAGTCAAGACTATCTTCTCAGTCTAGTAGAAAAAGACCGAGAATTACAGCTAGTTGCCCTTAACCGTCAAGATCGTTCCCGCACTGTAATTGGTCATACTTTTGGTCTTAGTGATGGGGAGTTTTTAAAAATATATCTCAGTCCAGGTTGGCAATTTACGAAAAAAACAGTAGACGACAAAGTACTAGGTCATGTTTACTTTAGTGGAGATACCCAGGCGATCGCTGCTGCGGGAGATACTCCTCCTACCCCTCCCCCTGCACCTAGTTTTCCCGATGTTGCTAACGATATCTATAGAGATGAAATTGGGCAAGCTGTTGCTTTAGGATTTATTGCTGGCTTCAATGATAATACTTTCCGCCCTGAAGAGCCTTTAACCAGAGAACAATTAGTATCTATGGTAATTGGTGCTTTAGATAGTGTTCCAGGAATAGAAATTCAACCATCGACTCAAGTTACGGTTCAGCCCTACTCTGATGTAGATTCTTCTCGTTGGAGTGCTGCTAAAATCGAATGGGCAAAACAGAATCAAATTGTTAGTGGTTATCCTGACGGTACTTTTAGACCAGACCAAGCAGTTAGTAGAGCAGAATTAATGGCAGTTTTACGCCAAGCAGCACAATTTGTTAATACAGAACAAGGTATGTCTCCTGACTTAAAACCTACTGCACAAGTAAATCAGTTTGCTGACATTAGTGGTCATTGGGGGGAAGATTTAATTCAACAAATGTCTACTTACTGTCGGGTAGCTTCACCTTTAAATGAAAGTGGCAATGCTTTCTCTCCTAATACTCCTGCTGGTCGTAATTATGCTGCTGCTGCGACTCTAAGAATGCACAGTTGTATCAGTGGACAAGTAAGTCAAAACCAATTTTAGTAACTTGAAGTTATAGTTATTCCAAATAGAAACTAAATGAGCTTTAGAATGAAGTAGCTAGTAGCAAGTAACAAGTAGCGAGTAATGTTTAAACCTTGCTATCAATACAAAGCTAGCATAAGGAAATTAATTGGAATGACTATATTAGTTTTTGGTCATTAGTTATTAGTTTCTACTTCTAATTAGATATTAGTTATTTACCGCAAAGCGAGTTTTAACTAACGACTAATGATTATCCCTTAACTCTTCTGCTGCATCTTGAGAATCCTCTTGCTGAGGAGGCAGACTATTTTCTACTTGTAAATAAGTTTCTATCAACTTATTCAGCGAATCATTTACTAGATCGGGTTGCGATCGATTTTGAGGTAAAAGATTAGATTGACCTATAATTGCTTGGCGATTACTGGCAGAGGTCTGAACTCCTTTAGCAGCAGCATTTATGATCTTACCTAACAGTACGCTCATTTTATCTGTCACGGTGTCGATCTGATTGAGTTTTTGCCTGGTTTCTTCGACTAAATCTGCCCCTCTAACTACCTTCTCTGTTTTATTTTTCATAGTAGTACTTAACTCCTCAACTTCTGTTTCTATTTTGCTAACAAAAGATTGAATTTCTGAGGTGGCTGTTGCTAATTCTTCTCTTAAAGATTCTATAGTTTCCGTTAAAGGAGCAGTAGGAGAACCATCGGCAGGTTTCCCTGTTTGGCTAGCTCTGATGAGTATATTCATTCCCTGAATATTAATTTGCGTTGCTAAGTTATCGATAACTGCTACTAATTGAGATATTTTTTGAGACGATTTACCCAAATATTTAATTTTATTAACGGTTCGAGCAATATTATCCTGAATATCTGCTAGATCGCCCACAGTTTGGTTGGCAACTTCACATCCAGCTTTAATAGTTTGACTAGTTTGCTGTACTTGGATTTGAGCTTGTCGAGCATTGGCGATCGCTACTTGGGCAAAATCAGCGACGGCGGGAATTTGTTCCATAAATGCTTGCGATATCTGGGCAACTTCTGTCAAAAGATTAAAACTCTCGATCGCAAAACCTATTTGCTTAGAGATTTGTACTATTACATCAATTTCCGATTGTTGCCAATTATGAGGTGCTGCACAATAATGGGCAATCAACAAACCGATTAATTTATTTTGGTGAATAATCGGACTAACTAAATTAGCTTTAACGGCAAATGGTTCGAGTTGTGAGAGGTGACAAGCTGTAAGTCCCGCTCGATATATATCATCGGTTGCTTTAACCCGACCATTTTGGTATTTCTCAATGTAATAATTACTAAAACAAGGATCGTCAACGATCGCACCCAAAGCCTGGGGAAATTGAGGCTCGACGGATTCCGCAATTACTTTACCTTGAGATTGTTCGTCTAAACTGTAAACTAATACTCGATCGCATTCGAGTGCTTTTCTAGCTTCTTCTACCCCAGTCTGAAAAATATCTTTTGGTTTAACAGAAGTACAAATTTTTTCTACTGCATTGGTGAGAGAATGAACGCGCTTAATTTCTGTTTCTTTTTCCTGTTGGAGATTATTAGAAGTAAGCAGTTGTCTGAGGTAATCTATAGTCGATCCTGTCTGGTTAGCAATTTGCACTAGAGCATCAATTTCTGATGGTTGCCAGGCATGAGAGGCAGAACATTGATGAGCAATTAATAAGCCAAATATTTTATCGTGGTTAACGATGGGCGTGACTAAATTGGCTTTAACGGCAAAGGGTTCTAATTGAGCTAGGTGACAAGGAGTAAGATTGGCATTATAGATATCATCTGTCGCTTTAACCCGACCATTTTTGTATTTTTCGATATAAAATCTACTGAAACAAGGATCGTCAATGACTTTACCTAAAGATTGAGGAAAGCGAGAATCAACAGATTCAGCAATTACTTTACCTTGAGATTGTTTGTCTAAGCTGTAAACTAATACTCGATCGCACTCGATCGCTTTACGGGCTTCTTCCACTGCGGTTTGAAACACCGCTTCTTCGCTAAAAGAGGCTCTAATTTGTCGTGTAGCATTAGTTAAAGATTCTATACGATTAATTTCTGTCTGTTTTTCTTTCCGTAATAAAATTAACTCATTAAGCAGACTATAATGGTCTAGTACTAGACCTATTTGCTTGGCAATATGAACGCTCATCTCAATTTCTGATTCTTGCCAATTATGGGGTGCTGCACAATGATGGGCAATCAACAAACCCCTTAGCTGACCTTGATGAATAATAGAACTTACTAAACTAGCTTTAACGGCAAGAGGTTTTAGTTGCGAGATATGACAAGGGGTAAGTTCCGCTCGCTCGATATCGTTAATTGCTCGAACTCGACCATTCTGATATTTGTCTAAATAATGAGAATTAAAACAAGGGTCTTCAATAACCGAATTTAAAGCTTGAGGAAAGCGAGAATCGACGGATTCAGTAACTACTTTACCCTGAGATTGTTTGTCTAAACTGTAAATTATTACTCGATCGCACTCGATTGCTGTTCTGGTTATTTCTACTGCTGTTTGTAAAATATCTTCTGGATTAGTCTCCCCACGAAGTCGATCGATTGTCTTGGTTAGTGTTTTAATTTTCTGAACTAATTGTTTTTTGGCTACTTCTTTTTTACTTGTCTCTGCCGAAAGCAAGACTCGGGTAATCAGAAGTGCAGTTAAAGCACCCGATGCTGTTCCCGCACATATTAATAAAATGGTCAATATTAAATGTGGTTTCGACTCTTCTACCTGTGAATTATCATAGGTTTGCTCGAAAAATTGATTTTCATTGTAATAAGTCGATATTGTCGAGGTTAAGACTGCTAGAGGAATAATCGAAATGGCTAAAATTTTAGCTATGATTTTAATCCTAGAATTTCTCGGCTGTAAATTCTGTTGGTTTGAGTTAGATTTTTGTTCTACCTCAGGCTTAATTTTAGTTTCTTCGGCAGATTGAGTAACTAAAGTTTGTTCGGAAGAAACTTTATTGCCATTGAATCTAGGGAAAAAGTTTTTAGCCATAGTCTTAGATATATTTCTCTTTAGAGAAATATATTAATAAATATTAATATATAATAGGTCTCTTTGATTAATTTTAATAAAAACCGATCGCCTAAAACTCGATAGAGATAATACTATGTGTTTGGTTAAGCAGAATACAGTAGATCCAAAAAAGAGGTGTAGGGTCTACTAGCTTTCTGTCCCAAACACCTTAACTGAGAAAAATTGTTTAATTTTAGTAGTTTGGAGTAAGTATAGTAGGGTTATAAAAACTTCCAGAGTTTCTTTATTTATCTCTAATTTTCTGATGCTTTTACCATAATTTCTTGCAAGACTGGAGAAATATTTTCATTTAATTTTCCCGCACGGATTAATTCGGCGTAAGTATCGGCTTCTATATCAAGTAGTTGCTCTTTAAGTTGTTCTATAGATAGCGATCGCAAAGTATCATGCTCTTTTTGTAACTTATCAATTTTAGCTTCAATACTTTGTAATTCACCCTTAACTAAGCCTTGTTGATAACGATAAAATTCAGGATCGATATCTTGAGCGACATCATTATTATTTAAATAATCAATCACTCGTTTAAGAGCAATACGGCGAGCTAACAACTCAGAATATTCTTGACGTAAAGGTTGGTCGCCAATTAAACCTAATTTCTCTAAAAACCATTGGGTAGTTAAACCTTGTACCAAAAGAGTAAAAAGGACAACACCAAAAACAGTATCGATAATTTCTTGTCTACCAGTGATAATAATAGGGACACTTAAAGCCAAAGCGATCGAAACAGAACCTCTTAAACCTCCCCACCACAAAATAGTTTTTTCTCGCCAATTAAGCTTGATTTTACTAACTAAACTACTTAGACTACCTAACCCATAGATAACTATTGCCCTAGTAAATAACACGGCTAAAATAGCCGTAATAATTAAATTAAAATTATTCATCAGGCTATCAAAATTAATTTGATCTCCAATTAATAAAAAGACGATCGAATTGACAAAAAATGCCAGAAAATCCCAAAATTCGGAAACAATTAAGCGAGTACGGGGATTCATTCCAATCCGAGAACCAAAGTTACCTAAAATAATACCGACAGTAACTACCCCAATAACTCCAGAACCCCCTAATTCTTCGGTGATTAAATAAGTTCCATAAGCCGATACTAGAGTTAATGATTGTTCTACCAAAGGTAGGTCGAATCTTTGTGTCAGATAAGAAATACCAAAACCAATAATACTACCAATACCCAACCCCAAACCAACAAAAGTGAAGAAGCGAAGTAAAGTAGTGGTTAGAGAAAATTGCTCGATTCCCAAAGGGATGCCAACAAGCAAGATAAAAGCAACTACTGCTACTCCATCATTAAATAAACTTTCCCCTTCCATCACAATAGTTAAACGTTTACTTGCTCCTAATTCCCGAAATAAAGCAACTACAGAAACAGGATCGGTAGCAGATAAACTAGCTCCGACAAGTAAAGCAGTAGAAATAGATAAAGTAGTAAAATTACTTAAAGCAAAGGCAACTCCTAAAACCGATATCACCACACCAACTACGGCAAACAAAGTGACGGGAATCAAATTATCTTGGAGACTGCGCCAGCGAATATTCCAAGCAGCTTCAAATAACAATGGTGGTAAAAAAATCTCCAAAATTAATTCTGGAGAAAGATTAACTAAACGAATATCGACAAAAGCTAATGCCAAGCCAACAATTACTAAAAGTAGCGTATAAGGAATTTGGCGAAACCAACTAAAAATTCGAGAAGCAGTAGCAACACTCAAGGACACACTCAAGACGATGAGAAACTGCTCTAAATTCCCCTTGATTGAAACCTCAGTAATAGTAGATGAATCTATGGTCATTAAAGTTATTCCCTCAAATTAAATTATTAGAAAATATTTATCTCATTGGTAATAGCGATCGCCTATCGAGCGAATATATCTAATCAATAAAGCGTGATTTTGCTCCTAGCCATTTGTGAATACACGTAAGAACACTTTACAATTAATTCAAGATTCTATGTAAAAGAAAATCCACACTCCTCATTAATTTAGATTGATGTAAAACATAAGCTAAAATCTCACTATCTCACTTTTCTAGGTTGATGAAATGATTAGGATTTTACTGGTAGACGATCAAGCCCTTCTGTGTGAGGTTTTGAAAACTTGGTTAGAAGTAGAAGAAGACTTTGAAGTCTTAGGGGTTGCCCACGATGGTGAAGAAGCGATAGTCCAAGCGGATAGACTAAAACCAGACATTATTTTAATGGATATCGATATGCCTAAAATGAATGGCATAGAGGCAACTAAGTTGATATCCGAGAGATTTCCTAAGGCCAAAGTGATTTTTTTGAGTGCTCATGATGATGATATGTATTTGGGCAAGTCTCTACGGGCAGGGGCAAAAGGATATTTGCTTAAAAATACTACAGCAGAAGAGTTAGCAAGTAAAATTCGCTCTGTTCATTTCGAGACTACTGAAGTTGCCCCTATTGATGACGAAATTGTTGCTAATATCCAGCAACAATTAGAAACTTTGTTACAAACCTATCAATCTAAATTTCAACAACAGTTAGAGGAAGCTAAAGCAGCTTTTGAAAATCTAGATCTTACTGATATAGATTCAGATTCTACCCAGCGTTTAAATGACTTGGAAAACTTCACCAAAAAAAGCTGGGAATCATTGCGAAATCAAATAGTAAATTCTCAAAACGAGTTAAATGAAGCAAATCGTAATCTAGAATCTCAGTTGACTAAGCAAATAATCAATATGAGAAAAGAATTAGATGCTCAATTAAATACGGCTTTAGGAGATTGGTCGCGTCAAAGAGCAGCATTGCAAGAATGGGCAGTCCAAAGGGATGAAATGCTCAATTCTTCCGAAGATTTTGAATCTAAATACCGTAATGAATTGATGACTGTAGTTAACCCCCTAAGAGCTTCGCTCAAAGACTTAGATCGGCAATTGCGGATGATGCGTAATGGGATGATTTCTGCTATTTTAGTTGCTACTATGTCCTTAAGCTTTGCAGGATGGGTATTTATGTTTAATCTTGATGAAAATACTAATACTGCAAGAGGGTCTACTGAAAAACTGCAAAGTCATCGCAGATAGAAGTTATTGCTCGTCATTCACTAGAGGTAAAGCTAGCCTTTTTCCCATAAGTTAAGATATACTTCCATCGACAATTAACAAAAACCTTGGTTTTTAGGCTCTTCTCGATAAGATGAGAACCCCTGAAAATATATTTACTTTCCGAGCTAAAATTAACAGGAGAGAGAGGAGGAAACACATTTTACCGTTGTTAAATTTAGGTCTTAATAGTGGAAACACCTCAAAACAATCTATTTAAATTTGATTCGATCGATGCTGCTTTAGCAGATATTAAGTCAGGTCGTGCAGTTGTCGTCGTAGATGACGAAAATCGGGAAAATGAAGGCGACCTGATTTGTGCAGCCCAATTTGCTACTCCAGATATGATTAATCTGATGGCAGTAGAAGCTAGGGGCTTAATTTGTCTTGCCATGACTCCCGAAAGATTAGATGCTCTCGATTTACCCTTAATGGTAAGTAAAAATACTGACAGCAATCAAACTGCATTTACCGTTAGTATTGACGCAGCACCACATCTAGGAGTGACTACGGGGATTTCCGCAGAAGATCGCGCCCGCACCATTCAAGTAGCCATTAATCCTGCTTCTAAGCCCGAAGATTTATCTCGTCCAGGTCATATTTTTCCTCTTCGTGCCAAACAAGGGGGAGTTCTCAAACGCGCAGGACATACAGAGGCAGCAGTAGATTTATCTCGATTAGCAGGACTGTATCCCGCAGGGGTGATTTGTGAAATTCAAAACCCTGATGGCTCGATGGCACGATTGCCAGAATTAATCGAATATGCCCAAAAACGTAATCTAAAACTAATTAGTATTGCCGATCTCATTAGTTATCGACTAAAACACGATCGCTTTGTCTATCGAGAAACTGTTTGTAAGTTTCCCAGTCGTTTTGGCAATTTTCAACTCTATGCTTACCGCAATACCCTAAATAATACAGAACATCTAGCGATCGTTAAAGGTAATCTGGCTGATTTTGCCGATCGACCCGTTATGGTACGAATGCACTCTGAATGTCTAACAGGAGATGCTCTCGGCTCTTTGCGCTGTGATTGCCGTATGCAACTACAGGCTGCCCTGAAAATGATCGAAGCAGCAGATTTAGGGGTTGTCGTCTATCTAAGGCAAGAAGGTAGAGGTATTGGTTTGGTGAACAAGTTAAAAGCTTATACCTTACAAGATTTGGGCTTAGATACGGTAGAAGCTAACGAGCGTTTGGGTTTTCCTGCCGATCTCCGTGATTATGGTATGGGGGCGCAAATGCTCAATGATTTGGGCATTAAACAAATTCGTCTGATTACGAATAATCCTCGGAAAATTGCAGGTCTTAAAGGTTATGGTTTAGAAATAGTAGAACGTCTTCCTCTATTAATTGAAGCTAACGATTACAATTCTGAATATTTAGCCACTAAAGCCAAAAAACTGGGTCATCTTTTACTACAAACTTATTTAGTTACTGTAGCCATTACTTGGTCATCAGCCATTGATACGGTGAGAGAACGCTATGAAAAATTAGATAAAATACGCTATTTAGCTCATTCTCAGAACTTTTTATTACAAGAAGAAGGCAGACCTGTAGCGATCGCTCTTTTTAGTAAACCATCGCTTATTTTTCATCTAGGTTTCGATCGAGCAAATATAGCTGCACCAGATTGGTATCGAGATGGCGATCGCTCTTACCTCAAAAGTATTATGGAAATTTTAGATCGAATATCTACCTGGCAAGAAATCGAGCGGTTAGAATTTTTGATTGCTGATGGCGAAGATTCGATGATGGGTTTGCAAGTAAAGCTCGATCGACAAACTTTTCCTTTAACTAAAAAACCCTCTGAACTTTGTGAGAGTCTGGAAAATCAAACAATTTATAGTTTTTGTTCCTAATAAGTCAAAAAAAAACAAAGCGATCGCTCACTTGAGAAGTCGGCTGCGATCGCTTTGTTTCTACTAGTTTTTATTCTTGGAAAGTGACAGAAGAGAAATAAGATCTGGCTTAAGCATTTACTTTGGCTTTAGACCAAATGCCATTTTCGTCTTCATCGTATTTATCTTTAATAGTTGCCCAAGCTTGTTGTTCTGCTTTAGTTTCGTCATTAGTTTCATCGAGAGTAGCATTATAGCTTTCGATGAAATCTTGCTGTGCTGCTTCAGATAGATGAGCGCGAACTTCAGGAGATAAATCCTCTACTCCTTTGCATCTACCAGGACAAGGACGGGGTAAAGTAGATTCGTTAACATGAATTTCTTCACCACCAGCACTTTCAATTAACGGGACTTTGACAAAAAACTAGGGGCAAAAAGGGGTGAAAGCCTGATATATCAATCGTTTAACCTCAAAATAGCTAAATTCTTAATATATCTGGGTTTCAGGCGATTTAACCTCGTCGAGGTT
>JBFRWK010000020.1:0-54022 GCA_051439545.1 Xenococcaceae cyanobacterium | reverse complement strand
AAGCGTTTAACTTATCTGCTGTTTTATTGCGCCAAACCAAGAACCTGACATGATTGGGATTGCTTTTAAATTCATTACTCTTAAATAACTCTACTGCTTTTTCTAACCATTCATAGCGATCGCTCGTTACAATACTTCGATCGCTGGTAGTAGTAAAAGGATACATAACCTTATTAAATATCGGATTATTTCTAATCTCTTCTGCAACTTTTGCAAGTTCCCCATCGTAACGAACTACTTCAGATAAGTTAGCGTATCTGGTAATAGTAGGATGGTTAGCTATTATTGGCTCTTTTTCTCCCACTGGCGGTAATTGGGCAGCGTCACCAACAAAAATAACTTTAGTTTTGAGATATTCTACTTCCGAGACTATATCGGTAAAGTTATCGCAATTTACCATGGAAAACTCATCAATAATGATTACGTCATAAATTGGCGCATTCTCATCATCTTTTTTTTTGCTTACAAATTCTTCTTTTCCCGTTTTTTGATTGAGTACCGCTTGTTGACCGAGTAATTTGGCGACTGTTGTTACATCAATTATTAAACCCGTCTCACTTGCCATATTTTTTAAGTTTTTAGCAGCTTTATTAGTAGGAGATGCCACTAAAAACGAATAGTTATAATCTTTTAGCCAACGAATAAGCTGACAGATAATAAAACTTTTCCCAGTTCCCGCATAACCAGTTAGCCTAAAATATTTCCCGTCGGGATAGCTGCAAAATTCTTTTAGCTTTACAATAGCGGTGGCTTGGTCTTCAGTTAACTTAAAAGATGTAGTAGTAGTCATAGTTTTAAATAACATGAATAGCGTTTTACCTTCCCTTGTTTATTAGAGAAAGGTTAACCATACCCCCCCCACCGCTTACAAAAAAAAGAAACATTGCCTCATAGCCGTATACAGTCAAGTACTTGCCCGTAGGGTCGTAACGCAGTGAAGATACTTGACGGTAGTAGGCGAGGCAATATACTAACAATAAAAGCGGTTGGGGTAGTTTTACCGTTATTTGTTTTGTATTACCTAATAGAAGCAATTGAGTAAAATACTACAAAATATATTCGCGGGTTTTGGGCTATCAAACTACTGAAATCTCGTTGCATGAAAGTTAGATTTTTATACTACAAGTTATTTATTAGTATGGTTATACTAATAGAAGGAAACGAATACTTAATTAGTTTGGTAGGTTAGGGGATTATTCCCCTAATAACTCGCGCGTTCCCTTGCGCCTTTCGTCGGCGCGGGGTCGCTCGTCTTTTTGTTGATGAGCGATAAAAATAAAACTACCTAGTAAATAGGTAGCTGTTATAGTAGGATTAATCAATCAATATTTATGTACATGGGCAATAGGTAGAGTATTATTCTCTACCTAATTTTATTTAAATTTCTGGTAGCGTCATTATACTTAAAGTGTTACTTAGATAATGATGTTCAATTACGGATATGGATGTTCCACAAATTTGAGCAATTTGATGTAATTTTAAATTTGAGTTATTTGCCATAATTGTAATGAATGTGTGTCTTGTTTGATATGGTCTTCTATATTCAATATTCAATCGTTTAAGAATATATCGATATGCGCCTTGCCGAAAAGTATTATGTTTTACATCATTGAAAACGTTATCTATTGATTTTGGATTAATTCTTAATTTTCGATTAGATAATAAATTATATAATCGATTGTTCATAGGAAAAATTCTAGTTTTTTGAGTTTTTAATCCTTTTTTTTGTATTGATATGCCATTATGCCCATTAGTAGCTAACACTAAAGCTTCTTGAAATTTAATTACTTTTTTTTGGAAATCTATATGTTCCCATTTTAAGCCTAGAGTTTCACTTGTTCTTGCTCCTGTATAGAAATTAAATTCTATATAATCTGCATATTGGGTATGACTACCTTGATATCGTTCATATTTTCCTGTACGAAAAGCATTTATAATTAAATCTCTTTCTTTGAGTGTAAATGGATTAATATCAAAATCTTCTTCATTTTTTTTATGAGTTACTAATGTTTTAATAAACTCAGGTAATGGATTTTCTTTAACTAATTTACGTCTTACGCCCCAAGTCAAACAAGCTGATACTTGTTTGAGATAACGTTTAACTTGTTTAACGGTTGTTACCTCAAACAAGTAATTAATTAAAGGATTAAGATCATCATTAAGATTAACTTGGGGTGCTTGTGATAATAAACGGGAAGCTTGTTTAATATCATTTTCTAAATAAGATATTTCCCAACTATCACTTTTAGCCTTAACATATTCAAGCCAAAAATCATACAAAGTTTGTTTGGTAAAACTACCCTGTATAATTTTTGGTTTAAGAGATTCTTCATAATCAAATAAACCTTGCCAGTCTTCATTATCTATGAGCTTTTGGATTTTGTCTAAATGATTCAAAGCTTGAATCATTGCATCATTATCTTTGACGCTAAGATAAAGACTTATTCTTTTTCTAGATTTCCTATATATTTGTTTAGCAATGTGTCTGGGGATATTTACAGCATAAGTATTCTTATCTGTTACATTAAGGTTAGCTTTGCGGTATCGAAATTTAGGAGCGTACATAAGAATGTAAACCAAAAAAATTATTACTTTTTAAGTGTACGCTAATTGTACGCCAAAATCTCAGAGTCCAATTGAAAAAATACTAAGATTACCAAATATTAAGAATAATACTAAAATCTTTGCTCGACTTGAACTCGAGTGACTTGAAAGAGTCCGAGGGTTCGAATCCCTCCCTCTCCATGGTTTTAGAGACTGTTTGTCAAAAAAAGATTAAATTCTTGAAGATTTGGGGACTTGGGGACTTAGGGATTTGGGGAGAAAGTCCTCGGAACTTCCGATCGTGGCAGCTAATAGCTTTTGACTGTCTTAAGGTTTACTTTATGAACAACCTCTTACACCCGATTAAAACTCTAATGTACCCCAGATGTACCCAAAGTAAATAAATTAGCGTCAAGTTTAGTTTGCCCAAATCAAAGCTAAATGCAACAAAACCTCTGGAGCAAAGCTGAGTGCTGATTTTCGTGTAAACTCGTCAAGCTAGAGCTTAGTTTTTCATTTTGTATTTTTTTTATTACTGTTTCCATAACTAAAGCGAAAATATAAGTAAGAGGGTATTTAAAAGTACCCAGATCGCCGTTCGTCAAGTATAAGAAACAAACGAGTCCTCCTGCTGCCAGCACGAACCATCGATCGAACAGGTGGGACTTTAAGTTTCAGGCTGGAGGCTAAAACGATGAAAGCCAATTTACCCAAAAAACTCAAAAGCACTCTTTTAGCTAGTTCTTTGTGTCTTGCTGTTTTCCTTTTTCCCCTTAAAAGTGAGGCTTTAACTGTAGAAGAAGTACCCAATCCCAGACAAGTATATGATGGCTGGGTGACGGATTTAGCAGAGATTCTTACAGATTCCACAGAAGCCCAATTAAATCAGACGCTCGAGCAGTTAGAGGCGAAAAATGGTACGGAAATGGCAGTGGTGACAGTCCCAGAAACTGCTCCTGCTGCTTCCCCCAAGGAGTTTACGACCGAGTTATTCAATTATTGGGGAATTGGTAAGAAAGAACAGGATAATGGAGTGCTGTTTTTAATTTCAGTAGGCGATCGCCGTGTGGAAATTGAAACTGGCTACGGTGTAGAAGGGATTTTACCCGATGCTCAAGTAGGCAGAATTATTGACACGAAAATTACACCGAGATTCAAACAAGGCGACTTTGATGGAGGTACTTTAGCAGGAACAAAAGCTCTGGTGGTTGCTTTAGAAGGCGATCGAGGGTTACCTATTAGCGAAAAAATTCCTCAAAATCTTCCTCTTCCTTGGATATTGCTAACGGGAGGTACTATCTTGGCATTGGTTATAGGGACTGCCGTTGACATGAGTCGTAGAGTTTTCATCAAACCTAGTGGAAAATCGCGTTTTAGAGGGGGCAAGCGCATCTTCTTTTGTGCTAATTGCCACCAGCAAATGCAGCGACTAAACAATACAAAAATACTGGTTTCCGTTCTAAGCGAACCGCAGAAAGTAGCGCGAATGATAGGTAGCATTTCCTTTGAAGGCTGGAGATGCCCTACTTGTAGTCAGCAGCTAGCTGAGGAGGATTTTCACTTGGTAGCTTACGTGTCTTCGGAGACTCGATTTAGGCGATGCCATACCTGTGATGAATTAACCGTAACGCACACCCAGAAGACTCTCAAACGAGCGACGCAATTTAATGAGGGAAAACGCCTGATAATCGATGAGTGTCACTGTTGTAACTATCGTCAAGAGAAGGAAGAAATCATTCCTCGTCTACCTCCTCCTTCTAGTGATTCTTGGATTGTTTCGGGTGGTAGTAGCAGTAGAGGGAGCTTTGGCGGTGGTGGTGGCAGCTTCGGCGGTGGTAGCAGTGGTGGCGGTGGTGCTGGCGGTGATTGGTAATTTAGTTCAACTTCCTCCTCTTATTTAGTAATTTAAACCTAGTTCTAGATAATCATGAGTACCCCAGAAATTCGCATTCCTGAAGATATTGCTTCAGAGGTTTTAGAGTTAGCCTCTCGGTACTATGCCGAACGGGAAAAGAGCTATTCTGATTCGGAACTGGTAGAAGCAGCGACAGAAGCAGGTATTCCCCCTCAGTTTATCGAGCGGGCAATTAAAGATGTTCGATCGCAGCAACAGCAAAAGCTAGAGCAGCAGAGAAAAGTAAGGATGCACCGTCAAATGCTGTTAAAATTTGGTGCAGCTTTACTCTTTGCGATCGCTTTCTGGAATGTCTGGACTTATAATTCTCTTTCTAGTGCAGCTTTAAAAACTGAAGTAGCCTGGGCGCAAGTGGAAAATCAACTACAACGGCGTACTGACCTAATTCCCAATCTCGTCAGCGTGACGCAAGTCTATGCCCAACGCGAAAAAGAACTAATATCTTTACTGGTTCAGTCCCGCCAGGCTTATGTGCAGGCAGTCACCCCAGAAGAAAAAGCTGTTGCTATGGTTAAAATAAATCGAGCCATCGGACATTTCCGTGATTATGCCGTTACCAATCCAGAGTTACAATCCTCTCAATTGTTTGTCAATCTCCAGTACGAGCTAGCAGGTACAGAAAATCGCCTTGCCGTAGAGCGGATGCGCTACAACCGAACAGTACAAGAATATAATCAAAAAATTCAGGGATTTCCTAACTCTCTGATAGCCAAGACTTTAGGATTTGAAAAGCAATCTTTTTTCCAGGCTACTACTGCCGATGTCCCCCAAATCCCAAGATAAGTACCTGGGAAAAATTAATTGTATATTTTTGAGTTTGGGGAACCCTAGGAAGCTCGGGACTTGGGGAATAAAAGCTAATTTATTTTGGCTGAAACGTAATTATACAAATAATTTTGCATACCTACTTAATAATCAGTTTTTCACCAATCAATTCGCTCGGGCGATCGCACTTTCTGACAGAATAAAAGGCGATCGCCATTATTAATTAATTCAAGCAAAAGCAGCTACAGATACCTTAGCAGCGATTTGTCGAGCTATTTGGTTTAAAGCTAGAGCCGAAGCTGACTCTGGTTGAGAGATAGTAATGGGGATACCATTATCTCCACCTTCCCGTAAAGCAATTTCTAGGGGGACACAACCAAGTAGAGGAACATCCAACTCTTGAGCCGTTCTTTCGCCACCGCCAGAACCAAACAGATCGTAACTTGTATCTGGTCGATCGGGAGGAATAAAATAACTCATATTTTCGACAATTCCCAAGACATTGACTCCCAGTTGTTGAAACATTTTCAGTCCACGACGAGCATCTAATAAAGAGACGGTTTGGGGAGTAGTTACAATTACTGCTCCTGCCATGGGTACAGCTTGAGCCATAGTCAATTGAGCATCTCCCGTACCTGGAGGCATATCGACGATTAGATAGTCTAATTCTCCCCATTCTACTTGATAGAGAAACTGACGAATAATTCCGTTGAGCATGGGACCTCGCCAAATAACTGGTTGATCGGGATCGATCAGAAATGCCATGGAGACTAGTTTAACTCCATAGTTAAAAGCTGGTTCTAATACTTCCCCGTTTGCACCATTTTTGACCATTACTTTGCTCTCAGATAAACCCAACATATTTGGGGCATTAGGGCCATAAATATCCGCATCGAGTAGACCTACTTTTGCTCCTGTTTGCGCCAAAGCGATAGCAATATTAACGGCTACAGAACTTTTACCGACACCACCTTTACCACTAGAAACCGCTACAATATTTTTTACGCCTGGAACATCTGTACGATCTGGCAAGGATTTTTGTTGGGGAGTCTCCGCAGTAACTTCTACATCTACTTCTTCTACTCCAGGTAATGTTTTAACAGCATTTTGGCAGTCTTCGACAATAAATTCTCTGAGGGGGCAAGCAGGAGTAGTCAGTACCAAAGTAAAACTAACTTTACTACCGTCAACTTTAACATTGCGAATCATGTTTAGCTCTACTAAACTTTTTTGTAGTTCGGGGTCTTGAACGGGACGCAATACTTCCAAAATAGATTTTGAATCGAGCATGATTTTAAAGAGTTCTCCTCGCAAGTAGCTAATTTGCCTACAGGGATAAAATTTTAGGTGTCTATTTATTTACTTTATCCCAGAAAAGAAAAGGCTATCATTGAGAAAGGCGATCGCTACTCGCTTATTTGAGTGATTATTTTTGTAGCTGCGGTTAATCTTTAGCTAATCTACTGGTTTTTGAGCCTATCTATCCTTTTTTGCCAGATATTAATCAAATTAGATATAGTGTGTTCCCAAGTATATTGAGACAAAACTAATTCTCGACCTTTTTGTCCCATTTTTTGTCTTAAATCTGGATTATCGACTAAATATTTTAGCTTAGCAGTAAAATCATCAATATCTTGGGGATTAAATAACAATCCATTAATTCCTGGTTCGATATTTTCTACCACTCCACCAGCACGGGGTGCTAAGACAGGAATACCAGCAGCAAAGGCTTCTAAGACGGTTAAGCCTCTAGTTTCTTTTTCGGAAGTAGTTACATGAATATCACTATTTGCTAGCAAGGCAGGAACATTTTCGGGTAATATCCTACCGAGTAAATGTAGATTTGGTGTTAACTTACCGAGTCGATCGATAATTTCTGTTTTGCTTTCTCCGTCTCCAGCAACTAAAATCGCTATTTGTTCGGGATCGATTTCTTTAAAAACAGTAGAAAAAGCATCGAGTGTAAAATTCCAGCCTTTATCGGGAGTTAATCTACCAAGAAAGATTAGTTTAACTTTTTGGTATACTTGAGGCAAGTTATAGGTTCGAGCAAAAAAATTTTTTTGACGTAATTGAGAAGTATATTTATTACTATCAAGTCCTAATAAGTTACTATAAATAGCATTATTAATACCCAGACCAGTAACTTTGGGAAATGTAACTTTACTAGCTACTAAAGTTAAATCGTAGGAATTATACACATAGACAATTAGCTTTTTAACCAAAAATTGCAGAGTAGCGATCGCCCAACGAGGTAAAGGAAAAAAGTCTTCTAAATATTCTAAAAAATCAGTTCTAAAAAAACTGACACAGGGAATACCTTTGCTTCTAGCAAAATCTACTCCAGCAACACGCCAAAATCCCATAACAAAGAGTCTTTCTGGCTCATCGACGTGAATAATATCTGGTTTAAACTGTTCTAATTCTTGTAAAACTGTTCTATAAGAATTCCACGCTGGATTACGTTCAAATTCAACAAAAAAAGGATTGCTTTTAAGATTAACTACCTTTACTCCAGGTAAAATCTCACCAGTATATTTGCGCCAGTCAGGATAAATAGATTCTAATTTACTATAGTCGGGACAGAATAATAATACTTCATGTCCTAATTTCCTCAATATTTGGACTCGATAAAATCCAGTAACCGTGACACCATCAATAACAGGTAGAAAGCCAGAAGCAATAATCGCAATTTTCATTTACAGATTTCAAGTCGGTAAATGCGATTATACCAATGTGTAGACTTTTGATACTGCCACTATAAATTTGTCTGATTTAAGTAAAGGGTTTAGTCTTACCAAACCCTAGGAGAAAATTAGCCAAAAGTCGAGCCATTCCAACCCCAAAGATAACCTGGAGAATCATTAAACTCTATGTAAATACGTTTAGTTGGTACTCCTAATTTTTCACTAATTTGCTGACAAAAATCTTGACTCATTGCTTTAGTTTGTGCAGAACTCATGTTACCAACACTTTTTATTTCTACATAGCAAACTGGATCGAAAGTGCCAGCAAAAGACATAGGTACATCAGATTCAAACGCTGTCATCACATAGGATTCTGGTTTACCTAAATGTTTAGCCAAATTAGCCGACAAATTTTTTAATAAACCTTCTACCACAGTTTTTTCTGGTTGAGAAATAGATGATTTTACTTGAATTAAAGGCATGATTCTCTATCTTAATAATTAATAATGTAAGGGCAAACCGCCGTTTGCCCCCAACCCGATAAATGATTTTAACCGCCGTAGTTCCAGCCAGTAGATGATAGTAATAGTTGTTCGCCTTCGCGGTGAATTCCCGAACTGATTACTTCACCGACATAAACAGTGTGATCTCCTTCATCTACTGTTCCAACTACTTTACATTCAATGTAGCCCAAAGAATCTTTGATAATGGGACAGCCTGTTTCCGTACCCTCATAGAATTCTACGTCTTCAAATTTATTACCTACACGGCTTTTTGGTTGAAAAAACTTAGCTGCTAAATCTTTTTGTCCGTCTTCTAAGAAACTAATCGTAAACACTTTAGTTTTCTCAATCATGTCATGAGAACTAGTTCCCTGTTTGACACAATTAACAACCAATGGAGGTGTAAAAGAAGACTGCATTAACCAGCTAACAGTAAAGCCGTTCATTTCCTCCCCATCTTTAACCCCACAAATATAAAGTCCGTGGGGAATTTTACGCAGCATGGTTTTCTTGGCTTGTTCGTCTAGCAAAAGCTTTTCTCCCGTAATGAATTATTTCTCAAGATTCAGTTTACCAAGCTCACGGGATCTAAAGATAATACTCATGACAGATAAATGACGATCTTTTAATTGATTTAATTGCTTTCAAAAACACAATAAATTAAAGCAGTTATGGATACTTAAAATTAACCGCCCTTTTAGACTAGAAGCATGGCAATCTACCATTAGACTAATTGGCTTATTGATGCCCATATCTATTTTTGCCTTAGCTGCGATCGCACATTATCTTTTTTCTTATCCCTAACTCAGGTTAAACTAAATTATTTCAAACTTACTCCAGAGTTTACAAGGCTTCCAAAACAGACAGTCCTCAGATACATATCCACACTTTTCGTAGAAGCCTGTTGCATTTTCATTGGAGACTGTAACTACCGTAATATCCTCCTCTCTACCCACTGCATCTTGAATGCGAACTAGTAATTCACTGCCTATTCCTTGTTTTGTATAAGACCTGTCCACACCTAAATCTGTGATAAACAGGAAGTATGCAAAGTCTGTAATACCAAAAGCTATTCCAATAAGCTTTCCTTCATCATTCCTAGCGGTAATAGCCACTGAACGAGTAGTCAAGAGCTTTCTTATCCTTTCTTCAAATCGCTCTTGAGGATACTGACTACCTAAATCGCTTCTTTTCAAGAAGTCGTAATACTCTTCAAAAGACAAATGTTCGTTTTCTCGGTAATCAATCATCTTCGTCAAATATAACATTGGTTATGTTCTAGCTTGATTGGGATTCATGCCAAGTCTAATATCTAACTGTAGCAACAGGACGATAAAGATATCCTACCGCTCTTCCCTCAACCGGATAATTATTATATGTGCCTTTAAATGTACCTTCTAACTTAGTATCATTTCTTATCAAGTTAAGGGTATATTCTGCATTAGCTGGTGCTTTTGCTTTTAAGTTAGGATCGTCTTTGAGTTCAAGCTTAAATTCGATCGATTCGCCATCATTTTGAGTATTAACTACTGTTCCTCGAATCTCGTTACCATAGACTTTTGTATCCCAAACACCCTGACGGCAAACCAGGCCGATAATTAGTTCTTCTCCTTTTAGTTTAAAACTAGGTCGATCGCTTTCTCTTACTGGAGTTAATTCTTCCACAGTAACTTTACCTCCTTGAAGAGTCATAAAAATTTGTCCCTGCAAAGGAGTTGTTGTTTTTACGGGCTGCCGATCCCATTCTGTGGCAATAGAGACGGCACGAGAATTAGCCCACCGCAGGGGATTAACAACTTTTAAATTGGGTTTATTTTGGTAAAACAGCCCTTCTGGGTCGATAAACCACCATCTGCCATTAACACTTTGCCCGACCCGAAAAAAACCTTCTTTACCGCGAATTGTACTTGGATCGAATTGGACTGAGGCGAGAAGTCGATCGTCATTTTTTTGGCTCATCTCGATCGTTTTTTGCCAACGTGCTAACCGCCATTGATAGACTTCATCAACTTCTTGTTCGGTAACTTTAGTCAAGCGGGGTGCCAAACGAGCTAACTGTTGCGGTTTGGCATGATTAACTTCGATCGCCCAAGGATACAAACCCGGTTGGACTCGAATTAATTCTCCATGGTATACCAGTTTTTTGGCTATTCTCATCTTTGCTGTAATATTTGAGCCAGTTAGACCGTAACAAACACGCAAAAGTTGGGGTTGCTTAAATGATACTACCGTTACAAACAGAGAATTACCACCTTCTTGTGTTTGAGCAAAGGTATTAAGATTAATAGCATCAGTAAATTCTGGTAAACTTTCTTCTACTATTAGATCGTCTGGTAATGGTCTAAACAACTTGAATCGATCGCTAGAGTTGCCATATAACCATTGTCTGGGAACTCGATTATCACTAAACTCAATAACGGGGATTCCTACTTCTAGCTCTAAGTTTTTAGGCGGTGCAATAGCTATAATTTTCGGCTTTTCGGGTTTAGGAGGAACTGTGCTTCCTAATTTGTCAATTCCTCCTAAAAATAAAATGGAGAAAAGACAGATACTAAAAATAATGGTAAAGAAAAAAGACTTACGAGAAAATAATAATTTTTTCACGGAGTTTTCTGTCTAAGCTCAACAAAGAAAAGTATCTAAGCCCGATCTAGCTTTCAGTTTTTAACAGCTACAACTCTAATTCGGCGATAATCTACTTTCCAGATACCATCATTGTAGAGAGTAGGCTTTAACTTAGTGATAACTCGATCGATAATTCTCTTCTCTTCTTCAGTAGACAATTCAGATAAAAAAGCGCACCGCCCTATCGGAGGTTTCCTCCGATATAAGGACGGAGCAAGACCAGCAAACATTTTCAACCAATTAGCCAAACCCGCATCACCTGCTTCTAAAGGCGTAGGTCGAGCGAACAGATGAGCATAAGTAACTTCTAAGCCATATTTCTCCAAAAGAGAAGCATACTGACCAATACTCGGAAAATACCAAGGGTTTGTTGCCCCACCATAACCAGAATTTTCTAAAGTTTCTGTCAACGCTTGCACAATTTGTTTAACATTACCCTTTCCGCCAAATTCCGCAACGAAACGTCCTCCAGGTTTAAGAGCTTGCTGAATACAATTAATTACTGCTTCTGGCTGTTTAATCCAATGGAGTACGGCATTAGAAAAGACAGCATCTAATGGTTGTTTGACCTGGAAATTAGTAGCATTGGCTACCTCAAACTTAAGCTGAGGATAGTTAGCTCTTGCCTTAACAATCATCTCACTAGAGCGATCGATCCCTGTAACTTTTGCCCCAGTAGCAGCAATTTTATTTGTTAGTTGTCCTGTCCCACAACCCAAATCTAGAATATATTCTCCCGCTTGGGGTGCTAAAAGTTCGATTATTTCTTCTCCGTATTTCCAGACAAATCGATGCTTGCCTTCATAAAGAGCAGTATTCCAGTTATTGTTTGCCATAAAATCTTCACTTTCACTTTAGTTTTGGCTAAAGTCTTAAACCTAAATAGCTAAAAGCTAACAGCTTCTTAATCACAATTATCAGGTTAAGCAAGGTTATTATTCATGTCCAATATATATTTGGTAGTAAATTAATATCTAAAAAATATTAATCACCAACTATGGAATTAAGACATCTGCGGTATTTTATGGCAGTAGCAGAAGAATTACATTTCGGTAAGGCAGCAGCCAAACTACATATTGCTCAACCACCACTGAGTCAACAAATCCAGCAACTGGAAACAGAATTAGGATTTAAACTTTTTTATCGCACCAAAAGACAAGTAAACTTAACTGAAGCAGGAGAAGTTTTTTTAAGAGAAACTCAACAGATTTTTCAACAATTAGAACGAGCAATATCTACAGGTCAAAAAATTAGTCGGGGAGAACAAGGAGAATTATCGATCGCCTTTGTTAGTTCTGCTGCTTATAATGTTATTCCGTCTATGCTCAGAAATTTTCGGACTCTTGTACCAGAAGTTAAATTACAACTAAAAGAGTTAACCACTAAAGAGCAATTGCAATGGTTGGTAGAAGAAAAATTAGATATTGCGTTTGTTCGTCCGCCTGTAGACAAACCAGAATTTAATTCTCAAATTATTTTATGGGAAACTTTAGTGGTAGCTCTACCAGAAAACCATTATTTAGCAGATAAAGAGCATATTTCGTGTCAATCTTTAACAGAAGAATCTTTTATTTTCTTTCCCCGTAACTTAGCACCAGAATTGTACGATCGCGTTATTAGTCTTTGTCAACAAGCCAATTTTTGCCCCCAAATTGTTCAAGAAGCGACGCAGATACAAAGTATTGTGAGTTTAGTCTCCGCAGAAATAGGTATTGCTATTGTCCCAGAATCGATTCAAAATCTGCAACGTACTGGAGTTGTTTACAAACCATTAATTGAAGCAACTCCCCAACCCGCGATCGCGATAGTATGGCGAAAGGGGGATCGATCTGCTGTTGTGGCTAAATTTATCGATTCGATCGCCAAGATCAACAATAGTTAAATAATAAAATTCATGGATAAACAACCTAAAAAAAATAATACCAATGAAGTTGATGTCGATGCAGGAACATTACTTTTCTGGCTATCTGTGATTATTCTGCTACCTTTGTTAATAACTGGCTTCATTGCTCATTGAACCAAAAAAATCTTAGGTAGATAGTTATTTTTCTTATATTAAAGAAAAATAATCGATCGCAACTTAGATTATGACTAGCTTAACTTCATCTCAAGTTAAACCAAAACTACCTAACGGCCCGAAAATGCCTTTCTTCATCACAATGATGCAGGTGATGATAGACCAGTTTGGTACGTTAGAAAAATGTAAGCAAAAGTATGGAGATATTTTTTATGTATCTAAATCGGCTTTATATCCTCCCAACGCTATTTTTAGCGATCCTCAAGCTATAGAAAAAGTATTTACTGCCGATCCCAATTTATTTGAAGTAGACCAACAATCTAGCTTAGCAGTAAAAGTTTTACTTGGAGATAATTCTTTAGTTTTACTAGATGGCATTCAACACCAAAAACATCGTAAGTTACTGATGCCTCCTTTTCATGGAGAGAGGATGAAAAGTTATGGTAAAACAATGGTTGATGTTACCAAAGAAGTTATTTGGTCATGGCAAGTAGGTCAAACTATTTGTATTCGCGACTATACTCAAGAAATTTCTTTGAGGATTATTTTAAGAACTATTTTTGGGATAGATGAAGGAGAAAGATTCGATCGACTAAAACAAATTTTGGTTGAGTGGCTGGATATGCTTAATACTCCTGCTAATTCTTTTTTTCTCATGCTTCCTTTCTTGCAAAAAGATTTGGGTGCTTTAACTCCTTGGGGTAAATTTCTCAAACAACAAAGAATAATCAGAGAAATCTTACAAACCGAGATCGATCGACGTAGAAATAACCCCGATCTTCTAGGAGAAGATATTCTTAGTTTAATGCTGTCTGTCCGCGACGAAGACGGCAACCCAATGAGAGATGATGAAATAAGAGACGAGTTAATGACCATGCTATTTGCTGGTCATGAAACTACTGCTAGTTCATTAGCTTGGGCATTTTATTGGCTGCATTATCTTCCAGAAATAGGACAAAAACTCAAAACAGAATTAAATTCTTTAGATAATAATACAGATTACAATACTATTATTAAACTTCCCTATCTTAGTGCCGTAATTGCTGAAACTCTCAGAATTTATCCCGTTGTTGTATTTGTAGGTCGCCAGTTGAAAGAGCCTTTTGAACTGATGGGCTATACTTTTGAGGCGGGTACTTCTTTATTTCCTTGTATCTATTTAACTCATCAACGAGAAGATATTTATCCCGAACCGAAAAAATTCAAACCAGAAAGATTTCTCGAAAGACAATTCTCTCCTTACGAGTATTTACCCTTTGGTGGTGGTCATCGTCGCTGTTTGGGTTATGCTTTTGCCCTATTTGAAATGAAATTAGTACTGGCAACTATTTTGTCTCAAGTTGAATTACAATTACTCGATAAGCGTCCCCTCCAACCATCCCGTCGCGGTTTTACTTTTACTCCTAGTGGTGGCATAAAGATGAAAGTTAAAGCGATTAAGAATTAATTAGGGCTTGCTGAATAATTGGGAAATGATGACATGAAGAGGGTTTTGGAAATAAGAAAGTTGATTGATCTACCAGAAAAATCGGTAAAATAGATCAAAACCCTTGCATTTGATGAGAGCGGTGTATCGAACAGTAGAGAAATCGATTAACTCATGTGACAAGTTTGAGTTAGAAGGAAGGTTGTCCCAGAGCAATCATTGGGTAATCATGGCAAAACTAATACCATGGTCCGAATTTGAAGAAGAGTATGCAAGTCTTTTTTCAGAAGAAATGGGCGCACCAGCTAAAAGTTTTAGGATGGCATTGGGGGCGTTAATTATTAAGGAAAAGCTAGGAACAAGCGACAATGAAACAGTAGAACAGATTCGAGAAAACCCTTATCTACAATATTTTAGAGGATTATCATCTACAATATATCAAAAGAAATTTATCTCATATTGAAAAGTTATTAATTGAAGGAGCTTCACTTTGTTGTTTGAATAGATTGGAGTATAAAAACTTATTGGTAGTAACAGAAGTCTATCGCCAACAATTGTGGATGTATGAACATAAAACTCATAGGATTGAAGATAGAATTGTTAGGATCAATCAACCGCATATACGCACCATAGTAAGAGGAAAAGCAGGTTATTCAGTAGAATTCGGGGCAAAAATTTCTGCTAGTTGTGTTGAGGGTTATGTTTTTTTAGACTATTTAAGTTGGAACAATTTTAATGAATCAAATCATTTTATAGAACAAGTAGAATCCTTTAAAGAAAAAACAGGTTATTATCCCGAATCAGTTCACGTAGCTCGAATTTATAGGACAAGAAAGAATCGAGCTTTCTGTAAAGAAAAAGGAATTAGAATCAGTGGAGTTCCCCTAGGAAGACCGCCCAAAAATCTCAATGATAAAACTAAGAAACAAGGGCAAGAGGATGAAAGAATTCGTAATGCTATTGAAGGGAAATTTGGGCAAGGTAAGCGAAGATTTAGTCTAAATAAAATCATGGCAAAA
Organism: Xenococcaceae cyanobacterium; assembly: GCA_051439545.1. Classification (GTDB taxonomy): domain Bacteria; phylum Cyanobacteriota; class Cyanobacteriia; order Cyanobacteriales; family Xenococcaceae; genus JASJDJ01. Next base: position 38,521 of record JBFRWK010000020.1, on the reverse strand, counting down.
CTTCCCTCAACCAGTGCTACAACTATTGCTATTATCTTTTTGCTTATGAATCTTTCTGTTGTGTTAAGGGAGTTTTTGTCTCGATTTTTTGTCGAAAACCTCTGGAATGGGCTTTTAATAAATTTAAGTTATATTAGATATACTTACTTATAATCTTTATATATACCCTTTTGCTTGTTGAATAAATTTTCAAAAGAACTAATGTTTTACTCAGACTTTTTCAGCAAGCCCTAATTAGAGCGATCGCCGTTAATAACAATCAAAAAACAGCTAATAGCTATTAGTTTTTAGCTATTAGCTAGTAAATTTTTATTCTGCGGACATTTTCAAGGTCACTGTTTTAACTTCCGTATACTGCTGTAAACCATATTCACCTAGTTCGCGTCCCATGCCAGATTGTTTGAAACCGCCAAAGGGTGCAGCAATATCAAAAGCATGGTAGCAGTTAATCCAGACAGTGCCAGCACGGACATTATGAGCGATCGCATGGGCTTTAGAAACGTCTTTTGTCCATACTCCTGCTGCTAAACCGTAAATCGTTTTATTTGCCCGCTCGATCAGTTCGTTCATGTCTTTAAACTTAATAATGCTCATGACAGGTCCAAAAATCTCTTCTTGAGCGATTTTCATTTCATCTCGAACATCAGCGAAAACTGTCGGCTCGATAAAATATCCGCGATCGCCTGCGCGATGACCGCCACACAACATTCTAGCCCCTTCGCGCATTCCAGATTCGATATAACTCATCACTCTATCGAACTGTTCTTGAGTTACCTGAGGGCCTTGTTTGGTATCCTCAGCAAAGGGATCGCCTAACTTACGTTGTTTAGCTCGCTCGACCGACTTGGCTACAAATTCGTCGTAACATTTTTCTTCAACAAACAGTCGCGAACCTGCATTGCAACACTGCCCTTGATTAAAAAACAGAGCATTATGTGACCCTTCTATGGCTGCATCGAGATCGGCATCAGCAAAGACAATATTGGGACTCTTGCCACCTAATTCTAGAGTGATCCGCTTGAGGTTACTTTTTGCAGCAGCTTCCATAATTAAGCGTCCTACTTCGGTAGAACCAGTAAAGGCTACCTTATCGATATCCATATGACGGGCGATCGCTGCACCTGCGGTTGGCCCATAACCAGAGAGAATATTTACCACCCCAGGCGGAAAGCCAGCTTCTATAATTAACTCTCCTACCCGTAATGCTGATAGAGGAGTTTGTTCCGCTGTTTTAAGAACCACCGTATTACCTGCTGCTAAAGCTGGTGCTAGTTTCCATGCTTGCATTAGCAGAGGGAAATTCCAGGGAATGATTTGACCGACTACGCCTACTGGTTCGTGGCGAGTATAGCAGAAGTAAGACCCACTAATTGGAATAGTCTTACCCTGAATTTTATCAGCCCAGCCAGCATAATAGCGATAGGTTTCAATCACAAAGGGTAAGTCCATATTAAGAGATTCGGAAATAGGCTTACCATTGTCTAGAGTTTCTAGTCGTGCTAGTTCTTCTTGGTTGGCTTCAATTAAATCCGCTAGCTTATAAAGTAATTCTCCTCGCCCTCTTGCCGAGATTTTTCGCCAGTCGCTACCATTGTTGAAGGCTTTTCGCGCTGCTGCTACTGCCTTGTCTACATCGGGTTCATCTGCTTCGGCAACATCACAAATTACCTCTTCTGTCGTCGGGTTAATTGTTTCAAATCGCTTTCTAGAAACACTTTCTACCCATTCATTATTAATCAAGAGTTTAGTTGGACCGATTTTTACTTTGTGTTCTGGTCTTGCAGCGGTGACCATTTTTACCCTCCTTAACTTCATTAAAAGTTAGCTTTATTATTTTAATTTTGAAACTTCTAGATTAGTTCTTTACCTAAAAATATAAATTCTTAATATATGTCCCAATTCAATTTTGACATTTAACTAGACGGTAAAGATATAATTGATTGTCCTATATCTTTTATCTATCCCTCGACAATTCAGCTACGGATGCTTAATTATGATAAAAAAAGTAGTGAACAGATAAATATTAACCAACTGTGCCAGCAGACAATCATAAACCGAAAGTTTCTTTAGTAGTCAGCGATCTATCCAGTAGTGGTGCTGGTAGATGGGGTGGTGGTGTACGTCCCTTTCTTTTGGCTCAAGCTCTGCGTAAACTAGATTATCGAGTAGAAATGGTGGGGGTTGCTTTTGGTGAAAAGTCTCAGGCGATCGCTGATAGTAAAATACCTATATCTGCTTTTCCTTGTGAATACCATTCAGGTTTTTTGTCCGCAGCATCTCAAGCGATCGAAAAAATTGACGGCGATATTATCTACGCAGTCAAGCTAAAGCCTACTAGTTTTGGTATTGCCCTAGTTAAAAAATTCTTAAGTCATCGCCCTTTAATGTTAGATATTGATGACTGGGAATTAAGTTGGTATGGTGGCGAAAAATGGCAATATCGTCCTGGTGTAAAGCAATTTTTCAGGGATGTATTTACGGCAGAAGGAGCATTAAAACATCCCGATCATCCTCTTTATTTAAAATGGATTGAAAATTTATATTCTCGTGCCGATGTAATTACTATCCATAACCAATTTTTACAAAATCGTTTCGGCGGTATTTACATTCCCAATGGCAAAGATACCGATCTTTTTAATCCAGCTAACTATGATTATCGGGCCAGTCGTGTTAAATATGATTTAGTTGATTACAAAATTTTAATGTTTCCTGGCGCACCCAGACCTTATAAAGGAGTAGAAGATGTACTGATTGCTTTAGATATTTTAGGGCAAAGCGATCTCAGACTTGCGATCGTTGGTGGTAGTCCTTACGATGATTACGATCGACAATTAAAAGAAAAGTGGGGTAAATGGATTATTCAACTGCCTCCCTCTCCTGTCGCTCTCATGCCCGAAATTGTTGCAGCAGCGGATATTATTGTTGTTCCCCAAAGAAATACTCCTGCTGCCCAAGCTCAATTTCCTCTCAAATTAACCGATGGTATGGCAATGGCAAAACCGATTTTGGCGACTGAGGTAGGAGACATACCGCAAATTTTAGGAGATACTGGATATTTAGTTCCTCCCAGTCGTCCCGAACAAATAGCCCATGCAATTCAAGATATTTTTGCCGATTTAGATAGAGCAAAAACCAAAGGAATAGAGGCAAGAAAAAGATGTATTCAGTACTATAGCATCGAGACAATGGCACAAATCCTCGATCGCACTATGACTAAACTAAACTTAAAATAAATTATTTTATTTACTCTAAATTAATTGTTTATGACTTCTAGCAATTTTATTTTTAAGACAATCAGAGAAAGACCTTTAATGGTTTTTTTGATTATTATTTTTAGCTTTAGTGGTTCTATTTTTAATGGGGTTAGTACTGCTTTACTTATACCAATTTTGGCAGTTTATTTGGGGGAAGAAGGAGACTTAAAAGTTCCTAATAAGCCAGAAATCCTTAATAAATTTTTCTCTTTATTTGATGGCTTTGAAGGAGAACAAAAATTAATAATGATGGTTGGATTAGTATTACTAGCAATCATCCTTAAAAATGCAACTAACTATATTAATTTGCTAATCGGCAGTCACTATTCTAAGCATTTAGTTAATGGGATGAGATTATCTGGAGTTCAGCTAATCTTAGATGTCAGCCTAGATTTTCATAACAGAAATAAAATAGGAGATATCGCCAGTCAGATTAATAGAGAAATAGAAAGAGCAGCAGGATCAGTTCGGAGTGCGATCGGTTTATTTGTTAGTAGTATTAACATCCTGACATTTATTTATATTTTGCTGGTAATCTCTTGGCAATTAACGATTGTAGCCACACTTTTACTAGGATTAATTGTTCTTGGCAATCAATATTTTGTTCTTTACTCGAAAAGATTAGGTAAGTATTTATCTCAAAAATCTAGAGAATATTCGCAAAAAATTCATGAAATTCTTACAGGAATTCGCCTCATAAAAACTGTGAGCAATGAAGAAGAAGAATATAGAATTGTCAAAAAGTTTATCAAAGAAAGAGAAAAGGCACAACTAGATGCTCAATTAGTTACAGGACTGGTTGGACCTATTAATGAAATCTCAGGTATTGTACTTGTTTTGAGCTTAGTATGGTTGGGAAATTTCCTATTTGTCGAGCAATTGCCTCCAGTTGTACTTATTTCTTATATAGTTATTTTGTTTCGTTTATTGCCAATTGTAAGTAAGTTTAATAGTGGTCGTACTCAACTTGCTAATAATCTTCCTAGTACTGAAATAGTAGTTGAATTCTTACGCCGTGATAATAAGTTATTTATTGAATCGGGCAAAAAAGTTTATACTAAACTAACTAAAGGAATTAGTTTTGAAGGAGTCAGTTTTGCCTATCCAGAACATGAAAAATTAGTACTAAAAGAAATAGATTTATGGATACCAAAGGGTAAAACTATTGCTTTAGTAGGTGCTTCTGGGGCAGGAAAATCAACCATAGCCGATTTATTACCTAGATTTTACGATCCTACTGGTGGGCGCATCACTATAGACGGTAAGGATTTACGAGCATATGACATTAAAAGTGTTCGCAGCTCGATGGGTATTGTAAGCCAAGATACGTTTCTATTTAGCAACACCGTACGCTACAACATCTGTTATGGATTGAAGGGAGTTAGTGAAGAAGACACGATCGCAGCAGCAAAAAGAGCTAATGCTTATGAATTTATTACCCAACTGCCCCAAGGATTCGATACCGAAATTGGCGAAAGGGGGGTAATGCTTTCGGGAGGGCAAAGACAAAGAATGGCGATCGCTCGTGCGTTACTCCGTAATCCAGATATTCTTATTTTAGATGAGGCTACCAGTGCTTTAGATACTGTTTCGGAAAGATTAGTCCAAGAAGCAATTGACGAATTATGTCGCGATCGCACTACCCTAGTCATAGCTCATAGGCTATCTACAGTCCAAAAAGCCGATTGTATTGTAGCACTCGATCGAGGCAAAATAGTAGAAATGGGCAATCATGAAGAATTGCTAGCTAAAAATGGTTACTATGCTCGTTTGTATAATATGCAATTTACAGATAGCCCCGCATTATCATCAAAAAATGGCTTTGTAGACAAACAACATAATTTAGATTTCTCCTATCAAATGCGCAATCATCTTAATTCTGTATTTGGCTCTCTACGCTTAGTTACTGAGAATTTGATTGAAGATCTAGAAGAGAAAGATAGAATGATTGAAGAGTCTTATCAATCTGCTAGAGATATGCTCGATGTTCTCAAAATGTATGAACACAAATTAGCAGAAGAAAGTTAATCTTGAGGGAGCAATAAATAATAGGTAATAGTTAATAGATAATGTCTAAACATTATGTCTTCTTTACAAAAAATACTCTACCACAACCAGAAGCCCATATAGTTCATGATGTAAATACCGCCAATGCAGTAGCTAATTTAGGATATTCGGCAATTTTAGTTTATCTAAATCAGAAAAATTTATCTTATAATCCTTTAGATTGGTTTTATCCTTTTCGCCCACAAAAACCATCGGCAGAACTAATTAAATATTACAATATTCAAGATAAACTCAAAGTCCTCCCTTTGGCTATGCCTTCTCCTATTAGGCAGAATGGAGGAAAGTGGAATAATCCCAGTACAGTTATCTGTAAATATTATTTCCCTCTACATATATTCCCCCATACTAAAATTCTCCATACTTTAGATTGGAATTTAGTAAAAGTAGCAATCAAATCTGGTATTCCTGTTATTTACGAGCGAGAACATTATCAAAAAAATAAATACGATCCAGAAATTGTTAATAGTCCCCTGTTTCAAATAGCAGTTACCGTAGCAGATTCTGTCAAAGAAAATATGATTGCTAATGGAATGCCTCCCGAAAAAATTGTCAAACTGCATCTAAGTTTTAATCAATCTTTTTTAATCAGACAGCCAGAAAAAGCCCAACAATGGCGTAAAAAACTTTTAGATAAAGATAAACCTTTTTTAGTCGTTTATTCAGGAGGCTTATATAAATTTAAAGGAGTAGACTTATTATTAGAAGTAGCTCAAAAATTACCTCATATTCAATTTGTGTTCGCGGGAGGAAATGATAAAAAACTGTCAGCTTATCAACAGATAGTTAAAGAAAAACAAATTAGTAATGCTACTTTTTTAGGCTATCTTCCTCACGAACAACTGCCAAGTTTACTTCAAGCAGCAGATATTTTAGCCCATCCTCATTGTTCTGGAGAGGCAGCGACTTTTACATCCCCGTTAAAGTTCTTTGAGTATTTAGCTTCGGGAACACCAATTGTTGCTACAGAAATTCCCCCTTTACTAGAATTTAAAGAAGCAAATATTGTGGCAGCTTGGTGCGAAACAGATAATGCTACTGCCTATGCTAATGCTCTTACTAAGGCTTTAGAAACTCATCCATACAAAGCCGATGGATATACTCGACAAATTGATTTTGCTCGTCAGTTTTCTTGGGAGAGTAGAATGAAGACAATTTTAAGTAAGGTAGCTAATTCGATGCAACCATTATTATTACACTGATTCTCAATCAAATTATAAGATTATTATCAATTATAGGTAAATAAATACAATGAAGGCAATAGTTTTAACTTGTGACAAATATATTTCCATAACCGATCATATGCTTTATACCTATCAAAAATTATGGTCGAGCAATCCTTTTAATTTTAGGATTCCGTATCAAACATATCCTCAATTTCTTAAAAATAAATATGGTAAAAAAATAGAATTAATTGCCACAGAAAAATCTATCAAGTCTACTGCTTTAAAGCTATTAGAAGATATTCCAGATAATGAATGGATTTACTGGTGTATGGATGATAAATATTTAATTCAAATAGAAGAAAAAAAAGTCAATAAAATTTATCAATTTGTCCAGACAATCGAAGATCCTAGTATTTGTGGAATAGCTTTTTGCCGATTTAGAAAATGGCTACAAGACGACTATTTAAAACCAGATAGCAAGTTGCTTGGACCCAATGGGCAGATTTTTTTAGAAAGAGTGGATTATAGTCAGATATGGATTCATCAATTTGTAAGAGCTAAAGTATTCAGATACCTTTTTGAAAGTTTTCCAGAACGACCATTTAATGCAAGAGAAATGGATAAGTTCAAAGATGAATATAAGCTAATTCCAGACAAAAAATTATATGTTAACACGGAAAATTTAGTTGTTCTAGGTGAAAGCACTCTTAAAGGAAAAATAACGACAAATTGTCTAGAAAGTTATCAAAGATGGGGAATGAAGGTTCCTGAAAATTTTGAAATTAATAAACATAGGATAATTATGGGCAAATTACCTCGATACTATAGGTTAATGGGATTAAAATTTTCTTTGCCTAAGTATTTAACTAGGTCTTATTGGTTAAATAAATTTTTGGCTAATCTAAAATTAAAACACTAATGTTGAAGTTTATAGGGTTTATTCTATCTGTGAGGTACACTTAGCTAGCTCATTATTGATTATTCATAATAATTATAATTGTAATCTATTTTCTTAATCGGAATCAGCTATTAAAGAGGATTATTTCTCTTTAATACAGCAATTTATTGTTAAATAAATACTAAAATCATGCAGCAAATTCTTAAAAAGATATCAAAACTAAATTTTATTAATCATAATAATATAGATTATCTTAAAACTTACTATCAAAGTTTAAAAGCAAAAAATAATTTTACTAAGATCAACCAGTATTGCATTTTTATTGGTTATCAAAGAAGCGGTTCGAGCCTAGTAGGTTCTTTATTAGATGCTCACCCCAATGTGGTTATTGCTCATGAACTAAATGCCATGAAGTTTTTTGAAGCTAAATATAGTAAAAATCAAATATATTATCTATTGTTAAAAAATTCTCAAGAATTTGCACGACAAGGAAGAAGCTGGTCTGGCTATTCTTATGAAGTACCTAATCAATGGCAAGGAAAATTTTCTAATTTACAAATTATTGGAGATAAAAAAGCAGCCCTCTCAACCATTAAATTAGGTCAGAATTTACAACTTTTACAGCAAATACGTCAAACGCTCCAGTTACCAATAAAATTTGTTCATGTTTATAGAAATCCCTACGATAATATTACTACAATGTTCAAAAAGAAAGATAGAAAAAGTACAAAATTATTAGATTTTGAAGGAACGATCGACTACTATTTTGAATTATGCGAAACTATCAATACACTTAAGAAAAATATCGATCCACAAGATATATTTGAGCTTAAGCATGAATTCTTAATCGATAATCCGCAAAAAGCTTTACACGAGTTATGTAATTTTTTAGAGATTGAAGCTAACAAGGATTATCTAAATGATTGTGCTAGTATTGTATTCAAATCACCTCGTAAAACCCGCGAAACTATTGAATGGGATGAAGCACAAATTGAATTAGTTAAATCTAAAATGGCTAAATTTGATTTTTTACAAGGTTATTGTTATTAAAGGTCTATTAGACAAAAGAGAAAATAAGTTTATTAATATTCTAAATTAGAAGTATACTTTTAAATTTTATGGTAATGCCTAATTTTCTTGTCTTTGGTGCAGCAAAATCAGGGACAACTTCTATATATAAATATTTAGAGCAACATCCAGATGTTTTTATGAGTTCTTTTAAAGAGCCTGGATTTTTTGCTTTTGAAGGAGAAACACCAACCCTTAATGGCCCTGGAGCGCAAAAATGGGTCGATAAATGGGTAGTAACAGATTTAGAATCTTATCAAAAACTATTTACAGATTACAACGGAGAAAAAGCGATCGGGGAAGCATCTCCCTACTATATTTATTACCCAAAAAGTGCTGCTACAATTTATAAGCACGTACCTAATATTAAATTGATTGCTATTTTAAGAAATCCTGTAGATAGAGCTTTTTCTAATTATGTTTGGGCGGTGCGCGATCGCGCCGAAAGTATAACTGATTTTCAGGATGCTTTAGCAGCAGAAGAAAATAGAATTAAAGAAAATTGGGGGCCAAAATGGCACTATAAAAATCAAGGATTTTATTATCGCCAGCTTAAGCCTTATTACGAACTTTTCAAAAAAGAACAAATTAAAATTTACCTTTACGAAAATTTCGTCAAGCAACCAGTTGCTGTGATGCAAGATATTTTTGATTTTTTAGAGATAGATGATAGTTTTGTTCCCGATATGTCCCGCAAACACAATACGTCTCGTATTCCTAAAAATAAGTTTTGGCATCAGTTTCTCGATAAGCCAAATCCTTTTAAATCCATTATCAAACCTCTGTTACCTTTAGATTTTAGACAAAATTTAAAACAAAATGCCAAAGAAAAAAACTTATTTAAACCAACAATTACTTCAGGAATACGCCAGCAATTAATTGCAGAATATCGAGAAGACATTAGTAAATTACAAGATTTGATTGGGCAAGACTTATCTAAATGGTTAGTTTAAGAGGAATCGTTCACCAATGTATTAGCCTGGGAAATTCTCGAAAATTTATTTGAGAAATCCAGATAAATTAAAGTATGCTGTCTTTGGGAAAATGGTTATAGGTAACCAGTTTTTTAACTATGTCAGTAGATTTTTTAGTAGCCGAACCTCGATCGACTTATAATCTTGATTCACCTCAAGAGATATGGGTAGAAGTTTTAGTCGATTGTCCAGGTACACAGGGACTCTATACTTATTCTGTGCCTCCAGATTTAGAAATACAACCAGGGGATATCCTCAGTGTACCTTTTGGCTCACAAGTTATTGGCGGAATTGCAATTCGTTTATTAAATTCTCCGCCAGCAGATTTAGATATAAGTCGTATTCGTCCTGTAGAAGAAATTATTACATCTGGTTTTTTTCCTCCTACTTATTGGCAGTTAATCCTTGCCGTCGCCCAATATTACGCTACAGACTTGATTAATGTTATTCGGGTAGCACTTCCCCCTGGGTTATTAGGTAAATCTCAAAGACGGGTTCGTTTACAACCAGAAGCTATCCCCCCTGGTGCAGAAGAATTTTGTAGTGTAACCGCCAGACAAATTTTACAATTATTGCGATCGCAAAAAGAAGGCAACTACAGTGTTAGTTATTTAAGAAGTCAAATTAGAGGAGCAAGTAAAGGAATTAGAGAATTAAGTAAACGAGGTTGGCTAGTAAGTTATCTCGAACCGCCTAAAACTGCTCGTCCCAAACTCCAAAAAGCAGTAACCTTAATTGCTCAATCTCTGCCCGATAATTTAACCACCAGACAAAGAGAAGTAGTAGACGTGCTGCGTCACCGAGGAGGAGAATTATGGCTAAATCAATTATTACAGATATGCAGAGTTAGTTCTTCAGTTGTTACTACTCTACAGCGCAAAGGTTGCCTAGAAATTGAAGAAAGAGAAAGATTAAGACTATTAAAAGAAGAAAAACCCCAATTAGACCGCCCTAAAACTTTAAATAAGGCACAAACTGACGCTTTAAGCTTAATTACTAGTTTAAAAGGCTATGCCAGAGTTTTATTACATGGGGTAACAGGTTCGGGAAAAACAGAAGTTTACTTGCAAGCGATCGCACCTATTTTAGAACAAGGTAAATCTGCTTTAGTCTTAGTGCCAGAAATTGGCTTAACCCCTCAGCTTACAGATCGTTTTCGCGCTCGTTTTGGCGATAAAGTATGTGTGTATCATAGTGCCTTATCCGACGGAGAAAGATACGATACTTGGCGACAAATGATCCGAGGAAAACCTCAAGTAGTTATCGGAACTCGATCGGCTATTTTTGCCCCCTTACCTAATTTAGGTTTAATTGTCCTCGATGAAGAACACGACTCTAGTTTTAAACAAGATCGACCTACTCCAACATACCATGCCCGTACTGTAGCTCAATGGCGATCGCGCTTGGTGGATTGTCCTTTAATTTTAGGTTCGGCAACTCCCTCCCTAGAAAGTTGGATTTCCGTAGGGGCGAACGGTGAGACACTTTCATTGGGCGGGTTTCCCGACTTGAGAAAAGTGTCGAACCCGAAGGGCTGTTCGCCCTTACAGGGATCGATTAATAATTCCCCATTTCATTACCTATCCCTACCAGAAAGAATCCAATCTCGTCCCTTACCCACAGTAAAAATAGTCGATTTACGCCAGGAATTAAGTAGCGGTAATCGTTCCATTTTTAGTAAGTCTTTGCAAACAGCTTTGACAGAAATGAAAGAAAGGGGACAACAGGGTATCTTATTTATTCCCCGTCGCGGACATAGCACCTTTGTTTCTTGTCGCACTTGCGGTTATGTAATGGAATGTCCCCATTGTGATGTTTCTCTTTCTTATCACTACACTCACGAAGGAGCAAACAAACTATTACGCTGCCACTACTGCAACTATACTCGCATCCAACCCAGTCAATGTCCTGAATGCGATTCTCCCTATCTCAAATTTTTTGGTAGCGGTACTCAGAAAGTCACCCAAGAGTTAAATAAACTATTTCCCCAATTAAGATGTATTCGTTTTGATAGTGATACTACCAGAACTAAAGGAGCGCATCGAAGTTTATTATCTCGCTTTACCCATAAAGAAGCAGATATTTTAGTCGGCACACAGATGTTAACTAAAGGACTAGATATTGCAGGAGTTACATTAGTTGGGGTAGTAGCTGCCGATGGCTTATTACATCGTGCGGATTATCGGGCAGCAGAAAGAGCTTTTCAAACGATGATGCAAGTAGCGGGTAGGGCAGGAAGAGGCGATGAACCAGGTAAAGTAATTATTCAAACCTATTCCCCCGAACATCCAGTAATTGAGGCAGTCAAAAATCATGATTATCACAATTTTAGTGCCAGTGAATTAGAACAACGGGAAGCTTTAAATTATCCTCCCTATGGCAATCTAATTGCTCTTAAATTGAGCGGAATTAATGAATTAGAAGTACGACAAAGTGCAGAAATTTTAGCAGATGCTTGTCTTAATTTAGTCGGTTCAAACTGCGAAATATTAGGCCCTGCCCCCGCTAGTATTATGCGGATTGCTCGTCGTTATCGTTGGCAAATCTTACTCAAATTTTCACCAGAAATAAGAGAAAATTTACCAAACTTAAATGGGTTGCGCTCCCTTTGTCCCCAATCTGTTAGCATGACGATCGATGTCGATCCAATTAATATGGATTAATTATTAATAAGATTTCTGGATCTTTTTTTAAATGTTATCTTTACTAACTACTAAAAAATATAAAAACAGACTAGGCTTAATTTTACTCAATCTTGGTCTTTGTTTGGGTTATGATAGTCTACTTTCCCATAAAGCTGTTTCTGCTGAGGAAATTTTACTCAATTATGGACCCTTGGAATTTTCTCTATCAGTAGAATCTTTAGAAATATATGCAAAAGAAGGCAAAATAACAGGTAAATTAAAAGATTACGCTCGTCTTCTGACTCCAGAACAATTAGACCAACTGCAAAAAGCTTTGGTAACTAGCGCAGAAGTTACTCCCCTAGCAGTAGCGCAATTTCTCTATTCAACTCAAGGGGAAAAAATCTTAGAACAAGTCGGTCAGATAGTGCAAACTAAAGCCCGTCAACCAGGTTTTTATGCAATTCGTTCTGCCTTAATTTTATCAGCAGCAGAAGAAGAAGGTTTAACGCCTTTAAATATCCTTCAGAATTTTCCTACTTATGGTATTCGCCTCAATTCCGATCGAGGTTTTAAGATTATTGAAAATTTGAGTAATATTATTCAAAGAACAGCATCCGCGATCGCTACAGTCGAGGCAACAGCACTCAGAGAAAGAGAAGCGCAAACTCTTCCAAATACCGTTCCCGTGCCTAATTTCCTCAGTCCTGGTTCTGTAACTTTTCGGACACAAACACTTACTTTACGAGATCGAGACAGAAACCGCGTTTTTCCCGTAGAGTTATATCTACCTCAAAGACAAAATAGTATGTCTCGTTTACCTCTAGTAGTTATTTCCCACGGACTAGGTTCAGATCGCAATACCTTTGCCTACTTAGCAGAACATCTTGCTTCTCATGGTTTCGCCGTAGCTGTCCCAGAACATCCTGGTAGTAATTACCGTCAAATTAATGCCTTGTTTAATGGTTTAGCCCATGATGTTACCCCCCCCGAAGAATTAATCGATCGCCCAAAAGATATCAAGTTTCTCTTAGATTATTTAGCAGCAGAGTACGGAGATGGGTTAGATGTTAACCATGTCGGTATTATCGGTCAATCTTTTGGTGGTTATACAGCCTTAGCTGTTGCTGGTGCTGAATTAAATTTTACTCAACTCGAACGAGATTGCCCTAATTTAGATGATTCCTTGAATGTATCTTTATTGCTACAGTGTATTAGTTTAAATTTGCCAGAAAAAAACTACAAGTTAGAAGATAGACGGATTACCGCAGCGATCGCTATTAATCCTCTAACTAGCTCGATTTTCGGTGAAGCAGGAATGGGTGAGATTGAAATTCCTACTATGATTATTTCTGGTAGTGCCGATCCTGTTACTCCTGCCTTGCCAGAACAAATCCAGCCTTTTACTTGGTTGACTACATCAGAAAAATACTTGGCATTACTTAGGGGTGGAACTCATTTTTCTACGCTTAATGAATCTTCGGGTAGTATCCCCGTTCCCGAACAAGCGATCGGGCCAGACCCCAAAGTAGCACGAGATTATGTTAAACAATTAAGTTTAATCTTTTTTGCTACTTATGTCGATCGCCAATCAGAATATAAACCTTATTTAAGTGCTGATTATGCAGATAGGATCAGTAAATCTTTACTGCCTTTAAATTTAGTTAATTCTTTAGTTTTAGAGTAAGTTAAGTTCGAGATTTTAGAGAAAAAAAACGCTTGAGGAAGGAAAACTCAGATAATTTACTAGTTTTCAATCCCAAAAACGTCAGCAAACTATGATTCTGTCAAATTTAGTAACTTAGAAACGGTAGTTTCTGCGACCCCCAACAGAATTTTTCTGCTCGCGAGGTCTGGCTTTATTGACTTTTAGTTCACGACCCATCCACTCTGCACCATCAAGCTTAGAGATTGCATCTGCTTCTTCGGTTTCGCTTTCCATTTCTACAAAAGCAAATCCCCGTTTACGACCTGTTTCTCGGTCTATAGGGAGATGTATCCGTTTGACAGTTCCATATTCAGTAAAGACCTCCGTTAGGTCTTTTCGATCGATCTCGTAGTCGAGATTACCGACATAAATTGACATAAATATATTGTCTCCACATTTAGAAGCGTTTATAAAGACAAGATTGCGGAAAGAAACCTATCAATACCTCACAGAAAAAAAACTGCCTATACTGAAAACTAATCTCGATCGCCGATCTTTATTCTTTTTATAGGTAATTCTAACATTTTTTTCTACAGTAGAATCTAATGTTTAAAAAAGCTAAAGCTACCTGCCGATCGTTTAAGATTATGCTCATTTTTGACCATAGCTATCACTCTATTAAAATGCGATAATTTGCTAGAAAATTAGCAATAGAAAAAGAATCAAGACTAGTTTCCAAATATTAGTTTAAGATCTATCTTGTATTATTCTCTCGTCCCAATTAATTTAACCAAAGAATTTTTATGTCTATCTCCAAAACTGAAGCACAACAACTTTTAGAACAACTAATTTTTGAAAATAGTAATGCTCGTGACTGGGTTCAAGATGTTTGGGGATTGAGTCCTTTGTTAGGAGATAGTGCGAATAAACTATTAGAGGTTTTTGACGCTTTAGTGGAATGTTGTCCTCAAGAGCAACTGGAAAATTTACTGCAAACTTATGATCGAGAACAGTTTCCTCAATAAATCTAGGGACTTTGATTATATTTGAGCACCATTTCTAAACGAGATAAAGCACTAACTGCTGACTCACGCACATACTCGTCAGCAGATTCATCCTGAGATAATTTTGCTAGTATTTCCTCCCCTCGCCGCTCGGCGATCGAACCAATAGCATTAATAATTGCTACTGCCACTGCTGGATTATCTATATTTTGAAGAGCCTCAATTAAAATGTCTAAAGCAGGAGAACCAATTGCCCCCAAAGCCATTACTGCTGCAATATAGACTACAGGATTGGGATTGTTCATGGCAGCTTTTAAGCCTCCAATTCCTTCTGCGGGGAATGGCTCTTCTGGATAATTGACCGCTACATTGGCTAAAGCTTTGACACAACTTGCTTGAAAGGTAACGTTATCATTTTGGTTTAATGCCTCAACTAAAAACGGCACTGCATCAAATCCAATAACCCCTAAAGTTTTGACACAAGCTCGACGATAAACTACATCTTCTTCTGCTAAATTACTCATCAAACGAGGAATAGTATTTTCATCTCGCTGTTGGGCTATTTCTACCATAGCTCTTTCTCGTAAGTTAGGGTTGGGATGTTTTAACTGTTCAAATAAAGAATCTATGGTCATGAGTGATTCAAAAAATATTATTAAATAATACTTACAAAGACAATGGAGACTCCGAGGCTGATACTTAAACCTTTTAAGTCAAAGCAACAGACTAAGAGCCTCCAGTTGCTGAATGAAACTATATGTCAAACAGCTAAAGAACTTAATTATTAAGTTCCTTAAGATAAGGAGTTGATTACGTAGTCAAGAAGAGCGTTATATTCAGTTAACGCTTGAGCAGACATATCGCGAGGAGCGCAACCACGGTTACGAGCAAAGCTAAGAGCTTCAACGTAAGGAGCAGTAGGCAAGTTTAAAGCTCGATATACTTCACGTTGACCGGCAATGCCCCATTCGTCTAAAGGACCAGTACCACCAACAACTAAGCAGTAGTTGATCAGGCGCATATAGTGCTTGATGTCACGAAGACATTTAGCTTTGAAAGTATCAGTAGAATTAGCCTCACCTGCATTGTTGAGGTAAGAATACTTTCTGATACAAGCATCGTAAGCTTCTTGAGCAACAGCATCGATGTTGCCAGCTAATTTTTCAGCAGCCTCTAAACGAGCAGCAGCGCGCTGTAAGCTACCTTGTACTGACTCTAGATCGGAAGTGCTAGGGAATCGTCCTGCAGCATCAGCAGCAGTAACAACTGTAGTAACAACAGATTTCATAATTTCAAACTATCTCCTGAATTGCTTTTAACAAAAGCTACAAAACATTTACTTTAGTCAACCGTTATGGGAAGACATTGACTTGAATGCCAAAGAGATTCTAGCTAAGAGCTGCAATTACGCGATCGAAATAGCTAGATGCTTCAGCAACGAGGCTAGCGCAACGATCTTCCGTTACAATGGCGCCCATTTTACGTAGTCTAGCACCAGCAAAAGACTCACTAGGCTGGTCTTTGATATGAGCAGCAGCCTGAGCTTTCATGATTTGCACTGCACGGACAGTGGAAGTAGCAGGTACTCCAAGAGCACTGTAAGTTTCTTTTAAACCATTTAAGCAACGGTCTTCGAGTACGGAAGCATCACCTGCTAATAAAGCATAAGTAACATAACGAAGAATGATTTCGCCGTCACGTAAGCAAGCAGCCATACGACGGTTGGGGTAGCAATTACCACCAGCTTGAATTAAGCCTTGGTTTTCGCAGATCATACCAGCGATCGCATCAGAAACCATGCAGCTAGCATTACTAGCGATGGCATTAACAGCATCTAATCTTCTGTTACCTTCAGAGATAAAGCCTCTGAGAGAAGCTAAGTCGTCTCCACCAATGCACTTAGTGCTCGCGTCTGCTGATATTACAGCTCTGGAAAAAGCGTCAAGCATTGAGCTCTCCTTATATTGTTAACTAAATCGCAATTTTATTATTTTTAACGATCGATCTTTATAATTGACCAATCGAGATCGAAGATAAAGGATTAAAGTTACACCAGTCTCATTTATCAAAAACAAAGTAATAATCTGTAATGTTTACTGTAATTTTGTTACAGTTGTTCATCTGTTATCTAGGTCTGTTCCTCGATCCCTATTTTTTATGGCTCATTTTTCATTTGGCAATAGTTACTTAGCCAAGCGAGTCCTGTCAAAGAGCGCATAGGCGTGACATATAAATCTCTTTCTGGTAGTTTAAGCAAAATTTGTTCTCCTGGAACTCCCAAGCCCAACCATTGCAATAAAGGAGCAAGTTGGTCGGGATTAATATTCAGACGACAAAAGCCTTTAAGCCAAGCTGCCTGATTTTGGAGCGGTTCTAGAGCTTCTGCCCTGACTAATTCTAGGGTTTTTTGGACTTCTGGAGATTCTCTCTCCATTAAAGTTGCCTGACTCGTGCCTAAACCAGAAGCCAATTCTACATTTTCGTAGAACATGGGCAAAATAAAATGTTCGACTAACCCAACAATACCATTAATAATTGCGACAAATTCACCAGGACTTAGTTCGATAGTTACTGTCCCATCGGCACTCGTTACTTTGACCGGAGCAGTTCCGCCACTAGTTAGTACTCCCACTAATGAAGAATTAGCTTGAGGATCGTGCTGAACTAACAAAGCAGTTCCTTGAGATGATATTGTTGCTTCTGGAGTATTAATAACACTTTCGCCTCGATCGGGACGAATTAATACTAAAGCAGAACCACTATCTAATTCAAAATTGCGCTTTCCAGGAGAGAAACGAAAAATAGTTCCCGCCCCTGTTCTTACTAATGTACCTTCATTAAACAATAATTCTGCTCTGGAGTTAGCACCAGTCCGAATTGCATCCTGAGGAGCAAGATTATCCCCTAGTTTTGCTGGGTTCCAAACGGGTCGATTTCGACGACTCAACTCAACTTGATTTCTTAATTTATATATTTCTGCACTTTCTAAAACTGATTGAGCTAAAACCGAACTGTTAGTTTTACTTATAAATGAAATTGTCAGGCACAAAATCGTAATCAGTTTGTATTGTGAGAGAACTTTCTTTGGGCGACTCAATTTGCTAAAACCTCCAACTTAAATTTACAGCAGTTGGCATTTTTATAGACTACAGCAAACAGCTAAATTATTAGCAAAGTTTTTAACTCTTAGCATCCCGATTTGTTTTTAATAAATAGCTGGCAAATTGTAAGGCTTCTCGGGCTGTTTTTATTTTGTTTTCTGCTCTAGCAATTTGAATTTCTGTAAGTAACTCACCAATTAGAGGTGAGGGTTTAAGCTGCAAAGTTTTAATTAAGTCTTTACCTGTTACCAAAGGTTGGGGGTGAGCAATTTGACAATGAGAATCGAGATAATTTTCGAGCAAGTTATTAATTAGTTGTAATTCTACTCCTGTAGCGATCGCTCTAATAACTAAAATGGGAAAAAATTCTTTTGTTGCTAAGAAAAAGAAATATTGTTCTCTTACCGTTAGCTTAGTAGTTAAACTTTGTAATTGAGGTAAATATTTAACTACTCCCAAAACAAGTCGTAGATGCTTGCGAGAATACCTTAAATTTAATAATTCTAATTCTGCTTTTTCTGGAGCTTGAGAAACTAAAGTAGCTAATCTGGTTAGACTAAGCAAATGGGGTTGGTTAAAAATAGAAGTATGATATTTTTTAGCTAAAGAATAGGCAATGGAATTAGTTTTTTCTAATTGTTCAAATTTAGCTCGATCGAGTTCTACTAACCAAGGTTGAAGTAAACCATCTTCTCCCGCAGCAATTAACCTGCTACTACCTTGAGGCTCAAAAAAGAGATAATTTAATTCGGTTTGTACTCGTTCTGGGGCAACCCTCTCGATTAAACCAGAAAAAGAACGAATTGTTTTTCTAGTTTCTGGCTCAATAGTAAAATTAAGTTGGGCTGCTTGACGATATGCTCGTAAAAGCCTTAAAGGATCGTCTTTTAAATTGGCAGGAGAAACCATTTTAATTAGACCTTTTTGTAAATCTGCCAGTCCGTTAAGGGGATCGAGAAGTTCCTGCCGATGCCAATTATAAGCGATCGCATTAAGGGTAAAATCTCGCCTGTATAAATCTTGTTCGAGGCTATCTCCTTCTTGCAAGGCAAAATCTACAGTACCTTGAGGAAAAACCACCCTAGCAATTTGTCTCTTCTCATCTAACAAGACAAAACCCTGATGGTATTGACGGGCGATTTTTTTGGCTGTCTCTACGGCGTTTTCTGGTAAAACAAAATCTAAATCTAAATATCTGCCTTGGCGATGAAGCAAAGCATCTCTTACTGCCCCCCCCACTAGATAAGCAGAAGCAGGTAGTAAATCTAAACTAAAAGGCAAATTGGGTAAGAGGAGTAAACCCTTCTCGCCGTCAGAAACTGCTGGCTTAACTGATGAGCTTTCCTCATCGGCTAGAGACTCAGTTAGGGAATTTTTTCTAAGATAAGATAAGTGATTAAAAGATGTTTCAGAAGACATGAATTAACAACAGTAGATTTATATCTACGCTAGATTAAAAAGTAAGATTTTGATGATAGCTGCTATGTGTATTTGTGTTAATTGTTATTTTGTCGATCGCTGCCAAACTTATCATGCAGTGGAAACTCAACATCAACAACCCCATCTGTCGGAAGAACCAGACTTTGAAGCCACTGAACCCACTATTAATGTTAATATCCGTCCCAAACAAGATTACGTCGAAATGGAATGGGATGTAGTCGGTTGCCAAAGTTTTTTGCGGGAAGATGGAAAATGGGCTTCTCTTCGCCCAGGAGAAGCAATTCCGACATAACAGTTATTAGTTATTAGTTTTGAGTATGGGTGTTGGGTGAGATCGCTCTTGTGAAGCTTTTAAACTTCAATTTAATTTAATAACTGAGATAAATCGAATAAAAATTCTTTTTGAGCATCTCTTAATTCGGCTGTAGGACGAACTGTTTGCAGCAAGGCGATCGTATGTTCTGGGTCTTCTCCTTTAGCTACTAGATAAGCAACAAGTAAAGTTCCCGTTCTGCGGTTTCCACTGGTACAGTGAACTACTTTATATAAAGATGTGTTTTTTATAGAAGCACTAGCTGAGTTGGTCGATTAATTTAGATACTCGCTCTTTAATTTCATCCCTGACACGGTGGAAAGTTTCGATGGGTCGTCCATCGGGGTCATCTAATTCCCAATCTTCAAATATTTCTTGCGCAACCCATTCTGGAGGTAAATTTACTCCACAACCACACATGGAAATAACTGCATTGTAATCATCAGCCTTAAAATCACTCAAGGGGTCAGAGGTTTGATTGCTGATATCAATGCCAATTTCTGACATTACTTCTTTGGCTGTCGGATGTACCCGACTAGCTTCTAACCCAGAGGATGTAACCTCAATTTTACCTTCTCCTAAAGTTTTGGCAAAACCCTCTGCCATTTGGGAACGACAGGAATTACGACGACAAACGAACATTACTTTTTTCATGAGTTCTTCTCAAAATGATTTGCTGTGATTTTATTTACTTTTAGCTGCTTCTCTTTCCTTCCGTTCGCTATAACGGTCGGTCAAATAATCAACCTTATCCCGCAGTAGCAGGGTAAATTTATAGAGTTCCTCCATTACATCGATTACCCTATCTCTGTAGGGAGAGTCTTTCATCGTGCCATCTTCGTTAAACTCCTGATAAGCTTTGGCTACCGAGGATTGATTGGGAATGGTAAACATCCGCATCCACCGCCCTAAAATCCGCAGGGTATTAACAGCATTAAAAGATTGCGAACCACCACTTACCTGCATCACCGCGAGGGTTTTACCTTGAGTTGGTCTGACTGCACCCAGACTTAGAGGTATCCAATCGATTTGATTTTTGAGTATACCCGTAACATTGCCGTCCATTTCGGGATAAGACCAAACCTGACCTTCTGACCATTGGCTTAACTCTCTTAACTCCTGTACTTTGGAGTGAGTTTCTTCAACCTGTCCCCTTAGCGGTAGTTCGTGGGGATGAAAGAATTTAACTTCAGCCCCCAGATCGCTAATAATTCGGGCTGCTTCTTCTGCCAGAAGCCGACTGTAGGAACGTTTTCTTAATGAGCCATACAAAAATAGGATTCTCGGTGGATGGTCGAAACTGGTCATTCTGATTTATAAAAATACGTTCAATTTATTTAGTTACAGCAAGGTTGTTGGGTTTTGCTACTTTCCAGGTTGGGTGTAACTTGGCGATTCGTTTCTGGGGTGATATCTGCCACTTTAACCACAAACACCTCCCAACGCGTTCCGTCGGGGTCAGTGACCCAAACCTTATCCTGTAGGGCATAGCAACAATCAGTATCTTTCTCTTCAAAAGTTGCCAATCCTGCCTGTTGAAAACGAGAAATTGCCTTTTTGACATCTTCGGAACTTTCAACCTGTAAACCTAGATGAGATAGCGTTCCCCCAGGATTAATAATCGAACTAGCTTCTAACGTGAGATTGAGGGGTGGATTATCGAGGTCGAATTTGGCATAATCAGTTTTGTACTTAACGGGTTCAGTCCCTAGCATTGCCTGATAGAATGCTACCGACTGTTCTAAATTGCTGACTTTTAAAGATACATGAGCTTTCAGGACAGTCATGACAATACCTCCAATAGTAGATAAGCGATCGAACAAGAGCTAATAGCTATTTATAGGAACTTACACAACGAGGGTCGAGTAAAGTCGCTTTTTCGGGATGTCGGGGAAACCAATTGGCGGTACGCTTACAAAATTCCACCAACATTAACATTACTGGTACTTCTATTAGTACCCCCACTACAGTGGCTAAAGCTGCGCCAGAGTTTAAACCAAATAAAATGACCGCTGTGGCGATCGCCACTTCAAAATGATTACTTGCACCAATCAAAGCTGCGGGGGCTGCATCTTCGTAATCTAGTCCCAGTTTTAAACCTGCAACATAGGTGATTAAGAAAATAAAGTTAGTCTGTAAGAAAAGAGGAACGGCAATCAATAAGATGTGTAGGGGATTATTGACAATTAGTTCTCCTTTGAAGGCAAACAGTAGAACTAGAGTAAGTAGTAAAGCAGCGATCGCCACTGGAGAAAGATAATGCAAAAACTTCTCTTCAAACCATTTTCTTCCTTTATGTCTAAAAATCCACTGCCGACTTAAAATTCCTGCTGCTAAGGGCAACCCTACATATATTAAGACTGATAAAACAATGGTTTCCCACGGTACGGTAAGATTATTAGCAGAAAGCAACCATTTACCCAAGGGTGCGTAGAGAAACAACATCGCCAGGGAATTAACTGCTACCATCACTAAGGTATGTCCCTGGTTGCTATAAGATAGGTAGCCCCACATCAGTACCATTGCCGTACAGGGAGCAATCCCCAATAAAATCGCCCCTGCAATATAGGAATTAGCCAGAGTTACTTCTCCACCCCTTATCAATTCGGTTTCTGATAAGAAGGACTGAAATAACCAACCGAGGAAAAACTGGGCGAATACCACCATTGTAAAGGGCTTAACCAGCCAGTTAATTACCAAAGTTAACAAGACTGGTTTGGGAGATTTAGCTGCTTTTTTCGCCTGGAAAAAATCAATTTTAACCATGATGGGATACATCATGAAAAACAGACAAATAGCAATGGGAATAGAAACGTTATAAACGCTCATGGCATCAAGGGTTTGAGCCACTCTGGGAAAAGTTTTCCCTAGAGCAATCCCTGCAATAATACACAGAGCCACCCACAGAGTAAGATATTTCTCAAATAAATTTAGTTGTCCGCCAGCTTGAACGGCTTGAGCATTGATTTGTGAACTTTCTGATTTCATCGAGCTACCTATTTTTTCCACTGATGATCGGGGAAGTAATTTGATTATATATCAAAAAAAATTGATGTATTAATAAAAACTAATTTGTTTGCCCCCGTAATTCGATCGCCTTCGAGTTGACTAATCTCATTGACACTCTTGCCTAATTCACGTCAAGATATATGTGAATATAAGTAAACCTTTGTAAAGGTTATAGATGTCTTTAGAGTTCATATCCTTAGATAAAATCCAAGAAATCGCCCATCACTATGGTTACTGGGCGGTATTTCTGGGAATTGCTTTAGAAAATACAGGTATTCCTTTACCTGGAGAGACGATTACCATTACTGGTGGTTTTTTGGCTGGTAGTGGCGAACTAAATTATTGGTTAGTTTTAGTCAGTTCGATCGCGGGCGCAGTCTTGGGCGATAATTTTGGTTACTGGATTGGTAGATTAGGAGGCTGGCCATTTTTACTCCGTGTTGGCAAAGTCTTTAGAATTGGAGAAAAACAAATAGAGTCAGCCAGAAAGGAATTCAGCCAAAATGCTGCCAAAGCGGTCTTTTTCGGTCGTTTTGTGACTTTATTACGAATTTTTGCAGGGCCTATGGCTGGTATAGCCCAAATGCCTTACCTCAAGTTTTTATGGTGTAATCTGGGTGGGGCAACGGTTTGGGCATCAATTATCGTTACTCTCTCCTATTTTTTAGGCAGATTAGTTCCTTTGCCCATAATTATCCAATGGGTTACAAAGTTTGGTATAGCTGCACTAGTGTTAGTAATTTTAGCTCTCTCAATTCCGATTGTGTGGGAGTATAGCCAGAAAAAGTTAACTGCTAAAAATTAAACTCAGATTGGTTTTTAGCCCTTGCTAGTTCGAGGTAAACATAAATTAAGGATTACTCCAACAATACTAGATAGTCCAATTCCTTCTAAGGCAAATCCACCAGATTTAAAGCTCATACCTCCTACACCTAAAATCAAAATTGTACTGACGATAGCCAAATTACGGGGTTGTAATAAATCGTCTTCTGCTTGAATCATACTATTCATTCCAATAGTCACAATAGTGCCGAACAGCACAATTAAAATACCTCCCATGACAGGAACGGGAATAGTTTGTAAGATTGCGCCCAATTTACCGAAAAATGAGAGTAAAATTGCTGTAAGTGCTGCCCAAGTCATGATAGCAGGATTAAATGCTTTAGTTAGAGCTACCGCTCCTGTTAGGAGGGCCTCCTAAAAATGCAGCAAGAGTTGTCGCAATACCATCTCCCAGTAAAGTTCGATGGATACCAGGATCGCGCAGATAGTTATTTTTAGTTACCGAACCAATTGCTAGCACATCACCAATATGTTCGATCGCGGGAGCGATGGCTACAGGTAAAATAAATAAAATTGCTGGTAAATGAAAATTCGGTGTAACAAAGCTAGGTATTGCTAACCAGGGAGCTTGACTCATAGGGGTAAAATCAACTAAACCTAGTGGTAATGAGACTAAGTAACCCGCGAATATACCCACAAGGATTGGAATTAACCTTAGCAAGCCTTTAGCTAAAATTGCTGTCACCATAGTTGTTAACAAAGAAACAGCAGCTATTACTGTAGCTATTGTCGTACTATAACTATCGCTAGCTTCTGAAGCCATTTTTACTGCGGTGGGAGCTAAACTCAACCCGATAACCATAATTACGGGACTCGTGACAATGGTGGGTAAGACGCGAACAATAATTGCCCTACCACCCCAAAAAACAATTAAGCTCAAAATTAAATAAACTACTCCAGCAGCAGCAAGTCCCGATAAAGTTGCAGGTAAACCATATTTCTCTACACTAAAAGTAATGGGGGCAATAAAAGCCAAAGAAGATGCTAAATATACGGGGACTTTACCCCCTGTGATTAACTGAAAAGATAAAGTGCCTATTCCAGAAGTAAATAGAGCAACATTAGGGTCTAATCCCGCCAGGATCGGTACTAATACTAACGCCCCAAAGGCAATAGACAACATCTGTGCGCCTACCAAAAAATCTCGGAGACGAAAATGATAAGCAGTAAGAGAGTTGGTTTCGGATGAACCTTCTCGTAATTTGGTCATAAAACTTTTTACACAAATCAAAAATCTCAACTATTTTAGCTACGAGACTTCGATCGAATGCAATCTTTGACTACTAAAAATCTAGATTTTTCTCAAATCCAAGCAACCAAAATACCCTGTTTATTTTTAGCTGCCGAATAGATAGCCCGAACCCAATTATCTATATAAGGTATAAAACTTTTATTAAAACTTTGGGCGATCGCTCTTAACCAACGACATTTGACCACACCCATAGTAAACTGTCTAAAAATACTTCTCTAACTCAACAGCTTGGCGGTACATAAACAATTTAATAAGAGTTGTGTCTTTACCGTATTAGTATAAATTTACTCGTTAGGATGAGATTACCGAGAAATACTTTCGGGTATTTGACTAACGAACTAGACTTCTCTCCGAACTTAAATCTCTACACTCTTTTATTGAGGAGATGTTCTATGTCAATTTATGTCAGCAATTTATCAATTGTCTCACCTAGCTTTGCCCGATTTGTGGCTTCAGAATTGCCACTACAGTCACTGACAAAAAAAGACCTAGTTAAATGCCTAAAAGCTTTGGGGGTCAAAAATCCAGAGATTTTAAGCCTTAAGTGGAAAAAAGAATTGTGGATTCATCTGCAATTTGTCGCCGTCTCTAAAATCTGAGCCGAATGTTAACAAAAATCAGGTTAAAAAAAATGCCAGCTTTATTACATAGTTCTCTTCAAGGGCTGAGAAGTCCTCAAACTGGAAACAGCCAAGAGAA
This sequence comes from Xenococcaceae cyanobacterium, assembly GCA_051439545.1. Classification (GTDB taxonomy): domain Bacteria; phylum Cyanobacteriota; class Cyanobacteriia; order Cyanobacteriales; family Xenococcaceae; genus JASJDJ01. Next base: position 13,164 of record JBFRWK010000020.1, on the reverse strand, counting down.
TACAGCCATATATACCAGGCTTTCCATGATGAGTAGACATACATGCCCTTGCTGTTCATACACGTTACTCCGTCATCTACGCTGGCGAGGTATTTACTGGCGTTGTAGCCATTGTTACCAAGAAATGCCAGCTTTCTAACCGATTACTCAACTTACTTTTCAAACACATATAAGGAAACAAAAAATATGGATGCTCAAGAAATTTTAAAACGATACGCAGCAGGACAACGAGATTTTACTCGGGTAAGTCTAATTCAGGTATGCTTGACTAATGCCAATTTAATTGGAGCGCATTTAAATGGAGCGCACTTAATTGGAGCGAACCTACGAGGGACAAAGCTAATTAAAGCACATCTGAAACAAGCTAGGCTGAATCAATCGAATCTGGCGGATGCGGAAATGGTTCAAGCGTGCTTAATTGATGCGGAAATGATTGATTCAGATCTCAGTGGAGCTGACTTAAGGGAAGCTAACTTAAGTGGAGCGGATTTACGAGGGGCTAATTTAGGTGGCTCTGACTTACGAGGAGCAGACTTACGGGGAACTAATTTAGAAGGATCTGACCTACGGGGGGCAGACTTGACTGGAGTTAACTTGAGAGAGACTAAATTAGAGGGAGCTAACTTGAAGGGAGCTTATCTAGATGAGTCAGAACTTCAAGCAGTAGAAGTCAGTAAATATTGCTGATTTATTAATAAGGGGCGGGGTCGCCCCATCAAAATTTTCAAATTAATCGGAGAAAATAACCTTAATGTCGAGCGCAAAAAAAACAGCTTTAGTTTACTGTGAAAATCAATTTGGTTTAATGGACGGCAAAACTGCATCAGGTCTAGTTCGACACTCCGAAACTTATAATATTGTGGGCGTAATCGATAGTTCCTTAGCTGGCAAAGATGCAGGAGAACAATTAGATAATCAAAAAAACTATATTCCCATTTTTGCTAACTTACAGTCAGCTTTAGATCGATTACCAAATATTCCCGATTGCTACATTTACGGCAAAGCTCCCTTAGACGCAACCATATCCACTGTAGAAAGAGCCTTAATCTTGGAAGCAATGACTAAAGGAATGGATATAATTAATGGTCTTCATGAGTTCTTTTCTGAAGATCCCGAATTTATCGAGATGGCTACTCGGTGGGGGATAGAAATTCAAGACATCAGAAAACCGCCGAAATTAAAAGACCTCCATGTCTTTACGGGACAAATCGCTAAAGTTAATATTCCTGTAATTGCTGTCTTAGGTACTGATTGCGCCTGCGGAAAAATGACTACCGCAGTGGAGTTAAACCAAGCTTTAAACAATCGAGGAATCAAGTCGGTGTTGGTGGCAACAGGCCAAACTGGCTTAATGCAAGGGGCAAGGTACGGTGTATCGATCGACGCGCTGGTGTCCCAATTTGTGATTGGGGAAATAGAAAATGCCGTTGTCCAAGCCTTTGAACAGGAAAGTCCCGATCTTATTTTAGTGGAAGGACAAAGTTCAGTCTCTCATCCTGCTTTTATGAGTTCTGTAGGTATTTTAAAAGGAAGTATGCCCGATGGAATTATTCTGCAACATCCCCCTGGCAGGAAATTTCGCTGCGATTTTCCCGATCTACTTATGCCGACTATTGAAAGTGAAATTCTGCTGATTGAAGCGATTTCTCAATCTCAGGTTATGGCGATCGCCTTAAGCCATGAAAACTTGACAGAACAAGAAACTCAGAAAATTATCAAAAGCTATGAAAACCGTCTTCGATTGCCAACTACAGATGTCTTAACCTATGGCTGTCAAAAACTCGTTCGTGCTTTAGGTAATCGTTTTCCTACTCTCGATCGACGATATAAACAAAACAATTCCAAGATAATTCCTTTAGTAACTACAGGGTAAAGGCAAAAGAAAAAAAATACATGAAAGCGTTTATGCCAAGAATAGAAATTACCCTATCTCAAATACAGCATAACGCTCGGATTTTATCCGAACTTTATGGAGGAAAGGGTATTTCCTTAATGGGAGTCTCGAAAGCAATATTGGGAGAGCCTTTAATTGCGGAGGCAATGATCCAAGGAGGTGTAGAGTTTATTGCCGACTCTCGCTTAGAAAACATTCAAAGGATGAAGAATGCGGGAATATCGACTCAGTTTGTTTTACTCCGCACCGCCTTAAGTCAAGCAGAATCTATTGTTCAAAATGTAGACATTAGCCTCAACACGGAAATTGAGATGATTGAAAAGCTTGACTATTACGCATCTTTGCAAAATAAAATTCATCAAATAATTTTAATGGTGGAAATGGGTGATTTGCGAGAGGGGATACTTCCTCGTGACATTTTCCCATTCATGAAAAAAGTTCTTTCCTTACCTCATATAAAAATCGTGGGACTCGGCTGGAATTTGGCTTGTTATGGAGGCATTAAGCCTGACAACCCAAAAATGCTGGAATTGTCAGAATTAACCGACGCTATGGAACAGAAATTTCAAATTAACTTACCCATAATTTCTGGGGGAAATTCCGCCAACTATGAATGGTTCAAATCTGCACAGAAAGTCGGGCGAATTAATAACCTGCGTCTGGGAGAATCAATTCTTTTAGGATGTGAAACTGTTAACCGCCAAGCCATTCCCGAATTACATACCAATGCTTTTAAATTGATTGCGGAAGTTATCGAATCAAAATTTAAGCCCTCTCTACCGTTTGGGGAAATCTGTCAGGATGCTTTTGGTAATATTCCCTTATACCGCGATCGCGGTATGCACCAAAGAGCAATTATTGCCTTGGGAAAACAGGACACTCTGATATCTGGCTTAAGCTGCGATTGCGGTCTGGAAATACTAGGAAGTAGTAGTGACCATATTGTTCTCGACAGCAAAAACTCTTGTTTAAAAGTTGGAGTGGGAGTAAATTTCAACCTAGATTACGGTAGTCTCTTGGTAGCAATGACCTCTCCTTTTATCAAAAAGCAATTTATTTAATAAAACTCTAGCTTTTTAGAGAATAAGTAAAGATGAATCAGAAATACAAAATTCAAGCATTAGACATTAAGCCTGGCGATCGCATTATTGCCTACTTCAAGAATAAAATGCAGATTTGCACAGTAAAATACATTTCTACTTCCGAATCAAATAATATCAAACTATCAGTATTTCTTGGCGAACATTATCGCTATTCAAGCTCAGGTACTATTCAGTTTAAATTAGACACTTTAGTAGATTTAGTTAACTAAAATTTTTCTGTCTAACAGGCTCAAGCATGACGCTATTACAATTTTTTGATTTAGATCTAGATCGTAAATATCTTAGCGATCGCGGTCAAGAAATCCACAAGAATTTTAAGTATTTATGGGATTGTTATTTGCCTGATGGCAACAGTTATAACCATAAATTTGGCGAAGACTGTGGCATTTTTTATCTTACCGATCAGCCAATTATCCGATAAGGATGTGGCAGATATTTTTAATCCAGGTATTGGACAAAGGCGACATCTATTCCCGAGATAAAGGAATTGGAGAGATGGTTATTAAGGGAGTAAACTTGTGGCGCAATTAGGCTGTAAATCGCTCTCTACCTTTTAGGCGGAAAGCTAAGCTAATTTGGCTTTCCGCCTATTTATAACAAGTGCTATCAATCTATATTTAATTATGTGGACAATTGTGGAAAATTCCTTAACCGATGCCTCGAATTCCTAGCATTATTTTAAAATATAAAGTGTAGAGAAGACTAGATCCTAGAGTGGTGAGGAGGTCGCAGCTTCCTCAGATTTTTAGTCTAGCCTGAAAGTAAAAGGTTACTCCTTCACAATTAACCTTTATCAGGAGATAAATAAAATGCAAAGCGAGGAAAGATACCGCCGTGCCAAACGTCGAGTTCGTGTACTGAAAGGTTTTTACATCCATCTAGCTAGCTACATCGGAGTGATGGTGCTGTTATTGTTAATTGATTTTCTAACTGGTGGAGCCTGGTGGTTCTATTGGCCACTACTGGGATGGGGAATCGGTATTGTTGCTCATGGGTTGACCGTGTTCGGAATCGGGGGGTTTCTCGGTTCAGAGTGGGAAGACAAAAAAACCAGAGATTTGATGAATAAGATGCACAAAGAGTAGAAAATTGAGGGGAAGGACAAACCAGTAAATCCTTTTTACCAGAAGCTATAGAGTTGCAAGTGCTTAATTGAATCTCAAAAATACAAACATTAGAGGAGTTTTTATGTCTTCTTCTTTTAACCAAGGAATTCTCGTCACAATTGTGTGTTAAGCCGTATTACAAGATCGTCTTATCAAACTACTAACAGTATCAGGTGTCTCTGGCTATACAATTGTTCCAGTGCAAGGTGCTGGTAGTCATGGTAAGCGTACGGGGGATATGGCTGGCTATAACACTAATATTGAAGTCAAAACCATTGTTTCACCAGAAGTGTCTGACCAATTACTTGAAAAACTGAAAGAGTTTCCGTCAACTTATGCCTTGATTGCCTTTCGACAAAATGTAGAAGGTTTATTTGATTAGCAAGAATAAGCTTCGTGCCGACTTGGTAAAATTCAGGTAAGATGATATGTATGAAAATTCAAGCGTCAAATATTCAAAAGAGCGATCGCATTATTGCCTACTTCAAGAATAAAATGCAGGTATGCACTGTAAAACGCATATCTAGTTGCGATCGAACTAACATAAAACTAGCGGTATTTCTTGGTGAACGTTATCGCTATTCCAGCTCGGGTACTATTCAGTTCAAAGCAGAGGCTTTAGTAGATTTGGTTAACTAACTAATCTTACCTACATCAGGGGTGAAACCCTTAATATTTATTTCTCAACTAAATTTATTGTAACCATTGAAATCTCGTTTAACTGCGTAACATCAGTTAACATTTTGGAAAGTAAAACTTGAAAAAACAATTTTCTTTAAATAATAAGCTGTTAGCCCCTACTATCTTGGTAGTCTTGATCCTCTTAGTTGGATTTAATAGCTTTGTCATTCTCAATCCCGGTCAGGCGGGAGTAATCAGCATTTTAGGAAAAGCCAGAGACGGAGTCTTGCTGGAGGGAATTCATTTTAAACCGCCTTTGGTTTCCGTGGTAGACATCTACGATCTGACCGTGCAAAAATTTGAAGTTCCAGCACAAAGTTCTACCAAAGATCTCCAGGATTTATCGGCTCGTTTTGCGATTAACTTTCGTCTCGATCCTGCGTTAGTCGTGGAGGTTCGTAGGAAACAAGGAACATTAGCCAATATTGTCTCGAAAATTATCGCCCCTCAAACTCAAGAATCTTTTAAGATTGCTGCTGCTAGGAGAACAGTAGAAGAAGCAATCACCAAAAGAAATGAACTCAAGCAAGATTTTGATGATGCTTTAGACCAGAGGCTAGAAAAGTACGGAATTATTGTCCTCGATACTAGTGTAGTCGATTTGGACTTCTCCCCAGAGTTTGCCAAGGCTGTAGAAGAGAAACAAATTGCCGAACAAAGAGCTAAAAGAGCTATTTACGTGGCTCAAGAAGCAGAACAACAGGCACAGGCTGATATCAACCGTGCTAAGGGTAAAGCAGAGGCTCAAAGATTGCTAGCTGAAACCCTCAAAGCTCAAGGTGGTCAGCTAGTATTACAAAAAGAGGCAATTCAAGCCTGGAGAGAAGGTGGCTCTCAAATGCCCAAGGTATTAGTCATGGGAGGAAAAGAGAAAGCAGGTGTTCCTTTTCTGTTTAATCTTGGCGATGTTCAGCAGTAATGCTAATAATTAGTAACCGTTCCAGAAATAAAAAATTTTAATCTAATAATTTATCGAGAGATTTAGATTCTACTCCCATTTCTACCATGGTTTGCTTTAGCGCAGACTGAAAGCGATCGATATCGTTAGCATAACCACATAATTGGGTAGTTTTTGCCACCCCAGAACCAGCATTGCCTCTGGCACATTTGATTAACTCCGCACCAGTAAGGGGTTCTTTTCCTGATAGTAACCTTTCTTTGGAATCTCCCCAAAAAGCACTGAGAATACAAATTTGTTCATCTTCTAAACTTTCAACAGACCAGCGATACAAAACAGCTTGGGGATCTATGCCTACTTCGATTAATTTAGCTCCCATGTAATATTGCATTTGACTGAGAGTTTGCTGTCTTACCTCTAAAGGTAAATTCTTTTTAATTACGCGATCGAGATGAGCTTGAGTAGGTCTAGGCATTATCTAAATATAATTTCCATTACTATATTATTTATATTAAGAGATATTAAGAAAATTAAGAAGAAGATGCAACAAACTGCTTTAAATTTAATCGCGATCGCGGTTTTTCTGATGACTTTTTCCTCTCTATTAAGTCCCTTATTACATATTTCTCCTTTTATACCAGCAGCAACTACTTTTGGCATTATGGGTTTGGCAACAGTAGACAGTCTGAGTTGGGAAGGAAAAGGGATTACTCTTTTCTTGGATATTTTTGCTTCAAAACAGCAAAGAGAAAGAGTAATTCATCATGAAGCAGGGCATTTTTTAACTGCTTATTTTCTGGGTATTCCCATTACTGGCTATACTTTGACTGCTTGGGAGGCTTTTAAGCAAGGAAAACAAGGATTAGCAGGAGTAGAATTTAATACTGAAGCTTTGAAGGAAAAACCCCTCAACTTAGGAGAGATGCGTTTAACCTTAGAAAGATTTTGTACGGTTTGGATGGCAGGAATCGCAGCCGAAAACTTAGTTTACGGTAATGCAGAAGGAGGAGAAGAAGACCAAAGCAAAGTTAAAACTGTATTAAATATGGCAGGACTTCCAGAGACAGTTTATCAGCAAAAAAAACGTTGGGCGCAACTACAAGCTAGTAATTTAATCGAAAAGCATCGAACTGCTTATGAAGCCTTAGTGAGGGCAATGAAAGAAAGAGCCTCTGTTGAAGATTGTTATCGGGTGATTCAAGCTCATGTAGATTAACATCTCGTCTGTTGCAAAAATCAAATTCCCAAATTCGATCGCGCCAGTTTTCGGTTTCGGTTCGCGATAAGTATAATTATCTTATCCGATTAATAGCAAGCTTACAGCTATTCGATAACAATAGAAATTTTTCCTGCTGTACGTTGACTTTCACTATACTTATGAGCCTGGGCTAATTCTGATAAGGAATAGGTGCGATCGATTATTGGGCGAAGTTTACCTGTCTCGATTAACTCTTTGAGATCTAACAAATCTTGACTATTGGGTTGAAAAATAATGAGTTTAGCTTTTTGTCTGGAAAAGATTGCCGTTGCTAAAATAGCTCCAAAATTGCTTAAACTGGGTAAAGTTGAGATATATATTCCCTCAGGCTTGAGAATATTTTTACATTGCCAAAAAGAAGATTTGGCTACGGCATCAAATACAATGTCGTATTGTGTAGTATCTTGAGTAAAATCTTGCTGGTTGTAATCGATCGTGCGATCGCATCCTAATGATTTAACTAGTTCTGAGTTTTTCTGGCTACAAACGCCAGTCACTTCTGCATCATTAGCTTTAGCAATCTGAACTGCAAAAATCCCAACACCACCAGAAGCACCATTGATAAGAACTTTATATCCTGCTTTAATTTTACCTAGATTGCGTAAGGCTTGTAAGGCAGTCATAGCCGTAAGCGGAATTACCCCCGCCTCACTATGAGTTATGTTAGTTGGTTTTGGTGCAGCTAATTTTTCGGCAACTGCTACAAATTCCGCATAACTTCCTGAAGAAGAGGGAAGACTGGCATAAATTTCATCTCCTAGTTGAAAGCGAGTAACTTGATTACCTATTTCGACAACTTCTCCAGATAAATCTGCTCCCAAAATTTTCGGAAACTTATTATTCATCAGCACTTTCAGCATTCCTTGCCGAACTTTCCAGTCAAGAGGATTAACGCTGGCAGCACGAACTTTAACTAGTAATTCTGTGGGTTTAATCTTCGGTTGTTCTACTTCTCGGTATTGTAAAACATCAGCAGAACCATATCGATCGATAATTATTGCTTTCATGTTTTTTAATTTCTGAGAGACCTTTTCCATCTTTCTCCCTTTCCTTATCTTAGTGCTATTTGTCCTGGGGGGATAACTAATGCACGATATGCAGGAAAGTAAGCCGTAACCAAGGCTATATAACCTACTACTAGCAAAAGGGCGATGGGTAAACCAGCCAAAGCCAGAAAAATATGATAAGCAAAAATATTGACAACAATTGGTGCTAGAAGAATTAAGGTCAGGGGTACAAACCGATTATTCAAAAGTGCCAGACCAGCAGCAACTTCCATAATACCCAATAATGGGTAGAGATAGCCAGTGGCTTTCATTCCGTCAATTAACAGATTACCTACATTAAGTTGTTCTGGAATGAGTAGCTTTGCTGTACCAGCAATGACAAAAATTAAACCCATAATTACCTGAATTGCAAAACGGGTAGAGAAGCCTCCGATAACATAGCCAGACCAAATAGGTTTGACCGAAGCAAATAAAGGCTGAAATCTATAGCGATATTTATAGGCAAGTATTAAATGCGCTCCAATTATTAATAGCACGAGCAAAATACGCCCTTGTCTGGGATCGAGAAAAAAGTGAAATAGTGCAATATTAAAACTAATAGGTGCGAGGACAATTTGCGCCAACGGTAGAAACAGACCCACTAGTATTGCTATACCAGCCACAAATTCAGTCGTGTAGAGTAGTGTCTGCAAATAACCCGTAGCTTTGATAACATCTAGCCATTCCTGTGCCTGGGGAGGAAAGTTTGCTGCTTCTACAACTTGAGGAGCAAAAACGCGAATCAGAACAGCAATGGGAAAAACTAATCCTAAAAAGCCTCTAGCTGCATAAACAAGCATTCTGGCGATAAGCTTTGATTTTCGTTTATTTGGTCTGTTTAAAATCATAAAACCAATTATTTAATGTTGCGATAGAAATTAGCCCCGTTTTTTAGCCAGTTAGACCAAAAAAGAAAAAGTTGAACGACATTTAATGGGCATTAATGAGTGCTTTGCATTCAAACTTACTACTCAACCAGATACATACTATGAGAACCTCTAGTAACATCGATTTGAAATCCAGTTCGTTCTAGTTTTGGTTCATCTGCGGTAGAAATAACATTCCAAAATTCGATCGCGCCAGTTTTCGGACTCGATTCGCGATAATTATAAATTACTACGGCAACGGATTTTCCCTCAGTATCAAAAACAGCATCTTCTGGTAGCAAACCTTCAAAACCGTATTCTTCACCCACTGTGGTTAATTCCCCCGAAGTAGGATTCATTGTGACTAAAGAAAGAGAACTATATTCAGTACCAGGAACAATTAATCTTAATATACCTTCTGGGGCATAGGTACGACGCATATTTACCGTTACCAGCATCGATCCGTCAGGACTCATAGCAAACCCTTCGGGACTAAGACCTACTTCTGTTTGCGATACTAATTTATGTTCGCCCTTATCTTCATCAAAACCGATCGAAAATAACTTACCATTACGATTGAAAATATAGCCTAAAGTTTGACCCCATCCAGTATCTGTCACCACAAAATAATTACCATCGGGGGTAAATTTACCTTCACTCAAGCGCGTACCCAGTTTAAGGCGATCGCCAAAAGGTTCTATGCTACCATCCGCTTTAAATTCGTAAAATGCTATCTCGGTATCTTCTAAATTAAGAGCAAGATAACGCCCTGAAGGATGCCAGGTAATTGCCCGAATAACTCCTACTTCGCTACTCTCATGTTCGATGGCAAAATGACGACTGGTTTTAGGTAGTCCGTTTTCTAGTTCGACAATAACTAATTCTTTTCCTTTTTCCTTGTTGTCAATTGCCAAAAATTTGCCATCGGGACTTATACTAACGGAATTGGGACTTTTCGCGAGCGATATTTTCTCTAATACCTCTAATTTACTAGGATTAGAAATATCGACTATGGTTAATAGTTCTCCTGAAGGCATATCTGCCCAAACATCATCAAATTCTTGAATATTATTAGGAACTTGTCCCCTAGTTTCGATAACATATGCTTTAGTGCCATCAGGGGAAGCAATAACAGTTTGAGGCCAATTCATTACCGAGTTAGAAGCTTCAATTTCAGTAACAGCAGGATTAGTTCGATCTAAAGGTAAATCTACTACTGTCAAAGCATCTTCAATATCTTCTACCTGGTCTAATTTCCCATCAGCATAGGCAGTTGCTACCATATCCGCATCCGAAGCAACGAGTAAATGTCTTCCTGTAAATTGAACTGGTTGGGTAAGTTGTTCGGGAACTTCGATAATTTTGACTCTTGAGTTGAGGATAGTTAGTAATATGGCGATCGATGCCATTCCCATACCAATTAAACTAACAACAATTAATTTAGGTTGTTTGATTAAAAATTTCATAATTTCGGTATTTAAACTTTTATAAAACAATATTTTGGCTATTTTTCGATTTATGTATTATTTTTATGACTTTTACTGCCAATAGCTAAACCAATAGCTAAACTTAGAAGCCCTAAAACTAATAATCCGATTCCAGAAGTATGTTCGGCAACAGAAACAGAATTTGCTTGTTGTATCGTTGAAAAAGCTGATTCCCCAATGATTTGTTGTCCTACTGCACTGGGATTTAAGCCAGCCCAAAAGAATAACTCGTCAGGATTTTCACAAATAGTATTTCCGTCAAAGCAGACATCTGTGACATTAGTTAAGTTAAATTGATTTGGATCGCTAATAATTTCTGTGAATAAGCTGTCTAGATCGAAGGGGATTAGATTGACTTCAGAACTAAGCGATCGCTCTAAATTGTTGAGAGTATTTTCTAATCTTAAGTTATGTTGTTGAATTAAAGCGGGGAGATTTCCCGCAACATTGCTATTTTGAGTCGATGGAAGTAAGGTTAGATCGGGTAAGTTAGTCACCAGAATATCTCGACCCCCTAAAGCAACTAGAGAATTTATTGCTGTTTCAATATTTGTAATAACTGTTGTGATGTTTGTCTGTCCTGATAAATAATCGTCAGCACCCGTTTCTAAGATATAAAGCCCACTGGGATCGGCAATAGGGTTGGCAAGGCTAAAATTCTCGATCTGTCCTAATAGTCCTGGGGAATCTAATAATTCTAAAATATCCCCATCTTCAAGAGGGCCACCTACATTATCGAATCCCGATGTTGCTCCAGCAAAAGCAAAATTATTATTTCGATCGAAGGGTAAACCTAACTCAGAAGTTAAAACTTCTACCCAAAGCGGGCCATTAGAAAAACGTCCTTGAAAAAAAGGCGGAGATGGAGGAATCCCTTCTCCAAAAGCTTCCAGAGTAGCATTAAAGGTATTACCAGTATCAGAAAGACCATCGCCAAAGATATAAACCTCACTGTACGTTTGTGCCTGGACACTGGAGGCAATCCCAAAAGATGATAATAAAAAACTGCCAGCTAAACTTATTTTTTTCATTTAGTTAAAGCTTTTTGTTAAAAATTTTTAAGTAAAATTTCGTGTTCTTTATCTTTCTTTACGGTAAAGAGAATACTTGTGAAACTGCCAGGCATATTTGGACATAAGATAATAACTAATAGTTATAGGTTGGCTATGGAATTGCGTCACCTCAGATATTTTGTTACCGTTGCCGAAGAATTACACTTTAGTAATGCTGCGGAGAAACTATATTTAACTCAACCTGATTTAAGCAAACAAATTCGCGCCTTAGAAACAGAATTACAAGTACGACTATTCGATCGCGCCAAACAAAAGATCGAACTTACCGCAGCAGGAGAAATATTTTTAGAAACAGCCAGGCGAATTCTCTTAGAAATAGAACAAGGAGTAGAAAAAACCAGACAAGTAGCCCGTGGAGAAATAGGACAAATCAAGATTGGTTTTACTGCTTCTGCTTTACATACAGTCTTACCAGAAATACTAGATAAGTTTCGCCAAATTTACCCTAATGTAGAATTAAGTTTGACGGAGATTTGTACCGAAGATCAAGTAGAAGCATTACAAAACCAGCAAATAGATGTAGGCTTTCTCCATCCTCCTATTCGCGATCGATCTAATTCTCTGAGTTTATATTTGCTAGGAGAAGAGTCTATTTTAGTGGCAATACCCGCATCTCATCCTTTAGCTGCATTAGAAAAAATCTCGTTTAAATCTCTCGCTAACGAACCAATAATTGCTTACCCTCGTCAAAAAGCACCAGTATTGTACGAACAATTTTTACAACTGTGTCAGCAAGCAGGTTTTGTCCCTAATATAGTTCAAGAAGTAGAAATGACTCAAACTCGTTTGGGTTTAGTTGCAGCAGGAGTCGGCATATCGTTTAAGTACTTAAGCAAAATTATTTGTATATTTTTTGATAAAGTTTTAAATAATTATTTTGGGGTCAAAAAACAGAGCGCGATCGCCAATTAATTAGAGTGCGATCGCGGGCAGGATAAGAGCTAGGATGGATAGTTGATGAGATATATCAAAGGTTTAACCAAAGAAACATTAAAACTACTAAAAAGAATTTATCAACAGAGCAAATACTATCAAGTGAGACAGAGAGCGCACTGTATTCAATTAAGTTATGAAGGTTACAAAATATCCGAGTTGATGAAGATATTTAAAGTCAGTCGTAACACAATTTATAATTGGTTTAATAATTGGGAATTTTCTGGGTTAGTAGGACTTTATAATCGTCCAGGTCAAGGTCGCCAAAAACTTTTTGAGATTCATCAACAAGAAATCATTAAAAAATGGGTTAAAGAAACGCCCAAAAATCTTGGGTTAGTGCCAGAAAAAATTCATAGGCAATGGGGAGTAACAGCAAGCAAAGATACCATCAAAAGAGTCATAAAATTTGTTCAAATGGGATGGGATCGGATTAAAAGAAGAGTAGGAGGAGAGCCAGTTCCTGAGTTTTATACTCAAAAAGTTAAAGAATTAGAGTTCCTGAAACAACAAGAGCAAATTGGGAAAATAGAAATTAGGTATGTCGATGAAACTGGATTTTGTTTAATCCCCTATATTCCTTATGCATGGCCAGAAAAGAACCAAAAAATAGAAGTACCTAGCCAAAAAAGCAAACGATTAAATGTGTTGGGATTTTTGACAAGACAGAATGAATTAGAAGTATATACTTGTCAATGTAGCATTAACAGTGATGTTGTGATCGCCTGTATAGATAAATTTTGTGAAAAAATCACTAAAAAAACTGTGTTGATCATGGACAACTCCTCCATTCATCAAAATAATGATTTATGGAATAAA
>JBFRWK010000019.1:0-4848 GCA_051439545.1 Xenococcaceae cyanobacterium | reverse complement strand
CGGGACTTTGACAATTTTACCGTTCAAAAAGGGGTGAAAGCCTTGCCAGACGGCGAATTTACCTCGACGAGGTAAATTCGCCTGAAACCCAGATATATTAAGGATTTAGCTATTTTGAGGTTAAACTATTGATATATAAGGCTTTCACCCCTTTTTGAACCTAGTTTTTTGTCAAAGTCCCGTTAAGTCGATAGCTTATGAGAGCTTCTTGAAAAAGAAGTTCTCTATATTACAATCCGCTTTCGTTTAGGTGAGCAGCATCAAAGAACAGTAGTCAGTAGTATGTAATTTAACTATTGTATTTCATACTACTGACTGGCGTTTCAGTTATGAGAATCAAGCTATCAAAGGAAGAGGAAAAGTCATATTTCTTGATACGAATGTTGGCCATAGACCTACCCCGAGTTAGCTTGAATCAAGCCGTGATTAGCCAATATGATTGAGAAAGCGCTGAATAATTAGTGCATTGGAAATATCGATAAAGAACGCTCCTACCAGTGGCACGACGATAAACGCCTGTGGAGAGGGGCCGAATTCTTCAGTTATCGCAGTCATGTTGGCAATAGCAGTCGGTGTTGCCCCCAAGCCCAGACCTACATAGCCTCCAGCGATCACAGCAGCATCGTAGGTTTTGCCCATAAGCCGAAAAATCACGAAGATAGCAAAAAGAGTAATGATGGCAAGCTGAGCTATTAGCAATAGGACCACGGCTCCTGCTAAGTCTAGCAAACTCCAAAGTTCGAGACTCATGAGGGACATGGCCAGAAATAGGCCGAGACTGATATCTGCAATCAGAGCCATTGAGGGGGTATTCGAGGGCCAAGGCAAGTGCTTAAAAGCTGCGGGGACTAGGTTGGTCAAGAGAATTCCCATAAAAAGACACACCACGAAATCGGGTATTCTCAAGCCAGTCGCTGCCAGTCCAACGTTGAGCTGGGTACCCAAACCAATGGCAACACTGATGACCAAAATGGATTGCAACATGGTGTTGTAATCCACCTCCACCTCCTCCATTTCATGCTCGATCCCAACGGTGAGGGACTCGCTACTAGTGGATTTAAGTTTGTGTTGGTTAATCAGCAGCTTGGCAATAGGACCCCCAATCACACCGCCCAGAATCAGACCGAATGTTGCGCTAGCTATGCCAATTTCTGCCGCGTTGGTAATTCCATAGTTATTCATAAAGGTTTGTGACCAAGCGATCGTCGTGCCGTGTCCGCCACTGAGGGATACTGAACCTGCCAAAACTCCAACTGGCAAATCTAATCCAGTTAGACCCGCAACGATTACGCCAGTGAGATTCTGAATAATCAAATAACCGACTGCTGCTACCAACAAGATCAGCAGAGGTTTGCCACCGCGGAGCAGCGTTGTCACCTTGGAAGACAGACCGATCGTTGTGAAAAATATGAGCAAGAATACATCTCGCATTCCTAAGGAAAACTCGAGCTGAACGGCGAAGAGCCAGTAAAGCAAACCAAATAAAATTGATGCCAAAACTCCCCCTGTTACCGGCTCGGGGATATTGAAATTTCGCAAAAAGGCAATCTTTTTGTTGATATATTTACCTAAGAAAAGAACGAGAATTGTAATTATTAGAGTTTGCCGAGGTGTTATATTCATAATGCCAGCAAATAAAGACCAATTATCCCATAAGTTATACCGACTTTTCCGTCAGGAAATCTTCAAATTGAGAATTGCTGGCCTAAGACGCGATCGCTTTCTTCTAGTTCTTGCTTAATTTCTTCGGGTTTAATAGCTCTTTGGGCAAAGCGGGTACGGTTTTGTTTTTCTCTTTCTACTGCCCTATCCCAACTCTGGTGTACTTCCACAATAGGAGCATCATTGATCACCAAATCTAAGGTTAATTGCTCTGCTTCGGGAGGCGCGGGGGGCGAATTTACTTCGCCCCATTGAGTGCCGTGAGGAAATAACGATAATTGTTTTACTTCCGTTACTTTGTCAAACAGAGATTTAAATACGGCTTCTTGTACTGAATTACTCTCCATTGGGACGGGTACACTAATACCTAAAGCGCGGTGAATTTTGTTGGCTTTACGGATTAAAACATCTAATACCGCCCCATCTATGGGATTATCCTGACCGTAAAGAACGATACATTTAACTTTTGTAGCTGTTTGTCCGTATCTATCGACTCTTCCTTCTCTTTGTTCTAGACGATTGGGATTCCAGGGGAGATCGTAATGAATAACAGCAGAAAAATGGTCTTGTAAGTTAACCCCTTCACTCAAACAATCCGTAGCTACCATGATTCTTTGAGGATAGCTTTGTAACTCTTGCAGTCGAATTTCTCTTTCTTCTTCCGACTGTTCTCCTGTAATGGCAATTACTCTGGTAGTGTTATTCTTTTTAGTT
The DNA here is from genome assembly GCA_051439545.1 of Xenococcaceae cyanobacterium. Taxonomy (GTDB): domain Bacteria; phylum Cyanobacteriota; class Cyanobacteriia; order Cyanobacteriales; family Xenococcaceae; genus JASJDJ01. The sequence continues at coordinate 2,472 of JBFRWK010000019.1, read as the reverse complement.
TCAAATTTATCTTTTAAAGCTTCTGCCACATAGTTAGCTGTAGCAATATAACGACACCAAATAATTGGTTTATATCCTTCTTCCAGTAAATCTCGAACTAAGCCAATAACTTGCTGTAATTTACTGTCTTGCTTGCCTTTAAGCTGTTCGGCTTGTTTGACAAACTCTCTTAATTTCCTTTTCTGTGATTCACTATAAGTTTGCTGTACCTGTTCTACTACCGAAGTAGGATTGATATCGATCGCTTTTTCGGTTTCCGTCTCATCATAAACATAGGTCGCAGATAACTCTTCATCCAACTCTTCTACAACTTCCGTATCTTTTACTTTTCCAAGTTGCCGAGATAAAGTAGCCACCGCAGCAGCAGGAGAAGACATGACACAGCGAATGATAGCTAAAGCCGACCAATAACGTCCCCGCTTTTGCGCGTAACTCAAACTGGGATTGTCTTCTTCTTTAATTAATCCTCGCGCCAAATTATAAACTTGCTCAAATAATTCCCGATATTCTGAAGACAATTGATAGGCAGATTCCAAAGATTCTCTTTCGGGAAAAGGAGTTTCTTTGTCCATCCATTGACACACATCTGCACGACGACGCTGCACGAAATGACGGGCTAATTCTTTTCTTTGAGGTTCAGGAAGATTATCTAAATCTAAATTCAGTAGATCACAAAGTCACGAAATAATGCGGTTTTCAGCCGACGCGATCGAGTTGTTGACTAACAATTGGCGATCGCCAATTGTCAAAGCGATCGCGCCCCCGAAGCTGATACACCTAGTTTTTAGCCTTAGGGGATATCGGCTGAAAACCGCATTCCATAAACCTTCTAAAAACGTTTGTGATCTACTGAAATTAGCAAATTCTGGATCGATCAACCCTAACAAGGATAAAAATGATTGAGAAATACCACTGTGAGGTGTCGCAGTTAATAAGACTAAATGACGGTCTTGTTTTTCAGAAATTTGCTTAACTAATTGATATCGCTGTTGTTGTTTTGTTTCTCTATCATTTCGATTACTAGCAGTATGGGCTTCATCCACAATTACTAGATCGGGACAATGAGCTAAAAAACTCGACCTACGGCGATCGCTTTTAGCATAGTCTAGACTAACGATAATATGGGGATAATAACTAAAAATATGACTGCTATTGGATGGTAAATTACGTTCTAGTTTGGCAACCGTACCAGAGCGAATTACCACCGCATCTATATTGAATTTCTGTTTGAGTTCTTTTTGCCACTGGTCGCATAAAGCTGGAGGACATAATACTCCCAGACGTTTAATTTCCCCGCGATCCAACATTTCACGGGCAATCAAACCAGCTTCGACGGTTTTACCAATACCTACATCATCGGCAATTAAGAGTCTAATTATCTCCAGGCGTAATGCCATTAAAAGAGGTACGATTTGATAGGGACGAGGCGTTACGCTCAGACGACCCAAACAACGAAAAGAATTAGCCCCATTCCGCAGACTTAATTTAGCAGCATTTAACAATAACTTTCCCGCAGTATGGTCTTGTATATTCTGCCAATCGGGTAAGGGAAACCGAGCCGAATCAATTTTATTAAATTCACCTTCTAGATCGGTAAATATCCCGCATATTTCGGCTTCGTTGCCCGAAAGGGGACGCAGACGAATAATTTCTTTTAGATCTGAGGGCATAACTACCCATTGGCGATCTCGGCAAGCGACAATCGACCCTGGGGTATATATGGTTTTCATAATATTTTCCAATAAATTTCTTTCTAATTGGGAAAGTAAGGATCTGTCCCCCGAATCGAATCGTTCCGCTTGTACGCTCCGTTATTTTGGTATCTTTCTAATAACTCCCGACCGCGATCGCCAATTTGTTCTAATTTGACCTGAATTAATTTCAAAGCCATTGGAGAAGGGCAGACTCTTCCTTTTTCCCAACGATTAACCGTAGAAAAAACCACACCACAATCAGAGGCAAACTCCTCTTGAGTTAATTGCATCTCTTCTCGTAATTGGCGAATCAACGAGCCAATTTGAGGTTGTGGCATTTTTTTTAGAGCCACATAATTAGACATTTTTTTACTCGATTCTCCTGCAAATGCTATAGATTTCGTTCCCAATTTTCTTTGTCAAGATACAATAAAGCTGCGATCAATCTCCTGCTTTCAATGTGATTCTGGGTGTTGATTAAAATCGGATTTTGCGCTAATGTTCAATTTCGCTCGCAAGGATTCAATTGGCGGTCTCTACTTCTCTAATCGCCTAATTACCGCATACTAATCATTGAATAGCTTGATTCGGGCTAGCTGATTGGAAAACAAGAATTATCTCCCCAGGTATGAGACCTTGGTAGTATGCAGCATTTAAAAGTGACGACATAATACTAGAGTGAGCGGACACTATCCGCTCTTATCGGTTACTCTAACTCTGACCCATCATTTTTGTGTAACTTGGTTCTGGATATTCCGCTGAGTCTTGCTAAAATTGA
>JBFRWK010000018.1:0-10972 GCA_051439545.1 Xenococcaceae cyanobacterium | reverse complement strand
CCCATCTTCTCAATGTCTCTACCGATACTCCTACTTGTTCCGCAAATTCATGGGGTCGCATACTTATACATTATTTATAGCTTTGTATAAGTATGTATAATAAATTGACCACTAGAAGTCAACAGTTCCCAAGGCAGATGAGCTAGTCCCTTATCTGTGGCGATCGCTATTACCAAACCTTCAGAATGTGGCTCTTGTAGCGCATTGGCTAAAATGCGATCGCTCCCATCCAACCAATTATAAAGTGCCTGACCAGTTTTGACATAATCTTCTGGAAGTCTGGTATAGTAGTCCCTTTCTGCTAGTCTAATTTGTTCCTCTACTTCAGCTAGAGAACGCTTATGGGGCTGGTAATCTTTGGAATTGTCCCAAAAATAACGGAACTCAGCATAGTCATTACCAATTGGTTTGAGGTCAAGGTGGAGTATTTTCATTGTTACTGTACTAATCCTTGAGAATTTCCTTAATCTGCTCTACTGTGGCATCTTTGAGTAACAACCGCTTACCATTAGGAGCAACAATCTTAACCTTCTCAATTCTTGGATCGCTAGAGGCTTGAAAGTACCTCTCTTTCCACTGGTAAATCTGCTCCGCAATATTAACCATTCCACTTGCAATCACAACACTTGCAGCAATGGTGGCTATAGTTGTGTTAACCTCTCCTCGTTCTACTTCCTCAAGGATTTGATAACTTCCTTCAAGTCCTTCCTTTCTAACAATGCTCAACAATTCCTCAGTAGCTGTGACAGCATCTTGTCCTTGGATTTCAATTTTCACGTTTCAACCTCTCTTACACCTGAGCTAGATTTAACCAAAGTCTTTAATTCCTTCATTTGGACTTCCAATTCAGCTACCCTTTGGTTTATCCGTACACTCTCACTACAACCAATGTAAGTCGCGATCGCACTGACTACCACATCAGTCTTTGACGTACCAGTATTCTCAACGTAGTGATTGAGTTCGGCAAGAAGGGATGGAGAAAGTCGAACAGTAATTTGCGGTTTGACCATGAAGCAAACTAAACTATACATTCTTCAATATTATTAAATGCCTGACTATGCCTTGCTATTTTTAAAGGTAAATTTTACAAATACCTTTCTTTAACTCTAGAGATTAGATAATTCTTGACCCAAGTATAGGTAAAGAGCGAGCATAGATATCGAGATCTCGATAAAATTAAAAAAATTGTTAAGCAAATCTATTAATTATGCCTAACCGCCTTGCTCATGCCCAGAGTCTTTATCTACGCAAGCATCAAGATAACCCCATCGATTGGTGGTTTTGGGGTGAAGAAGCTCTAGAAACAGCAAAAGCAGAAAATAAACCTATTTTTCTTTCTATTGGCTATTCTAGCTGCCACTGGTGTACGGTAATGGAGGGAGAAGCTTTTGCCGATGAGGCGATCGCTCAGTTTATGAATGCTAATTTTATTCCCATTAAGGTAGATAGGGAAGAAAGACCAGACCTAGATAGCATTTATATGCAAGCATTACAAATGATGACTGGTCAAGGCGGTTGGCCTCTCAACATTTTTTTAACCCCAGATGAATTAATACCTTTTTATGGAGGAACTTATTTTCCCGTTCAACCCCGTTATGGTCGTCCTGGTTTTTTACAGATACTAGAAGCAGTACGCAGGTTTTACGATTTTGAAAAAGAAAAGCTCCAAACTTTCACCAGCGAAATTGTTAATAATCTCCAACAGTCGAGTATTTTACCCACAGCAACGAGCGATTCTCTTACAGCAGAATTGTTACATCGAGGCATAGAAGTTAATACTGCCGTAATTAGTCCTAGAGAGTCTGCTGGCCCTAGTTTTCCGATGATTCCCTATGCTGCTCTTGCTTTGCGAGGTACGAGATTCGATCGAGAATTTCGTTATGATGGCTCTGCTTTATCTCGTCAGCGAGGAGAGGATTTAATTTTAGGGGGAATCTTCGATCATGTGGGGGGAGGTTTTCATCGCTATACTGTCGATTCTACCTGGACAGTCCCTCACTTTGAAAAAATGCTCTACGATAATGGTCAAATTTTAGAGTATTTAGCTAATTTATGGAGTAATGGGCTAAAAGAGCCAGCTATTCAACGAGCAGTAGCAAAAACGGTAGATTGGCTGAAACGAGAAATGACTGCGCCAGAAGGCTATTTTTATGCTGCTCAAGATGCAGATAATTTTACCCATTCTACTGCCGAAGAGCCAGAAGAGGGTGCTTTTTATGTTTGGGATTATACGGAATTAGAAGAATTATTGACGGCGGAAGAGTTAGCAGAACTACAAACAGAATTTGCTATTTCCCCTTCAGGTAATTTTGAAGGCAGTAATGTGCTACAACGTTTACATCCAGGAGAATTAGCTCCTAGTTTAGAAGAAATTTTACTCAAACTGTTTGTTTTACGCTACGGTCAAACTTCCACAGAAATAGATACTTTTCCTCCTGCTAAAAATAATCGGGAAGCAAAAACAGGTAATTGGTCTGGTCGTATTCCTCCAGTTACCGATCCTAAAATGATTGCTGCTTGGAATAGTTTAGTAATTTCTGGACTCGCTAGAGCTTACAGTGTATTTGGGGAAGAATCTTATCTAACTTTAGCTAAAGGTGCAGCTAATTTTATTTTGCAACAACAATGGGTAGATGGACGCTTTTACCGCTTAAATTATGATGGGCAACCCGCAGTACCCGCACAAGCAGAAGATTACGCTTTTTTTATTAAGGCTTTGCTAGATTTACAAGCTGCTTCTCCCACAGACGCTCGATGGTTAGAAGATGCAGTCCGTATTCAACAGGAGTTGGACAATTTACTCTGGAGTGGGGAAATGAGCGGATATTATAACAATGCAGAGGATAGTGGGAAAGATTTATTGGTACGAGAAAGAAATTATACTGATAATGCCGTTCCTTCTGCTAACGGTGTGGCGATCGCTAATTTAGTCCGTTTGGCTCTATTAACCGATAATTTAGATTATCTCGATCGAGCGCAGCAAGCTCTACAAGCTTTTGCCATTATCCTCGATCGCTCTCCTCAAGCTTGCCCCAGTCTGTTTATTGCTTTAGATTGGTTTATTTATGGCAATTCAGTTAAAACTACATCACAACAGTTGTTATCTTTGATGTCTCGGTATTTACCTACTAGCGTTTGTAGGTTAGCTACCGATTTACCTAATGATGCTGTCGGCTTAGTTTGTCAGGGTTCATCTTGTCTCGAACCTGCCCCCAGTCTAGAACAGTTGTTGGTACAGATTAAAGAAGTGAGTTGTTAAGACAATATTTGTGTATATATAGTCATTCCCAATAGAAACCAGGGAATAGCCAAAGTCACAAGTAAGTACCTAAACAAAATTAATTACACAGATTTAAGTTTATAGCTATCAGCTATCAGCTATTAGCTATTAGCTAGGTAATAATAAAATACCCTGCCGATCTAATAAGTCGAGGCAAAATTCTTCGACATCTAGCCCTTGCTTAAGGCTGGGAAATGCTGTCGAGCCTCCTTTGGGAGGACTCCAGTTAAAAATATCCCCATGTTCTGAGAAAAAGCGAGCGCATATTTCAATATTTGTAGCAATAATTCCTCGATTGCGCTGAATAATTTTATCTCCCTGACGGAGTGCCAATGTTGAATTGCTCCTTGTAGCCAATCTAAGTCTAAATCCCAATCATCTGCTTCAAAACTCCTCCACTCACTGACTTGGCAACCAATCGATCGAGCAATAGATATATGAGACTGATAGCAAGGATAATGTACGATTAAATGCTCTCCTGCTTTAAGAGCAACGTTCATAAAAATAAAAATTGCTTCCTCTGCACTGGCATGAATCAGAATATCGTCAATTCCCATATTTTGATAAATACCCGTTACTGCTTGCCGTAATTCGGGATTACCCTGCGTTTCGGTATAACCCAACCATGTTTGATGGAATTTAGATGCTGCGCCTGATTCTAGACTCAGCAATTCTTCGATCGTCATTGCTTCACAATCAGAAGAACAAAGCAGATAGGGTGCTAAAAATTCGTATTGGGCAAAGAATCTTTCTAACTTAAAGGCTGGTAATTGCATTAGCTCTTTCCCTTAAATAAACTACTCAAACACCATTCGATCGACCAAAACCAAAAAGGCTCTCCAGCTACAAGCTATAAGCTTCAATTGATTGAGTCGAGCCAATAACAGAATATATTTATATAGGATATAGTTACTAAAAATATAGACAAATATCTTTAGCTTCAAAGTGAGTTAACATTAACTACTTTTGGGTAAACTACGTACCTCAATATTGAGTCACTGTTAAAAACAGAATTCCCAACTACTTTTTTCATTATCTGTAAAGCACCGTTTAAATCAGCATTGATTTTGATCTCTTTTGAGGAAGAGAACAATCCTCGTTTTATTCTTTTTCCCAAGTAAACCTCTTGTTTAATTGGCTCTTCACCATCTAAAAAGCTAGTTTTGCTGGTATAGGATTCTTCGGTTATGGTTACGGCTATTCCTTCAAACTGCCCTTTGTAAGTTAACATTTCTATCAACTTGGCATGAGGAACATTGGTAAAAGATTGATTATTCTTTTTACCAATATTGAGATTCTGTTTCCAGTTCTCGTTTTTTCCAATTATTAAGTGACTAATCTTATTGTCCACTAAATAATTGATTATTTGTCTACTAGCTTTGTGTAGATAATAGTCGATTTTGCTGTTTCTTTTGACTGAGAGTCTATTTAATCTGTGAGAAGTAAAAGTAGAGGACACGACATTTGAGCTTTGCTCAAATGCGTGAGATGTCCGTTTTTTAGGTAGTAATGAAGTTAGAAAAGCTTTTCTTTTATTAAACCATCTGTTTGTCGATTTTATCTGTCTGCCATTAATTATTATTGGTTTAACATCCAGACAGTTAGTTGCTACAGTAGCTAGGTTATTAAGTCCTAAATCTACAGCAGCTATTCTATTGTTATTAATCAAAACTGGCTTTTCTTCTACTGAATAAACTACTTCTAAAAAATAACTTCCATTATTTTTCGGAATTAGTCTGACTTCTGCGAGCTTCGATTGCTTGGTTTTGAACACTAAATTAGTTTGACTTAGTTTAACCAATCCTTTTTTAAGAAAAGATTTGGATACTGCTTGATAATTATAAGTTAGTTTATTTGCTCCCGTTACTTTGTGTTTATATTTAGGTATTTTCGGTTTAGCTTTAAATTTATTTGGGTTTTGATAATATTCCCTTGAAGCTTTGAACCACGATTCAAAATTAGTACAAACTTGCTTAATGATCGGCTGAGAGACTTTGGCTGGAAGAGCTTTATAATCAGAAGAATTTTTGATTCTATGGTAAGTTTGGTTGTACGAAATAAGTTTTGAGTCTGAAAAGAAATGCTGTCTTAATAGATAAAGAGTGGCATTATAAAGGTTTTTCGATAAAAAGCATAATCTTTTTATTTCTTGATAATACTTGTGATTTGTTTTAATTAAATGCTTTTCTACTTGTCTCATAGCTAGATTATAGCTGCTGAAGTTTGGGATAAATATCTATATATGTCAATATTTGTCTAGGTTTTTAATGAAGTTTTATCATACGTCATGAAAAGACATTTTTATCAAACCTATAATGGGAGCAGAGATAATTAATACTTGAGTAAAGATGCGTCCTACCGCTATCGATCTTTGGCAGCAAATTAATTCTACTTTAAAGCAATTTTGGGGCTATGAAAGTTTTCGTTATCCTCAAAAAGAAGTAATTCAGAGTTTATTACAGTCACGAGATACTCTGGTAGTGCTGCCTACTGGTGCGGGGAAATCTCTTTGTTTCCAGTTACCTGCTTTGGTGCAAGAGGGTTTAACTTTAGTTGTTTCCCCTTTAGTGGCGTTGATGGAAAATCAGGTTAAAGAATTACAACAACGTCATTTACCTGCTGCCCTTTTACATAGTGAATTATCTAGAGATCGAAAAAAACAAATCTTCAGTTCGATCGAACAACAGCAACTAAAGTTATTATATCTATCCCCAGAAACTCTATTTTCTCTTCCCGTTTGGCAAAGAATAGCTCAACCCCAGATTAAAATAAATAGTCTAATTTTAGATGAGGCTCATTGTTTAATGCAATGGGGGACTACTTTTCGTCCAGCTTACAGGCGTTTACAGATAGTACGTCCTAGCTTACTCAAAAATAAACCACCAGGCACAAAAATCGCGATCGCTGCTTTTACCGCTACAGCAGATTCTTTTACTCAAAAAGCGATCGTCCAAACTCTACAACTAAAACAACCAAAAACTTTTTTACTGAGTCCCTATCGTCCCAATCTGAATTTACAAGTAAAAACTATTTGGACACCAAGAGGCAAAAAACAACAGACTCTTAAGTTTATTCAACAACACTCTTCGCAGTCGGGATTAATTTATGTACGCTCTCGTCGAGATAGTGAAGAATTAGCCCAATGGTTTAGATCGCTTAATTTCTCTACAGCAGCTTATCATGCAGGATTAGATGCTCACACCAGAAGAAGTATAGAACAAGATTGGTTGACGGGAAAAATAACATTTGTTGTCTGTACTTCCGCTTTTGGTATGGGAATTAATAAACCCGATGTCCGTTGGTTAGTTCATTTTCAGCTACCAGAATTATTAGCAGAATATATCCAGGAAATCGGTAGAGGCGGAAGAGATGAAAAACCAGCCAATGCCCTAATTTTAGTTAGCGAACCCACAGGATGGTTAAATCCAGAAGATAAACAAAGAAGTCAGTTTTTTGCCCAACAATTAGCCAAACAATGGCAAAAAGCTCAAATTATTGCCAAACAAATACCCAGACAAGGAAAAATAGCAGCGATCGAACAACAATTTCCAGAAGGAAAGACTGCTTTGGGGATACTCCATAGTTTAGGACAACTTCGATGGCAAGACCCTTTTTCTTATCAAAAATGTTCTTCTAATATCAATCTATCTCAGGATAATTTATTAGCTTTGTATCGACGTTGGCAGAAGCAGATGAACCGATATCTGAGAACTAAAGAATGTCGTTGGCGATTTTTATTATCTGCTTTCGATTTTACTAAAGAAGCAATTAATTTTAGCTGTGGTCATTGCGATAATTGTCAGTAAGACTGTATTTATTGCTGTTTAATTAGCCAATAGCTAATTATATCTATTCACCAACGCCATCTAGACTATGTCTAAAATATTCAAATATATTTCCTGGGAATGGTTACTTTTAGGAGCGATCGCTCTAGCTGTTATTTTAAGAATTATTCATCTTGGTAGTCGTGAATTTTGGTATGACGAAGTTTTATCTTTGCTTTTGTCTACGGGAAAAAAGAGTTTATACTCTACCCCAAAAGATATTCCTGTCGCGATCGCTAGTTATCAAAACTTATTCTCTCTGCCAGTAGAAAATAGTTTTAGTGATGTTTTTACTACCTTAGAAAAATTACTCAAGGGTTTGGTTGCCGAACCCCATCCCCCTCTCTTCTACTTAGGACAACATTTTTGGTTGAGGTTGTTTGGTAACTCAGAAGTAGCCATGCGGAGTTTACCTGTTTTATACAGTATCGGTGCGATGGGTTGCGCTTATGGTATTGGTAGATATTTACTAGGACATAAAGGGGGTTTACTCTTTTCTGCTTTACTCGGTTTAAACCCGTTTTTTCTGTTCCATTCTCTTAACGTGAGAATGTATTGTCCTTTGGTATTTTGGACTGTTTTAACTAGTTGGGCATTTTTAGAAACAACTAATAAAAGTAATACGGCTAAAAAGCAATGGTTTTGGAGTCTAATCCTCATTTTTGCCGTAGCAGCAGGATTTATGACTTTTTATTACTTTCTCTTTGTGGTAGCTAGCTTGGGTATTCTGGTTTTATTAACGGAGATCGAGCGTTGGTGGCAGCACGCTATTAGATTGAGTATTGGCGTATTAATTCCTTTACCTTGGTTACTTTGGGGAACGAGACAACAATTAAATAATGCAGATTTAGGGCGTTTTGCTGCGGGTAGTAACTTACTCGAAACCATCAGCAAACATCTCCAGGGAATAATTAATACGGTTACTCCTCTGCTAGTTTGGGGAGATTGGGTGACAATTATGCCTCCTGGGGTAATTATTTTATCGGGAATAATCGCGATCGCCCTATTAATCGCAGTAATCATTCATCTTTGGCGAGAAAATCAGCGTCAACTGCTAGTTGTTGCTTTATGTTTTGGCATTCTTCCCTTTTTAATGATGATTATGGTAGATGTGGTAACGGGTAAATTTACCGTCGGTTTTGGTTGGGGGCGATCGTTAATTTTTATTTTGCCTGGTTGTTTACTGTTATTAACAATTTGGAGCGAAAAAGCAGCAGGAAAATGGAAACGAATATCAGCTTTAGCCCTACTTTTATTTTATTTAACCGTTAATATCACAGATTTTTCTTGGCGTTCTCGTTGGATGTTTCATAAAATAGCAGACATAATTGAGCAAGAGACGACCAAACCAACCCTAATTGCTATGAATTCTAATGCTTGGGGTCATGTGTTACGGTTGGCTTATTATTTACCGTCAGATTCTTCCCTAATGCTACTTGCCCAGAACTCTGCTAAATTAGCGAATGCCCTAGATAAAACCCTAAGTGCGCCATCTTCAGCCTATAAGTATATCCTGTGGTTAGATAGCGATCGACCAGTCTGGGGTTCTCCTGCTACCGCCGTAGAAAAAAAACAAGTAGAACAAACTTTAGTCCCAGAATTTGAATTAATTAAAACAGAAAGACTCATCGGCACTTGGGAGTTAGATAATTTTACTGCCCATCTCTATCAACGTCGTCTACCTAATTCTTAAACTAGCTATACTTTAAATTTTTATGAATTCTTACTCAGAATTTTTACCCGTTCCCACTGGCGGATTAGAAATCGATCGATTGCCTTCTGCAAGCAATACAGCTACAGATACAACTCTTAAATTTTCTCTGATTATTCCTTCTTATAACGAAAGTGGCAATATTCAAGAGCTTGTCGAAATTCTGAGTGGATTACTCGATAGTGAAATTCCAGGAGAATACGAGTTAATTGTCGTTGACGATGATAGTCCCGATGGTACTTGGAAATTAGCCCAAGAATTAACCCCTCGATATCCCCAACTTAGAGTAATGCGCCGACAAAAGGAAAAAGGATTATCTACGGCAGTAATTCGCGGTTGGCAAGTAGCAAGAGGAGAAATACTCGGTGTAATTGATGCAGACTTACAACATCCTCCAGAGGTTTTGCTACAACTATGGCGAGAAATGGAACAAGGGGCAGATTTAGCCGTTGCTAGCCGTCATGTAGAAGGGGGTGGAGTAAGCGAATGGAGTATCATTCGTCGTTTCCTCTCTCGTGGGGCGCAAATGCTCGGTTTAGTTATTCTACCAGAAGTTATCGGTCGTCTCAGCGATCCCATGAGTGGCTATTTTATGGTACGTCGCAATGCCATTGTGGGGAAAGCTTTAAGCCCAGTAGGTTATAAAATTTTGATTGAGGTAACTGGTAGAGGTAATATTCGCTGGATAGGTGAAGTTGGTTACGTTTTTCGGGAACGTCAAACAGGAGAAAGTAAAGTTACCTGGAAGCAATATATCGAGTATATTCAACATTTACTGCGATTACGTCTTTCCTTATGGCCGATTAAAAGATTTTTACGCTTTGGTATAGTCGGGTTTAGCGGTGTTTTTGTCGATATGGCAGTTTTATACCTCCTCAGCGATCCCAGTACTTTAGGCTGGGGATTAACTCGCAGTAAAATCATTGCTGCGGAAGTAGCAGTTATGAATAATTTTTTATGGAACGACAGTTGGACTTTTGCGGATTTTTCCAGACAGCAAAAGGGTTGGCAAAAAAGACTTAAGCGTTTTTTAAAATTTAATGCTGTGTGTTTAGCAGGATTAGTATTAAACGTATTAATCTTGAATTTTTGCTTTAATCTGTTATTTAAAGACGTTCCTTATGGCAGATATATCTCTAACTTTATCGCGATCGGTGTTGTTACTTTCTGGAACTTCTGGCTAAATATGAAATTAAGCTGGCGAGTTACCGACGCAGGAAAATAAGTAGGAAAGTAAACAAGAATTTTTATAGAATTACGCGAGTACTATTGCGAGTTTAGAAGTAACCGAGCTATTTATGATAAATTGCCCCACTTATCCGCGAGAATATCGGCTAATTCTTCTCGAATGTCAATTGTGATTTGCATTGTCTGTTAGTTCTAATACATCTTTATATTATCTAAGGAGCTAGGCAGATAGCGATCGCGTAGGCAGTTTAGCGATGTGGTTTCGATGTCTCGTAAAATCTTTGGCATAAGTACTAGGACAAGAGTCGGGTGGATGTCACTCAATCTTTAGCTAATAACTCAGACACAACCAAAACTTTCTTTAACTCTCGAACTAATCTATAGGCTTGATGTTGATAGAGTAAAACAGGAAAAGTTTGGGGTAAATGATTCATAGTTTTCCTAGCTAAAGTTAAGCTGCATCCAGTAATTCTGGCGAGTGTGTTAGCTCCATCAAAAATAGCATCGGTAGTTAAAGCTTTTTCGATTCTAATTTGCCATCGTTTGGCTTCTAAGTTTAATAATCCTTGTTCGATACGACGTAATCCATCTATAGTTGCTAGAATAACCAAGCGATCGCCTACTTTTAGAGAAGGTTCGTCTAAAGGAAGTAACACTTCCCTGAAGTTTTTAAAACAATATTAAGCTGAGGCGAGATCTTTTTCGCCATCAGTGCCGTTTCTAAATTAAGTATTTCATAATCAGTGACGATGATAATACTTTGGGCTTGGGAGAGATTAACTGTGGTTAATGCAGTTTCTATGTTGCCCGTAACTAAAGGCATTTTTGGGGCATATTGCTGATAAAAACTCGGCTCGAAGGTAATTATGGCTAGCTGCTGATGAAACTTTTCTAGTAAAACTTTGACTTTTTGTCCTGTTTTTCCCATCCCCACAATGATGATATGATCTCGCTGAGGCAGAGGCGGAG
>JBFRWK010000017.1:0-39031 GCA_051439545.1 Xenococcaceae cyanobacterium | reverse complement strand
AAATTTAATTAAATAATTATTTTTTCTCTTGAGGACAAGAACATTTATTAGTTTTATTTGTTTGTCAATTCTCATTAATCAATAATTAATGAGAATTAGTTTCCTTAGAGCGATAGGTTATCGTATTATTTACGCTAACTTACTCTTAATTTATTAAATTAATTTTTTTCTTCAAGCTCAAACCTCGCTTGGTGACTGATTTCTTTTGTGTTTCATCTGTGGGGCTGCTGAATGTGGGATTTAATGCCCTAAAAAGTCGGACATACCAGGGAGGTAGACCTGTCAAAGATATGAAACGATTATTTCATAAAGAAGTTATTGTCAATGATGAAACATTGATCTCTACTGAGACTATTAAAATTCCAGGATTTATTGGCATCGCAAATGATGTGGAAGTGAAAGATTCTCAAGAAAAAATCGTTTCTGGACATGATGATATTATTCAGTTTTTAGATCGAGACGGTTTGTTAATTTGTACCTATCAATATAATAAAGATAGATACGGTCAAGTTATCGACCTTCGTTATCCTCCCAATGAAATCGAAAAATTTGAATTGATGGAGGCTTTTATTAAGAATGAAGGAAGTCATACTGGAGCTATTGTACCTGCGATAAGCAACGGGAAGAAGGCATTTGCCAGCTTTGATGAACCAGATGCTTATCATGGTGGTTTGTATGGTGAAGAGGGTTCGATCGCAGTTGCTCAACGTCTATTATTTCCTGATTTTGTGAGCAAAGAACAAGCTCGTGGCTATAAAAACAGTATTATCTGCTGGATGGCTCTGATGAACCCAGTAGCAGAATTTCCTCAGAATGACTTTAATGGTGGCGATCCTACCCGAGTCTGCGATCGCGCAACACTGAAACAATTTATGAAAAACTGTGCGCTTGCTAGCCTAGGTTCTAACGACGCGATTGAATTTTTAAACAACCTAAAAAATAAAACATATTGTGCTGAATTTATTTATATTGCTCTAAATACACCTGTTTATCCCTTTAATAAAACAGGATTAACTTTGTTACTTGATGGCGATGAAACGAATGCAATAAAAATATTAGAACTTCAAAAGCGACAAAATAGTAAGCGAGCAAATCTTCTCAGCAAGATGAGTAAAAACCCTCAATTTAAAAATTTTAAAATTCAAATGCCAGTAGTATCGGAAGAGCTTCCACCTCTAGATAGGTTAATGGCCGAGCAGGGAAAAGGTATTGAACTCAATAGTATTCCCTTTCCCCCTTTCAAACTTTCCCAAGTGTTGCGTCGTGCCTTCCGTACACTGCTTCCTCGTCAAAATACTGGGAATGAGATAAAGATTGTAGAAGCTCAAACGCGACTGTTAGAAAATCTAGAGCCTCTCATCCTGAAACAATTAAATATCAGCGTTGCTCCTCCTACATCGTCGCAAACGAATGCTTCTATACCTGAAAACCCACTTACTCCTCAAAATGATACTCTTCTAAAGGAAGACGATCCAAAAGTTATTGCTGTGCGTCAGTTTATCGCTTTTGTGAAGGAACAAGTACAAAAAAATTACAGCAATTATATGGAGTTCGATCGCGCCATCGATCGAATCATGGAAAAAGCTGATGAGTTAATCGGTGCAGATAATTTAACTTATTTCGTGCCACCACGTATTTACGTAGATTTGGGTCAGAATGATGGTGATAGTAATTTACCAGAAGGTTGGGGGTTTCGATTGGAAACAATAGGAGCATTAATTCATCGTGGAGTAATTAAAAACATTTAATTTAAAGGAGGAGATGTAGTAAGAGCGTTGACAAAATAATTATTGCCTTCGGAGCAATTTTATTAAGTCGAAATTTCTGCAATTTTCAATCAGGCGATCGCTATGCAGCTTTAATAACTCAATATTCAATATTGCTCAATTTCTCCAAATTAATTTGGTCAATACTAGTGACGATCGCCTTCACTATTGAAATTAGACAGATCGGGCATTTATCAGCGGTAGTAAACGCGATCGCCCTTCTTTTTAGCATAGTCAAATCGGAAGAGCCTAATATAGACTCTGGTTAAATTACCGAATTAAGACTTTTAGCCGATCGAATTTGCTATATTTAGCCATTAAAATAACCCAGATCTTATGAGAATTTAGAACATAAACAATTAAATACCTGCGATGAGTCAACAGTTTTTTTCTAGATCTCAAATCGAACTGGCATTGAGTTTAGATGGTTTTAAGTACAAGCAAAATAATCCTAATTTTAATCTGAGAGATAATCTAGAGCAGTACTGGAGCAATAAGTCATGGAATCATCTTTCCTCGATCGAAGCTAGAGCTACCTTATTTTTGATATACAAAGCCATAGAAGCTTGGCAAAATTCTCCTTATCCCATACCTCAGCAAGAATTTAATAAGTATTGTCAAGCATTTCATAGCCTTTATGAATGGATAACTGACCCAAAGAATAAAAAGCTTATAGTTAACTCAACCTATCATCATAGTTTGAAGATTAGAGCGAGCGATCCTTCTAGTTCCACTCAAATTCCCAGAAAGATAACTGTAGTCAAATCCTCTACTCAATCCCCCTAGTGGTCTAGGTTATATTAGGACATTTATTACTGATTAGGTGGTTCGGTAATTACTAAGCTCTAAGCTTTTAGCTTTTAGCTTTAAACTCTCTTGTAGCTTATAGCTTACAGCTAATAGCTAATTACTCATTACTCATTACTCATTACTTATTACTTATTACTTACGAACAATCTAATCAACTTGTCCTAACAGATTAACATACTGCGATAAACTTAAATTAGCACCCAAATATTACATATCTGTGAGCAATCGAGCTTTTCTGAGCATAAATTTGAGTACGGTTTCTTCTTTGGTAATAATATCAGCTATTCCTTCCATACCCAGTTGTAAGTTACATTGTTTGTTTCTTTTCTTAAGAGCGAGACTTTCTGGCGTAATTTTAACTTCATAAAAATTACCGCTTACTGCTTTGCTAGGATTTTTTGAGGCAGTGGGGTTGCCTCCTGAGGCAATAGAAGCATCGGGAGCGATTTTACTTACCACTCCTTTGAGAGTGCCATAATCAGGATAGGGACAAGCGGATATCTTGGCTTGAACTGGTTGAGCTACCGCTACATTAGCAATTTGTTGGGCGGGAACTAAAGCTTGTATTGATAGAGATGTACTATCAGGAGCAATATGGGCAATTTCTTCTCCAGGCAAGACTATTTGACCTGGATTTTTTAATTTTAGTTGAAAGACGATCCCATCTGCGGAGGCTTTAATGGTAGTCTGTTGGAGGTCTTTTTCTAATTGAGCTAGTTCGCTACGGTAACGTTTGAGTTGGTTAGCAATTTCGATTGCTTGTTGGATTAAGGCTTCTTTTTCTCGCTTTAAAGTAGCTAGAGTAGCTTGTCCGATCGCTTGTTCTTGAGCAATATTTTGTTTAGCGATCGCTATTTCCGCATCACTGGGATTAAGGGAGGCTCGGACATTGCTCAGTCTTGCCCTCGCAGCAGCTATAGCTTGTTTGCGTCGGGATATTTCTCTGTGTTGTCTGTCGATGACAGCTTGCCTCGATACTACATCTTGTTTCCGTTGTTCGACTTCTAATTTAGTTTCTTCTAATTGATTTTGAGATATAGCCCCCGAATCAGCAATAGTCTGATAGCGATCGCGTTTGGAAATAGCTGAATTCAGGGCAGCTTCGGCAGATTTTAAACTAGCTTGGGCAGAAGTTAACTCTGTTTGTGCTTGGTATAGTTCTTGCTCGGATAACCTTAAATTAGCCACTGCTTCATTTACTTGGGCATTAGTGGTAATTTTTCTGTCTTGATATTCTCGATAGCGTAGAGTTAGTTGAGATTTAGCTGAAGCGATCGCTCGATTAATACGGTCTTTTTCTGCCGAAATGCGCCGATCTTGAGAGGCAATTTGAGCTTCAATTTGTTTTAGTTGCAAATTAGCTTGCTGAATATTGCTTTCTAATTGGCTTTTTTGGGTTTCTAAACGAGAGCGATCGACTACAGCAATAACATCTCCTTGTTTGACTATTTGATTCTCTTCAACCCGAATAGCAACAATTGTCCCACCTGTCTCTGCTTCTACTATTTTTAATCCAGCAGCAGGTCGTATTTTAGCTTGTGCCTTGACGGTAACATGATAGGGAGTAAAAGCAGCAAGTGCGATCGCCATACCTACAGATGTAACTAAAAACATTCCTCCTAATTTAGTCCAGCGATTTATCGAAGGAAGAAAGTCATCAGCATCGACTAAGGCTAGTGCTTCTTCTTGAGGAATAATATTTAATCTACCTGGCTGGCGATCGGGGGGTAGTAAATCTGTAGTTTCCTGAAGGGGAGTAGGTATTAGCTGTGAATCCGAGGTTATATGCAGTATGGCATTTTGTTGAGAGACGATCGCGGTGTTACGGTAGCTAGGGAGGCGATCTCTTCTATCTATGTCTACTTTTGGTAGTAATTGCTTATCCCCAAACTGGGATGTAATTTTAGTTTGATATCCTGCTGTTTTTAATAAGTCGGGAATATTTTTATAACTCTCTAGATTATTTGTTTCGATACCAGTGGCAGCTTTAACACATCTGTATAATTTCCAACTTAGGTTATTAACTAATTGTTCTACTTCTTCTAAGTCTTCTGGAAGGCGAGCAGCTATTTGTTGAGGTGTATATTTACATAGTAATCCTCGTAAAATAGTTTTTTGTAAGGAAGTAATTTGTTTCTCGCCAAATAATTTATTTTTAGTAGTTTCAATTTTCGCGTAAATTGCCGATAAGTTCCACTTTAGTTCGGCTTCAGTAAATAGTTCCTCTACTGGTTTGATAAGAATAACTGTTGTATCCATAATTTTTAAAATTAAAATTCATATAACTAACAACTAACCACTAACAACCAACAACTAACTACTAACAATCACTCACACCATCAAAAACTTCTGATGTTCTCCCGACTGATAATGTAGTTCCTCTGGAGTACCCTGGAGTTTTAATTTACCTTCTTCTAACATCACAACCCAATCTGCACGCTGGATTACGGGAGGACGATGGCTAATTAAAATTGTGGTTTGGTTTTGTCTATGTTTGAGTAGGGAGTCTAGTACCTGAATTTCACTTACTGGATCGAGCGCGCCTGTAGACTCATCTAAAATGAGGATGGGTGGTTCGTTGACTATTGCTCTTGCTAGAGCTAATCTCTGTCTTTGTCCCCCAGAGAGATTAGAGCCAAATTCGCCTAAAACAGTTTGATATTTATCGGGAAGTTTACTAATAAATTCGTCAGCACCAGTAATTTGACAGGATTTAACGATTTGTTCAAAACTAAGATGGGGATTACCCAAACGGAAATTATCGAGAATCGATCGACTCCAAAAATGGGCATCTTGAGGCACTAATACTACTTGTTGACGCAGACAATCTAAAGCTATATCTTGCTGGTTATAACCTTCAAAATTGATATTGCCAGATTGAGGTTGATATAAATTGGCAATGAGTTTGGCTAAAGTACTTTTACCACAGCCAGATTTACCAATAAGAGCAATTACCCGTCCGCCAGGAATAGTAACTGAAAAGTCTTCGAGGAGATCGAGTCTGCCAGGATGATGAAATTGCAAATTAGTACAAGTGATGGTTGCATTGCCAGGAATTTTGACCGAGGGTTTTTTCACCCCATCTTTGGTTTCGGGGGTAGCATCGATAACTTCGGTTAACCTTTGGGTAGCAGTTTTAACGCGGGTAATTTCATCGACAAAACCCACTAGGGTATCGACAAAAGAATTAAAGTTACCGTTCATGCTAATAAATGCCAGTAACATCCCGATGGTTAATTTTTCCTCAATAACTAAAGTACTACCAAACCAGAGCAAAACAACAGTACCGACACTGGCAACAAAATTAGAAAAAATACCATTAATGAAGTTGATTTGAATGGTGCGAAAGGTATAGTTTGCCAGACGACTGTAACGGATTTGAAATTCTTCCCAAAATTGACTTGCTGCATTGGTTGTTTTGAGAGTAATTGCTCCTTTAAAAGTTTCGACTAACACCCCTTGGTTTTCGGAAGATAGTACTAAAACATTACGAATTTTTTGTTGTAGGGTAGGTAGAAAAACTATAGTCGACAGAGTCATTACCAAGGAAATAGCTACAGCCACAGTAGTAAGTTTGGCACTATAAAACAGCATGAAGCTGAAAGAAACTACAGCAATAAAAAACTGACTGGGTAGACTTACGACTATCTGAGAAATTAACTGATTGATTTCTTCAATATCTTCTAGACGACTGACAATTTCCCCACTACGACGGGACTCATAGTAGCTTAAGGGCAAACGTAAAATTTGTCTGCCAAATTCAAAAATAAGTCCTAGCTGTAAACGTTGAGAAAAATGAGCGATTAAATTAGACTGAGCTAGACGAATACTACTGCTAATGAGGTGCATCACACATACAGCGATCGCCACTCTAGTTAAGAGTTGCGTATCTCCCCGCACTAACACGTCATCAGTAAGAATTTGCATTAAAAAGGGAGAAGCCAGAGAAAGTATCCCCAGAAAAGTGTTAAGTACCAGAGTTTGTCCGATTATGCCTTTATAGGGTAAAACTCGCTTTAAAAACCGACCAATGCCCCCAATTTTTTCCTTATCATCTGGTTGCGACCAAAAACGAACAGAATCTGGTTCTAACAACAGCATAACCCCATCGATCCAGCCTTCTAAGAGCGATCGCTTTTCTAAATAGCGAATGCCAATAGCAGGATCGGCGACTACAAATTTGTTACGAATTTTGCCATATAAAACAACCCAATGTTCTCCTTTCCAGTGGATAATAGCAGGTAGGGGTGCTTCATTGATGCGATCGAAAATCTCTGATGAAGCTTTGACAGAACGAGCATTAAAACCTAAAATTTCTGCTCCCTGTCTCAGTCCGAGTAAGGTTGTGCCTAATTGTCCAGTACCTACTGCTTCCCGAATATGGTTAAGAGTAAAAATGCGATCGTAATGTTTGGCAATACTAGCAAGACAAGCAGCACCGCAATCTTCTTCACTATATTGTTGGACGAGTTGGTATTTCATGTTACTGTCACAATCAAAGTATAATTTAAGACTCCACTGCCACTAGTCTGCTGAACTACCCTCGTATCACAACCCAAAAGCTCTATTTCTACAACCGATGAGGGAGGATCGTATTCGGCTAAAATTTCGATAGTGTTTTTATCGCTCGATAGATAGGGCGATATATTAAACTGATGGTTATTTAGATTTAATTGTTTAATTACTTTGCCATCTACTTTGACATGACCAGTTAGTTGAGTACCTTCCAGGTTGACTCTGAGAAGATAAGGTAAGCTGAGGTTCTGGGAATCAATGTTAATAGCAGCTTGTTGGTAAGAACTATTTGCAACAGAAGTACTAGAGCTTCTGGCATAATGTCTCGTACCAGAATGACTGCTATTTCTTTGTCTACTGGTGGAGCGACTAAAATTTCTCATTTTTTGTCTCCGTCTTTTCATCAGATAATGAGAATTAAAATTGATGCTACGGTGATGACCACAACAGTAGATTTATTTGTGCTGTGTGGTCTTAATCTCTGTGGGTTTTGCTATTTTTCGCCAGACTATAAGATGACTCTGACAAAACTAAAAGCATGAGCAAGAATTAGGCGATCGGTAACATGAGTTCTAGTATTAGTTCTAACGTCAGTTCTTTGAGCATCACCGATAACTACAGCAGTAGCATCAGCATTAGCCTTCAATTTTGAACGACCCCGACTACGACGATTACCACCAGATAGACTAGTTTCTTCACTAGGGGTAATTTCAGTAAATAGTTGTTTGGTGTCAGACATGATGGTTGTATTTTTGATTAAACGGGTAAGGGTGAGGTTAACCCCACCCTAGGAAATTAGTAAGATTCAGCGTAAGAGCTAGAAGTAGAGGAAGAACGATGCCCTTGTCTGACAAAAGCGTCAGTAAAAGTATAGGTGTCGGTATTGCGACCAAAAGCATCGGCGGTAGCATCCGCACTAGCAGTATTCACGGGACGACGGCGACGGTGACGACCACTACCACCAGCAAGATTGGCTTCTTCACTAGGGATAATTTCTGTAAATAATTCTTGGTTGTGGGACATGATTTGTTGTATCCTTAAAATTGAGTTTGTTTGACTTAAACCTTACTTGAGTTCTAATCAAGTTCGGGTTACTTATTGCCAGGCTTAGAATGTTTGGGAAAACTTTAGGGAAATATTGTTGCTTCCGTTACATCTTTGCTTGGCTTATAAACTTACTTTAGCGATTACCTCACCAAGAAGTCACCTAACGCACATTAGTACTTCATTAGGTATAAAATTAGGTCTGTTGACTAACAAAAATAATCAGAAAAAGTCCTATTGTTTTACTAACGACTAACGACTAACAACTAACGACTAACAATGCTCCCAGCATCAGCGATAAAGCTGCGGAAATTAATTGGAATGACTATGCAGCTTGTTCAAGAATGAATCGAACCATCAGGTAAAATAGTCCCTGTTAACTTAACGGCGGTTAACTTAACCATAATTTTTTGATTGATAGCAATTTTTGCCCCAGTTAAATCTGCACCGCTTAAGTCCGCACCGCTTAAGTCCGCACCAATTAAATTAGTTTCTTGCAAGTTTGCCTTTCGGAGATTAGCCCCTAACAAATTAGCCCGAAAAAGATTTGCACCTTTGAGGTTAGCTTCTTCTAAAATAATTTTGTGGAGAAAACTATCACTCAAGTTGGCATAGCTAAGATTAGCTTGATGTAAATTTCTGCCAGAGAGGTCTTTTTCTTGAAGATTAGCCCGACTGAGATCGACTCCTCTCATATCTTTATAGTAGGGTCTGTAATAAGAATTACCCGTATTGGAATAGTAATAATAATTGGTTTGCTTAGTCTTAGCCTTAGTTTGTTGGCGGTTAGACTCAGAATTGCTAGATGATTGGTAGCTTTGACGAGTAGAGTAAGAATTTTTGGGTGTTCGATCGCTTTGACGATAAGTTTGACGAGTAGAGTAAGAATTTTTGGGTGTTTGATAAGTTTGACGATAAGTATGGGATTGAGGTGTCGATCGATTATAAGTAGGACTTTGCTTATTTTGACGATGGAACGAGCGCAGCAAATCCCGCGCATGGTTAATTTCTTTTAACTTTTCTGCTGATTTTTGAATTAACCGATGATTTTCTTGAGGAAGACGATCTGGATGCCAAATAAATACTAAATCTTTATAGGCTTGGTTTACTTCTTCAAGAGATGCTCCTATTTCTAGTCCTAAGACTCTGTAGTATTGGTCTAGATTATGGCTCACTATCGCAATGTTCCTCTTAACTATTGCCCAAACAAGTAATCAGATTATTTATACTGATTTACTCTATACGATAGTGATTTTGTGGCGCGATCGCTCTTGAATATTAAAAAAAATTACTAATTCTTATCTCAGGTTTATAAAATTCTTATGCTTCTTGCCTCCCCGTATAATAAGTCTCGGTAAGCTTAAAGTAACTAGTAACTAGTAGTTAGTAGTTAGTGGTTAGTAGGGGCGCAAGGCTTGCGCCCATTGTTAGTGGTTAGCAGCAGAAAATATATGGTTTCAGTTAAAGATCGAGTTGTATTAATTACAGGGGCAAGTAGTGGAATTGGGGCAGCTTGTGCTAGAGTTTTTGCCCGAGATGGTGCATCTCTAATTTTGGCAGCCCGTCGTCAAGAACGTTTACAAACCTTAGCAGAAGAAATAGAAACAAATTTTAATAGTAAGGTTCATATCTCAGTAATGGATGTGAGCGATCGCTCTTCGGTAGAATCAACCCTATCATCTTTACCTGCGCCATGGAATGAGGTAGATATTTTAATTAACAATGCTGGTTTGAGTCGTGGTTTAGATAAACTCCACGAAGGCAAAATTCAGGATTGGGAAGAGATGATCGATACAAATGTTAAAGGTTTACTTTATGTCACCAGATTTATTGTCCCTGGCATGGTAAATCGTGACAGAGGAGATATTATTAATATAGGTTCGATCGCGGGACATCAAACCTATCCTGGCGGTAACGTCTATTGTGCTACTAAAGCTGCTGTGCGGGCATTATCTGAAGGTTTAAAGCTAGATTTATTCGGTACTCCCATCCGTGTCAGTTCTGTAGATCCTGGCATTGTAGAAACCCAATTCAGTCAGGTAAGGTTCAGAGGAGATGATCGACGAGCCGAAAAAGTTTATCAAAATACTACCCCCCTTACCGCCGAGGATGTTGCAGAAATCGTGCTTTTTTGTGCAACTCGCCCACCTCATGTTAATCTGAGCGAAATATTAGTATTAGCTACTGCCCAGTCTAGTGCGACGATGATCGATCGAAAACAATAAAGGCAGGGTTAGTAATAGTTCTGACTCCTGAACTCCTGCAACTCCTGCAACTCCCGTAACTCCCGAACTACTTCTACAAAAGTAGTACTTTCCGAACGCCACAACTCGATCGATCTGAGTCATCATAATAAAAGAGAACAAAAATTAATATATCTACAAAAATTAACTCAAATGGTACTATTTGGTTTCGGTAAAAAAGCTTCAATGCCTTCTCCTGACAAGGCTTTACCAGGACGTAGTGAGGCTATGTCTATTTCTAATCAGCACTATGTCAATGGTAATCCCCTCAAACCTCCTTTTCCTGAAGGTATGAAAACAGCAATGTTTGGATTAGGTTGTTTCTGGGGTGCTGAGAGAAAATTTTGGCAACAAGATGGAGTTTATTCTACAGCAGTAGGATATGCAGCAGGATATACTCCCAATCCTACCTATCAAGAAGTATGTACTGGAATGACAGGACATAATGAAGTTGTCTTGGTGGTATACGATCCCGATGTAATTAGTTATGAAGACTTACTCAAACTATTTTGGGAAAGCCACGATCCTACTCAGGGTATGCGTCAGGGTAATGATACAGGCACTCAATATCGTTCGGGGATATATACTTATTCTGACGAACAACAAAAATTAGCCGAAGCATCTAAAGCAGCTTATCAAGCAGAATTATCTAAGGCTGGTTACTCTGAGATTACAACTGAAATTATCCCTGCCCCAGAATTTTATTACGCAGAGGAATACCATCAGCAGTATTTAGCTAAAAATCCTAATGGATATTGTGGTTTAGGTGGTACAAAGGTTTGTTATCCATCTTCAGCAGAAGGAGTTCAGAATACAGGAGTTAAGTAGTTCAGGAGAGAAAATGTAGGGGCGGTTTGTGATTTGTAGGGACGATTCGCGAAGCGGAGGGACTGTGACTCGAATCAGATTCGAGTCCCTGAAAGCCCCGTCCCTACTGTAGAATGAACAGAAAATTCTTTGATACTTCTGTTGATGTCTTTTGTTCGTTCATACCTAAGGAAAAATAGTGTTTGGGTTCATCTGTGGCTATTTTTATTTTGGCTAGCTGTAGGGATTGGATTACGCTTTACAAACTTAGAATCTAAACCACCTTGGGCTGATGAATGGGCAACTTTGGTATTTAGTCTCGGTCATGGATTTCGGGATGTTCCTTTAGACCAAATTATTTCTTTAGATACTTTACTTTTACCCGTACAACTAGACAGTACAACCCAAGTGGGGGATGTGGTTAGGCGTTTAATGCAAGAGAGTACCCATCCTCCTCTTTATTTTATACTTACGCATCAATATTTAAAACTTTTTTCGCCACAGTCAGGATTAGTATCTCTGGTTCATGCGCGAGCGCTCAGTGCGTTATTTGGGGTTTTGGGTATTCCTGCCATATTCGGCTGTAGTTGGTTATTATCTCGTTCTTTAGTTGTAAGTCAAATAGCAGCAGGGTTGATGGCGTTTTCTCCTTATGGGATTTATCTAGCACAAGAAACCCGTCACTATACTTTAGCTATTCTCTGGGTAATGGCTTCTCTAAGCTGTTTACTAGTAACAGTGCGTCACTTACAGAAAAATGCGCCTCCCCCTAATTGGTTGATGCTGGTTTGGGTATTGGTTAATAGCATTGGGGTTGCTACGCATTACTTTTTTGGCTTGACATTAGTAGCAGAAACCATAGTCTTATTAGGATTTTGGCTACCATCTATACTAAATCGGTTGAAGCATAAGTCTTTGTTTGATGCTCTTTTTCCCCTTCCCTTCCGCAGAATTGGCATGGCTATGTTAGGTACTTTTATTGGTTGTGGGGGATGGATTTTTGCCTGGCGAGATATCCCCGATAATCAATTAACAGACTGGATTCAACATGGTAATCCTTTAGGCAGTGAGTTTTTTGAACCCATAGGAAGGCTAATTGCTTGGATAACAACTATGGTGTTGCTTTTGCCGATAGAAAATACTTCATCGATTGTAGTAATTATTTCTAGCGTATTTTTGACTATAGGATTACTGTGGCTAATTTTTACTATAGTCAAATATTTAGCAAAATCTACTACACGGTTAGATAGTCTTTTATTAAAGCAAGTTATAGTTAGGTTTATCTTGGCAGCAACTTTGTTAGTGTTAGGATTTGCTTATGGGTTCGATCGCGATTTGACTTTAGCTGCTCGTTTTCAGTTTTTTTATTTTCCTGCTGTTTTATTATTAATAGCCGTAGTTTTGGCAGATAGTTGGCAATATCCTGCTACAGGATGGGGAAAGAAAAGTATAGTGATATTTACTCTATCGATCGCTATCTTAGGCGGATTAACAGTTATTAACAATTATGGCTATACCAAACCAGACCGTCCCGATATCGTCGTGCCTGTAATGATAGAAGCGCAACAACTTACCCCGCAAATTCCTGTTTTAGTTGCCACTGTCCATAAAAATCACGAACAAACAGGGGAAATGATGGGTATTGCCTGGGAATGGGCAAATATAAGGGCAAACGGCCGTTTGCCCCTACAAGGATATCCCCATTTTCTTTTACTACACAAAAAAGAAGATGCAACAGTTGCTACCCGAAATCTGTATCGGAATTTAGCTTTGCTGCCTCGTCCCCTCGATATTTGGTTAGTTAACTTTGCTGCACCCGATGAGTTAGAACAAAATGGCTGTAGTGCTGATGAATATTTTAAACGTAAATCCCCTGGATATCGTTATAGACTGTATCATTGTCTGTGATTGAGGAATAGAGAATTATCAGGCGTGAAAAAAGATTCTTGGAATTGGTCTTTGTTGTTTGGTGTAATATTTCTGGGTGCAATTTTTCGTTTTACCAACTTAGCATCTAAACCACCTTGGTCTGATGAATGGGCAACCTTGGTATTCAGTCTGGGACATAGTTTTCGTACTATTCCTCTAGATAAAGTTATTTCCCTGGATACTCTTTTATCTCCTTTGCAATGGGATAGCACTACTCAACCAAGTGACGTAGTTAATAATTTACTGACAGAAAGTACTCATCCTCCCCTTTATTTTGTGCTTACTCATTGGTGGTTAAATTTATTTCCTCAAAGTCAAGGTTTAGTTTCTATTTGGTGGGGAAGAAGCT
This sequence comes from Xenococcaceae cyanobacterium, assembly GCA_051439545.1. Classification (GTDB taxonomy): domain Bacteria; phylum Cyanobacteriota; class Cyanobacteriia; order Cyanobacteriales; family Xenococcaceae; genus JASJDJ01. The sequence continues at coordinate 25,568 of JBFRWK010000017.1, read as the reverse complement.
TAAGTACTCTGTTGGGAATAGCTTCTATTCCTGCCATGTTTAGTTTGGGTTGGTTATTTTCTGGTTCTTTTACTGTTGCCCAAATATCTGCTGCTTTAATGGCGGTTTCTCCTTACGGAGTCTATTTATCTCAGGAGGCACGGCACTATACTATAGCTATACTTTTTGTTATGGCTTCTTTAGCTTGTCTTTTACTCGCTATTCGTTGCCTCGAACGTAAAATTTTTGTACCTCTTTGGCTTGTTTTTTGTTGGATTATTATTAATAGTTTGGGAGTGGCTACCCATTACTTTTTTAGCTTAACTTTAGTGGCAGAAACTCTGGTTTTATTTGGCTTTTGGTTAAAAGAATTAAAAGATAAGCAAGGAAATATTTTAGCTATTTATTGGTCGAGAATTTATCTAGCTATTGTAGGCACTTTTATCGGTTGTTCTGTGTGGATTTTTACTTGGTATAGTATCCGCAATAATCAATTAACAGATTGGGTATTTGATGGTAATCCTCTAGAGCAATTTTTAGAGCCTATCTCTCGGTTGTTAGTATGGATAATTACTATGGTTTTTTTGTTGCCTGTAGAAGGGACACCAGAATGGATAAGTATTTTTTCGGGAACAGTAATTATCTTATTAATAGCTTGGTCGATCCCTAGTTGTATAAGAAGTTTTAAATTATGTAGTCAAATATATGCTACTAACTTAGGTATTTCAGTTTTATCCAAATTTTTAATCAGCGCGATCGCTCTTATTTTAGCTATTACTTATATTTATGGTGCAGATTTAACTCTATCTGCCCGTTTTCAATTTATTTATTTTCCTGCCATTCTTTTATTATTAGGAACAATTCTGGCTTACTTGTGGCAAGAAGCAAAGTTTTTTCGCCCCAAAAAAGTCAGGAAATTTTTCACGGCAACATCCCTAGAATTGACTTTGGCGGAGAATTATAATTCTAGTCAACTCGCTGTTAAGTCCCGCGATCGATCTTGGTCTTGGTTTATGCCAAAAGGGAAAAAAGTTATTTATCTATTTCTATTGATAGGTATTTTAGGCGCATTAACAGTAATAAATAATTTTGCTTACCAAAAAGTAGAACGTCCCGATGTCGTTGTTCCTGTAATGGTAGAAGCCCATCATAAAGTTGCTAAGAAAACCCCCATCCTCATAACTACTCTCCATAAAACTCATGGACAAACAGGAGAAATGATGAGTCTTGCTTGGCAGTTTCAAAAACTTTTAGAAAAAAATATCATAAACTTTAAACCTCAATTTTTGTTAGCGCATAATGACACAAAAGATCGGTTTTTAGCTACAAAAACCTTATATAGAGAACTAGATAAAATGCCTCGTCCTTTCCAATTATGGGTAGTTAATTTTTCTGCACCAATGGATTTAGAAAGTCGCAACTGCACTACCCAAGACGATGATAAACGTAAAGCAACAGGATATCGCTATCGACTATACAGTTGTTTTGATGTTTTATCTACTTCTAGCGAAGGAGAATTGAACCATATCTAGAATTTTAGGTAAAAAAATGGGAACTCTATAACCAGACAGTATTTTTTCTCAATGATGGTTAAGTTCTCTAGGCGATTTTCTTTTGTTACTGCTATAGCTTTGCTTACTTTAGGCGCGATCGATCTTCCTCAAACTCATGCATCTTCTCTCTATTTGGGTTTAAGTCAATATGTAGAAAATATCTGGATGAATATTGATATCGATATCGATGAAGATGCCTTATTAGCACCTTTACCCGTAACTAGAAGAAATATCCAAGAACATAGTCAACTATCTACTACAGAAACAATCGATCGGGATATTGCTAATCGGTATAAAGATTTAGTTGAAGATAATGGTGACTCAATTGGACTAATTGAGAGCCAAAAAATCTTAAAAGAGGCAGGTTTATTAGAAGATAATAACCAAAATACTCAAAAAAAAGTTGATGGTTCGTTTGAAGAAAATACTTTTTGGGTTGGTGAAACGGACGAAGAATCAAAAGCAAATCAACAAATACCTAAGTCTATCTTATATAGCCTAATTCTACTATTTGGTTTATGGTCTATACCCACTTTAAAATATGTAAGTGCGACTTTTATCTTTGGTGAAGAAGGAATTATTGAAAACTTTCAAGATAAATATGGTAAACCAAAAGTTCCTGAAGGTACTGTATTTATGCACGATCGCAGTTTTAAAGAATTAGAAAAAATAGCGGTACAACTAGCAAGAATTAACAGCGAAAAGTTTGGTAGTGACGAGTTTATACTATTTGTCAAAATTAAACAATCTATTCAAAAAGGAAAAGAAGAATTTAAAAAATTAGAGCATAGAGCAGAATTACTTAAAGTGGCGATCGCTGCTCAAAGCAGTTTTTTACGGATCGAACAAACAGAATTGCGTTTTCGTAGTCGTAATCAGCAAGAATTTTATCAACATATAGTAGATTCTTTAGAGCAAAATTTAGACAAAGATATATTTTGCGATCGAGCAAAAAGAAAGTTGGCCGAAATTCTTCCTTTAGTTAATACTGAAGAAGGTAGAAATGCTTTACAAGCTTATTTAAAAGACATTATTAAAATTTCCAAGCATAAACTTGGTTTAAGATTACTTGCTTTATTCAAACAATATCAGTTAGCAGATTTTACAATATTAAAACGAGTATCGGATATTGTTAATCAACTTAAAGGTCAAGATTTGCTTAAAGCGAAAAACTTAATTAGCTTGGCGATCGAAAATTACGAAATATTTGAGAAGTTAGCACCTATTATTGGAGTGGCCGAATCAGAAAATTCTCCAGAAACCTATGCCAACATTCTGCAATATATCGGTTTAATCTCCAGATATGAAAGATCCTATGATTATTTTCAACAGCTACTAGAAACTCTTAAAAAATGGCAAAAACCCTACAAAACTATTCAGATGATTCGTCAAGAATATCCAGCAAAAGAATATAGATTACCCAAAGAATTTTCTCAAGAAATACCAGGCTTAAATATTTATCAAAAGTATGAAAAATTTCTAGAAAATAACTAACAACTAACAACTGTACGGGCGAACGACCGTTGACCCGTACCAACTAACAACTACCAACTACCAACTAACAACTAACAATCTTAAAACTCCACTAATTACTCTCCATAATTGCCCCCAGTCACCTTACCTCTAAAAACCACGTACTGATAGATATTGTACGCCAGCATAATCGGAATCAGAACACCGATAAAAATAACCATAAATACTAAAGAGCTAGGACTAGCAGCAGCTTGATAAATAGTAATTTTGGTAGGAATGATGTAGGGAAAAACAATTAAACCCAATCCCAAAAAAGAAAGTAAGAAAAGCAAAATTGTCCAAATAAATGGCTTTCTTTCTTCCTCTAAAAAAAGACTTCTAAGGAGTAAAACAATCAACAAAGTTCCCAGCAAAGGAATCAAGGCAAAAATATAAACTAGAGGTTGGGTAAATAAACGCTCTCTAGCACTCTCATAAAAAATAGGAGTACTAATAGTTAAATAAACTGCCCCAATAAAAGTAGTTACAGCAGCAATTTTGGCAGTCATATAGTGAGTAGATTGCAACTCTCCTTCTGTTTTCATAATTAGGTAGGTCGAACCACTCAAAACATAGCCTTGTATTAAAGTCAGAGCAACTAAAATAGAACGCAAACCCAACCAATCCCAAGTACCACCAATATAATGACCAGCTTCATCTACTGCTATTCCTTGTAAAATTGCCCCCAACGCAAAACCTTGCCCTAATGCTGCTAAAAAACTTCCCGCACCAAAAGCAATATTCCAAAAAAACTTACGGTTGGCGTGTTCGCGAAATTCAAACGCTACTGCCCGAAAAATAAACCCAAAAATCATTAAGAAAATAGGAATATATAAAGCTTGCAGAATTGTGCCATAAGCTAGAGGAAATGCCCCAAATAAAGCTCCTCCCATAATCACTAGCCAAGTTTCGTTAGCATCCCAAACATTACTCAGACTAGTCATGAGAATACCGCGACGTTCTTCGCTTGAACTGGTTAAAGATAAAATACCAACTCCGAGATCGAAGCCATCTAGCATCACATAAAGAAAAAGAAATAAAGCAAGAATGACAAACCAAACTTGCGGAAGAAAATATTCTAAAGATTCCATCACTAACTACTAACTACTAACTACTAACTACTAACCAGAATTTTTATTGTTGTGCTTCTACTGGTCTTCGATCGGGTTGGTGCTGTGCTGGAGTGGTATCTAACCCAGGTTCTTCTTCTATACCAGGAACGGGTAATTCTAAGTTAGGCCCTTTACGGATTATCCGACTACCAAAATAAAGAGCCGAGAAGAAAAGTAAAGTATATACACTAGCAAAAGTGATTAAAGAACTTAAAATTTGCTCTGGAGGAAGATTAGAGGCAGCATCTACTGTCCGAATTTGCCCGTAAACAGTCCAGGGTTGTCTGCCGACACAACGAACAATCCAGCCTGATTCTACTGCGATATAACCCAAGGGTGCAGCCAAAATCCAGCCTCGCATTAACCAACGCTGTTGCCAGATATTTCCCGCAGAAAGTTTACCTCTCAACCACTGTAAAACAGTGAGTGCCATCAACCCTGCAAAAAATACCCCGATCGCGATCATAGTTCTAAAGGCATAATAAATTAAACCGAGTAAATGAGGTCTATTTTCTGGTTGCCATTCTTTTAAGCCTCGAACTGGTTCGGATAGTTTGGGTTTTAATTCGAGAATATAGCCCAAAAGATTAGGAATACTAATTTCCCAATCGTTTCTCTCGGCTTTTTCGTTAGGTATCGCCACTAAACTCCAAGCTGCGGACTTTCCTGCGGGTATTGTTTCCCACTGGGCTTCCATAGCTGCTAATTTAGTCGGTTGATAGTGATAAACTTGTTCCCCACTTAAATGTCCGATGTAAAGTTGCAGTGGTGCGACGGCAATAGTTACCGCCAAGACAATTTTAAAAGAGCGAGCAAAAAACTCTGGATTGCGTTTATTGATAATGTACCAAGCACTAATGCCCCCAATTACAAACAAAGAAGTTTCTAGGGTAGCAAAGAACATATGCAGCACACTATTGAGCATGAAGGGATTGAAAATTGCTTGAAAATAGTCTTTAACGACAAAATTCCCCTCAACAAAATTTCCCCCTGCGGGGGTTTGCATCCAAGAATTAGCTGTCAGAATCCAAAAGGTAGATAAGTTTGCGCCAAAAGCAACCATAATTGTTGCTAAATAATGGATTACTGGGTTGACTCGCTCCCAGCCAAATAGCATAATCCCTAAAAAGCCAGCTTCTAACATAAATGCCATAGAAGCTTCAAAGCCAAGAATACTCCCAAAAAAGTCCCCTACTGCCTGGGAAAAAGGAGCCCAATTAGTACCGAATTGAAATTCCATCGGTATTCCTGTTGCTACGCCAATACCGAAGTTGAGAACATAGAGTTTCGACCAAAAACGAGCGTGGTAATAATAGTCAGAATTGCGTGTTTTTAGCCATAATCCTTCTACTATTACTAAATAAATAGCCATGCCTGTAGTAAGCACGGGCCAAAGCATATGAAAAATTGCTGTTAAGGCAAATTGCATCCGTGATAAGACTACAGGATTAGAGAGAAAATCCATCAATACCTCTGTCGATCGAGAAATTATTATGTTCTGTAAAGATTGTAGAGAAACTGCCTAAATCTTGCCACGACCTAATGTTTAATTTATTTTGAAGTTATGAACTAATAATAGTTACTAAAAACATAGACAAATATGCCTAACGACTAGCTTTGTACGGTTTGACCCGTACAGGGCTAACTACAAGCCTCTCTATTGGTTGTCCTATAAATAAGGAATCACCAACTACTTTTCTAATAATGTTTAATGAGCCATTTTGATCTGCGGAATAAACTCGACCACAACTTGATTTGAACAAACCTCTTTTTACTCTTTTCCCCAGGTAATTCGATTGTTTCTTAATTGGTTCTAGGTCTAAAAAACTGCATTTTGAGCTATAAGATTCATTGATAGTTTTTACCTCTATTCCCACTAATTGGCATTTATAAATTAATTGAGAAATGAATTGATAGTGAGGTATAGCTGTAAATGACTGATTTGTCTTTTTTCCTAGATTAAGATTTTGTTTCCAATTTTTGTTTTTGCCAATTACTAAAAGTGTAATTTTCTTCTCAAGCAATCGATTTACTATGTATCGACTAGCTGTATGGAGGTAATAATCCATTTGGCTATTGCGCTTTTGAGTTAATTTTTGAATTCGACGGGAATAGTATTGTTTTGATGGTAATTGTGATTGTAATCTGGCTTTAACCTTATTAAAGTAGCGGTTGGCACTTTTAATAGCTTTACCACAAACAATAAAAGGTTCAAAATCTATAAGATTAGATGTTACACAAGCTAGATTGTTAACTCCGATATCTATTCCTGCAATATTTGTATGGTTTAAGTGAGAACATTCTCTTTCTTCCTGTTCGTAAACGATTTCAATTACATAGCTACCACCTTTGGGAATAAACCTTACTTCATTAATCTTTTTTGGCTTTGTTGAGATCAAAATATTTGTTCCACTGGGGTTAATTTTTCCTAACTTCAAAGCTTTTTTTGATACTGCCTGATAATTATAAGTTAAGATATTTCTCCCTTTTTCTTTATGCTTATATTTAGGCAGTTTTGGTATCCCTAGAAATTTGGACGAGTCTTTCTTGTAAGCTTTCAGTGCAGCCAAATACGATTTAAAAGTTTGGTGTGCTTGTTTAATTATTAGCTGAGAGACTTTAGCTGGTAAAGCTTTGTAATCATCGCCGTTTTTTAGTAGATGGTAAAGCTGATTAAAATTAGGAACTAACTGATTATTGAAAAATGCTTGACGGCATTGATAAACTGCACAGTTATAGAGATTTTTTGATAAAAAAGCTAATTTGTCTATTTCGTCAAATATCTTTTTAGAGGGTTTGATCAGGTGCTTTTCTACTAACTTCATTCATTCTCCTCTAGACAGAGGACGAGCCACTCATTCAGCCGTTGCGAGCGCATAATCACGCTTTCTTCATCACTGTATTCTAGACTATACTTGTCTGGATTTGTCGATAAAATCAATAAAGTTTTACAATACTAGGTTCGGTTGAGCAGTGGAAAGTAGTTGGTTAAATAGCGAGTAGAGATTAATTGTATAATCGAGCCTCTATTCTCTGGAAAGCATCAATTGCTGCATCCCAATTTGGTCTGATGGAAATAGCTCTTTCATAAGACCTCAATGCTTCTCGATATTGTCCTAAACTCTCTTCCACTAGTCCTTTGCCAAACCATGCTTCATAAGAATTAGGATTAAATCTAATTGCTCTGTCATAGGATTCTAAAGCATCATCATAGAGTTTCTCGGATTTTTGAGCATTACCCAAGCCAATAAGAGAAGGAAGATAATCTTCTTTAATTTGAGTAGCTTGATTATAGGCTTCAATAGCTTGTTGATATTCTCTTTGTTGTAGATAAAGTTTACCTAGGTTATTCCAAGATACATAGCTTTTATCTTTGTCTAATTGTATTGCTCTTTCAAAATTAACTTTAGCTCGGTCTAATTGCTTTGTTTGGAGATAGGCTTCCCCTCGATTATTCCAAGCTTCAAAGAATTCTGGTTGAACTTGAATGGCTCGATCGTAAGCTTCGATCGCTCGATCGTATTGTTTTAGTCCTGCTAGGGCTAAACCCTGGCAATTCAAAAAATAAAAGTCTTGATTAATTTCTAATCCTCGCTCACAAATTGCTAACATTTCCTCGTAGCGTTTTAGATGGCTTAAAGCAGTAGCTTTTCTCAGCCAAGCTAAAGGAAAATTCTTGCTGTTTTTGCCGACTTTCTGAAAACCTTGGTTGTAGTACTGAATCGCTTTTTCGTATTGTCTCGATTCTAATTGAGCATCAGCTTGAGCAAACAAGACGATCGCTTCGTATTGTAGCCAGAGATATCTCCCAAAAACAACAGCAATAGAACTCAATGCTCCGATGATAATATATTTATACCATGGCTTGAATCTTGAAGGTTTGCGGATTTTATTTAAAGCTTTTAAAACCTGAGATGCAGATTGATAACGTTGTCTGACATCCAATTTGACCATGCGATCGATAATCGCTTTTAATTCTGGACTAACTCTTGCCTTATTTTGCCAGATTACTTCTCCTGTCTGACTGTTTTGTTCTAGGTTAGTCGGGGCAATCCCCGTTAGAGTATGGATAGCCGTCATACCCAAAGCATACAAATCGCTCGCAGGAACGGGTCTTCTCGTAATTTGCTCTGGGGGAGAATATCCTATATTGGTATCTGAAACAAGATTAACAGCTTCAGCGATCGCTCCAAAATTAACAAAAATAATTTTTTCTCGATCTTCACATCGAATTAAGCTAGAAGGCTGAATATTCTTATGAATAATTTTCTGTTTGTGAATCAGAATTAAAGTTTTTACTGCATTTTTTAAAAAGCTAATTACTTCTTCTTCATTTAAAATTAGTTCTCGGTTAATTATTTGTTGTAAGTCTTCCCCTTCAAGATATTCTTGAACGAGATATAAGCTTTCTCCCTCTCCGAAATATTCTAGAATCTGCGGTACACAATTAAGTTTATTTAGTTTAGCCAGATTATTGACAGCAGTTTTTAAGATCGCTTCTGCTGTTTCTAAATTAGTAGCTCGATCGTTCTCTGGAGTTAAAATTTTTAAAATGGATAAAGGCTGTTGCTCGTGTTTTATATTTTTGGCAACATAGGTACAAATTCCCTTAGCCCCTCCCAAATATTGAAGAATATGATACTCTTGTCTGACAGTATTACCTACTCTTAATAAAGGCTTGAGGTCTTCTAATACTTCTGCTGCCGAACCATAACGTTCCAAAGATTGTGGATGAATCATTTTATTGATTATTGCCATCAACTTCGGAGATATGGAAACTGCATCATGCCAAGCAACAGGATTATCTATATTGGTCTGTTCCCATTCTATGGGCGATCGACCAGTCAAAGCAAATAAAGCAGTTTTACCCAACGCATAGATGTCACTACTGTATACAGGTCTACCATGATTTTGTTCGGGAGACATATATCCTGGAGTACCAATTACTTGGGTTTGCTCATAGCCAGAATCTAGCATGAACGTACCGATTTCTTTGACTGCCCCAAAATCGATTAAAACTATTTTACGATCTACCTCTCGTCTGATTAAGTTTGAGGGTTTGATATCGCGGTGAATTACCCCCTGACGATGGACAAACTCTAATACTTCTAATGTGTCGCACAGAAAATGTAATAATTCTTTTTCTGTTAAAGTTTTTCGATTTATTTCTTGTTCAAATTCTTCTCCTTCGATAAATTCTTGAACCAGATAAAATTGCTTGTTTTCTTCAAAATGCGCCAGTAACTGCGGTATTTGAGGATGACTACCCAACCATTGTAAGACTGTTGCCTCTGTGGCAAATCTTTCTTTAGCGTTTTCCCAAATAGATGGACTATTGAGTCTTGGCTGTAGTTGCTTAACAACATATCTTGTATTTCCTTCAGAAGCCGTATCCAGAGCTAGATAAGTAGTTGAAAAACCACCGCTACCCAACTCTTTAACAATCTGATACTGTTCGCCAACTATCTCACCAGGATTGAGTACTCTATAGCCATACTCAAATTTCTGAGTTGGATTAGATTCTGGAGAACTGAAAATTGGTATGGTGTAATCTGGGTCTGACATAAAACATCTTGGTTCAAGATTTTTAAATTTTAGCGAGGATTTACTTCTAAATAATCAACTTCTCAATAAACTGTGCAATTTATCCACCGAATGCAGTGACTGTAAGCTCCGTCATTATGGACGCAGAGGATCGGTCTTTAGTTTGAGCAAAAATCCACTCAAACTAAATTTTATCGATGTAAGGTAAACTGCTTTTTAAAGTATTCACACCATCAAGACTCTAATAATTTTATTAACTAAAAAAGACAAATCTAAGATAATATCTTCAGTATTCGACTACCGTATAATTTTATCCTGTTAACTTTTAAAATCCACTGAAATTAAAATGCAATTTTTTCGTCAGTATATTAGTCCCCTTTTAATCTTCTTAATTTTTTTGCTCGCTTTAGTTGCAGTCAGTGCGCGGATCTTTTTACCTTCAGATATGCTAGCTCCTGCTCCCGTGTCGGTAGAAAATATCAATCTTTATCTCCCCGAGCCAGTTGTCGGGCAAATGAGTAAGTAAATTGAACGTAACTGCTCAATTATATTTTACAACTTAGGAAATATGTTTATTTTTTCTAAGATTTAAGCCTAATCTTCAAGTCGATCGTAAAATTATAGTCTAAAGATAATTGTCAAGATCTCTCAAGAGAAAGTAGGGGTAGATTGGAGCGAATTGAGGAGAATAAATAAATAAATTATAATAACTGGATGAATAATAACTTGCCCATAGGCTATAAGTTAAACAAGGGATCGCTGAAAGATAGGTCTCTATTAGATAAATTGATGTATTTAACCTATCAAGAGTTATTTCCCCATCAGAATAATTTTTCTCATTTGACAGCAACAATAGACCAATACTTTTCCACAAATACCCCTTTGTGGTTAATTCAGCGAGAGGAAAAAGTTGGCACAATAGATGGGACGGTAGCTTGCCTTTGGATGGGAAGCGCGATCGACCAAGTTAACGGAGAACGTTACGCTCACATTTTTGTGCTTTTTGTCTTACCAGAGCATAGAAGGCAGGGAATTGGTACAACTTTAATTAGAACGGCAGAAACCTGGGCAAAAGCTAGAGGCGATCGCCAAATCGGGCTACAAGTATTTAATAACAATCAGCCAGCCCTAAATTTATATCACCATCTCGGTTTTAAAACTCAATCTATTGCGATGATTAAACCTTTATGGGAAATACCTAATCCATCAACACCAACCTTTGAGAAATTTCGTAAGCCAAGATAACTTATTTAATTATGCAAGATGATGACTTAATTCTATTAGATGCGGATGAGGAACTAACCAGCCCTCTAGATCGGCTAGAATCTGTTGAGTCAGCATCAGAGACTCCTCCCGATCCAGAACAAATGCTGTTGCTTCTATCTCACCCAGAAGCATCTCAGAGGATGATAGCAGCAAGAGCTTTCTGTGAAATAGAGGACGAGCGTTCTATTCCTTTATTAATTAAACTTCTCGAAGATAAATGTCCTTTAGTTAGGGTTAGTGTTGCTTATGCTTTGGGCAGAAATACTAACTCTGAAACTGTAACCTCTTTGATTGAATTACTTAGATATGATTGGAATGGTTATGTTAGAAAAGGCATAGTTTGGGCTTTAGGCAATAGTGGCGATCGCCGAGCTTTGCGACCTCTGATTCATGCTTTAAAAACGGATATTTCTGCGGTCAGATTATGGGCTGCTAGTGGTTTGGCGCAAATTGCTAAACTAGATTACGAAGATGTCATTACCGCTCTTCCTCCTCTAATCGAAGGATTAAGAAAAGATGCTATCGCTGCGGTACGTAGTAACTGTGCTTGGTCGATCGGACAATTATGTCGCGAGTTACCCTCTAATGTTGTCTATGCTACTGCTATTGATGCACTGATCGAAGCTTTAGTAGAAGATGAAGATTTAGGGGTCAAGGAAGATGCTAAAGGCGCAATCCTCAAAGTGGGCGACCCCAGTGGATTACAAACGATCGAAGAATTAGAATTTGAAGGATTAATTTAAATTAGCTATTAGTAAGGGCGTAATTCTGAGGTTTCCTCAGAATGTTGACGAGCGACCCCGCTGCGGTTTCCGCAGCTTGGGAACGCGCGAGTAGCCCGCACCCAAAGGGCTAATAGCTATTAGCTAAGAAATATAATATGAAAAAACCCTTAATTATTGGTATTAGTGGAGCTTCGGGCTTAATCTATGCTGTACGCGCTCTTAAATTTTTACTAGAAGCAGATTACGCGATCGAGTTAGTCGCCTCTCGTGGTAGCCATATGGTATGGCAAGCAGAACAAGATGTTCGTATGCCAACAGAACCAGACCAACAAGAATATTTTTGGCGAGAACAAGCAGGAGTACCCCATCAAGGTAAATTATCTTGTCATCGTTGGGGGGATGTCGGGGCAAATATTGCCAGTGGTTCTTTTCGTACTTTGGGGATGATTATCATACCCTGTAGTATGAGTACTGTTGGTAAAATTAATGCGGGATTGAGTTCCGATTTGTTGGAAAGGTCAGCAGATGTACAAATTAAAGAAGGTCGTCCCTTAGTCGTCGTACCCAGGGAAACTCCTTTTAGTTTGATTCATTTACGTAACTTGACATCTTTGGCAGAAGCAGGGGTAAAAATTGTACCTGCTGTTCCTGCTTGGTATCATAATCCTCAAACTGTAGAGGATTTAGTCGATTTTGTCGTTGCTCGTGTGTTAGACCAATTAGATATAGATTGTGTTCCCTTAAATCGTTGGCAAGGACATTAGTTATTCAGTTGTTAGTTGGTAGGGGCGGTTCGCGAACCGCCCGTACAGTTGTTAGTTGTTAGTTGTTAGTTGTTAGTTTTGGGTTATTAATCAAACGACAAAGGACAAATAATACCAAATCCGATTATCAAAGTATACTTTTCCTAATTCGGCTACAACCTTTCTGACTTCTGACTTCTGACTTCTGACTTCTGACTTCTCTAGCCGTTAAGTATCATATCTAAACTGGATTTAGGATAAGAAATCCCTAGGACTGCAATTTGGTCTGGGGTATAACGTAAATCGCGCCAGAGATGAGAGTTAGCAAAACTGAAAGCCAAAAAACAAATAATCCGATTAAATGCCAAGATGGAGATAATGGAGCAATTAAAATCGCGATCGCGATAATTTGACTAACAGTTTTTAATTTACCCCAGATATTAGCCCCTTGAATGGTACTATCTCCAGTTAATTTGGGGTTAACTCTCCATCCCGCGATCGCTAATTCTCTGGCTAAAATAAGAAATACTCCCCATGCTGGTACTTGTTGTAATTGAATCAATGCCAGCAAGGGAGCTAATACTAACAATTTATCGACTAAAGGATCGAGAAATTTTCCTAATTCGGTAACTTGGTCTAATTTACGAGCTAAATAACCATCTACCCAATCTGTACTAGCTGCTACTAAAAAAATTGCCGTACAAATCCACAGGTTTTTGGTTGTAGGATAGCTGAGAAAATAAAGAATAAATGGAAGTCCGAAAAGACGAGAAACAGTAATCCAATTAGGGAGATTCATGACAGTTTAAAGAAGTTACAGTAGTCCTAGGAGTTACAGAAGTTACAGAATAAAATTGCCTAACCTACCGAACCACTAAACTAATAAACTACTGAACTCCTTAATTCAATTTTGAGTTAATTTGACTCTTCGCGATCGAGGCGTTCTATTTGTCTTTCTAAAGTAGAAATGGCAGCATCAACCCCAGATAATCTAGTTTCGAGATCGTCTCGAACCCATTTTAGGAATTTGAGTTTACGTTCTTTACTAGCTTTAGCAGAAAATGTATTATGGTCGTAGCAAGAATTAGTCCAGAAGGGAAACATAGTAACCTGTAGATAAAAATACTCTTACTTACTTATCTTGACAAAATTTTTACTCTTTTACATCTAGCCTAAAGACCGAGTCTACAGATTATTATGGATAAAAACTTAATTTAGGCAAACCTAAAGCCTCATCCCAACCCATCATTAAATTGAGACATTGTACTGCTTGTCCTGCTTGACCTTTCATCAAGTTATCAATAGCTGACATAACAATGATCCGATCGGTACGAGGGTCTACTTCAATACCGATATAACAAAGATTAGTTCCATAAGCCCATTTAGTTTGAGGATAGACCCCACTGGGTAAAATTTTGACAAACGGTGATGCGCGATAAAATGCGGTGTAAATAGTAATTAAATCTTCTCTGACTAAACCTGGGTCTCTTAAAGTAGCATAGACAGTAGACAAAATCCCCCTAACCATAGGAATGAGATGGGGAGTAAACTGTACTCTGACTTCTTGTCTGGCTAATTCACTACAAATTTGTTCTATTTCTGGGGTATGACGATGATTAGCGACTCCATAAGCTCCCAGGGTATTATCTGCTTCGGCTAAAAGCAAATGAGTCTTTGCTTGACGACCACCCCCAGAAGTACCAGATTTAGCATCGATAATTGCTGTTTCTGGTAAGATTAAGCCTTGTTTTAGTAGGGGGGAAAGAGCCAGTAAACTTGCAGTAGGATAGCAACCAGGACAACCAATTAATTTGGACTGTTTAATTTTTTCTCGATATAGTTCGGGTAAACCATAAACTGCCGTCCCTGCGATCGCCTTGTCTTCTCGTTCTTTTTTATACCAAGCTGTATAAGTATCTAAGTTACTAAAGCGATAATCTGCGGAAAGGTCTAATACCTTACAGCCTTTTTCTAATAAAGTTGGAGTCATTTCGCAAGCAAGACCGTTAGGTAGACCCATAAATACTACCTGACAGCGGTCGGCGATCGAGTTTAGTTCGATCTCTTCGACATTAAGGTCGACTAGATGACTTAAATGGGGATATAGAGAGGCAAATTTGTTTCCTGCACTACTATTCCCGCCCAGATAAGCAATTTCTACCCCAGGATGTTCGAGTAATAGACGTACTAGTTGTATTCCTCCGTAACCAGAAGCACCGATGATTCCTACTGATACCTTTTCTAAACTCGCCATGGTCTTTTTGTTTTGCTTAAAATTTTTCGTAGTCTTTTAATATTAGTTCGATCGAGAAAATATAGATTAATAACTAAGAGCTAATAACTACTTTATTTAACTCGTCCCAAAAACAGTAGAAGCCATCATCGAAATACTAATACCTAAAGCCAAACCCATAAAAACTTGAAATGGAGTATGTCCCAATAATTCTTTTAATCTTTCTTGGTTGACATGGTGTTCTTCTTTAAATAATTCATCTATGATTTGATTGAGAATTTTTGCTTGTTTTCCTGCTGCCTGACGTACTCCCGCTGCATCATACATTACGATTACTGCAAATAAGCAGGCGATCGCAAATTCTGGAGATGACCATCCCATAGTTTGGCCTATACCCGTGGCTAAAGCTCCTACCAAAGCAGAATGTGCGCTAGGCATTCCTCCCGTAGTCACAAGATGGCGAATGTCTACTTTACCGTTTTTAAATAGCTCCACAAATACCTTTAACCCTTGGGCTACCAAACAAGCAAAAATTGCTATCACTAATATCTGGTTGTGGAAAATTTCACCAACGACTTGCATAGTTTATATCTAATTATTGCAACAACATTATTTATTAAAAGAAAGTTTAATGATTACGATTAATAATGTAGCTAGCGATCGCTCTTAGGGGTTCTGCTTTTTCCCCATAGGCTGCTAATTGTTCGATCGCTTCATCAATTAACTTTTGTGCTTGAATTTTAGATTTTTCGATGCCCCATAAACTAGGATAGGTCGCTTTTTTGGCTTGTAAATCTTTACCCGCAGTTTTACCCAATTCTTCGTCTGTCGCCGTGATATCTAAAATATCATCAATAATTTGGAAAGCTAAACCAATATTCCGAGCATACTGAGATAGTTTAGTAATTTCTTCGGTAGAAGTTCCTGTTAAAATTGCCCCAGAAACAACAGAAGCTTCTAGTAATGCCCCAGTTTTATGGGTATGGATAAAAGTAAGAGTTTGACTAGAAATATCGGTTTTTCCTTCAGATTCTAAATCTAAAACTTGACCCCCAACTAATCCTGCTGCTCCTACAGTGCGACCCAAAAGAGAAATAACTCGTACAATTCTTTCTGGTGATAGATTTTGAGTATGAGTAGCTACATATTCAAAAGCGTAAGCTAGTAGTCCATCTCCCGCTAAGATAGCAATGTCTTCGCCATAGACTTTATGATTTGTCAATTGACCACGACGATAATCATCATTATCCATGGCTGGTAAATCGTCGTGAATTAGAGACATGGTATGAATCATTTCTAAGGCACAGGCGGTAGGCATAGCTATTTCTCTGCTTCCTCCTGTCAATTCGCAGGTAGCTAAACAAAGAATAGGACGTAAACGCTTACCTCCTGCTAGCAAAGAATAGCGCATTGCTTCATAGATTTTTTCTGGCTTTTTAATTTCCAAAGAATTATCTAAAGCTGCTTCAACTAGAGTTTTTTGCTCTTTTAGATAAGTGTTGAGATCGAATTTGGCTGTGTTATCTGGGTCTGTTAATTTTGCGTCAGTTTGTACCATGTCTTAATGCTATTAACCAACTTTCTTAATTATTGCGCGATGTGTCACTTTAACCAACAAAAAATACTTTTTCTAAGCTTTGTTTGGTTGAAGTGGACATTGTACACTTTACTTTACTTCTTTTCTGGCAGATTTCTGAGGGGAATAGCTTTTCCTCGATAAAATTTAGCTTTTAGCTTTCCTAACTGCCACCAAATTCCCGCGCAAATTAGACTGACTATAGATAAAGGAGCAACAGCCCAGACAGAAGGTGGATTCCAAGTTACGATTAAGACTAGCGCGATCGACCAAATTATAATTGCTACAATGGCAATCGCTAACCTTATTTTCTTAATATTACTTAAAGCCCGACTACAACTAGCACATTTAATTGTATGAGATGATGCGCGATCGAGAAGTTGTTCGGTTGTCCAAGCAGGAGCTAAACTCTCTCCAGGGAAAAATTGGACATCATAATCATTAATCCATTTATGCAACTCTGAGACAAAACTATCGGCTAAAGTAGGCAAATAAAAAGCTTTATTAACATTAGCATTACCGCCCATGGCTTCTAAGTAACGCTCTTGATAATGCAAAAAGATTTGGTCGTCTTCGAGTACGCCATTTTGATTGATATGAGAATACCAACGGGGTGTTAGCTTAATAAAAAATCCTGGTATAGGAGAAGCAAACTTAAAGGGAAATTTGGCAAATAACCGACATTCTCCTTTCCTAATCGGAGTAGCGTAAACCACGGTCATCGTCCTGCCCAACTTTTCTGAGGTCAAATCGTGCCACATTAAGCTTGGTGCAACAAAATTAGTAGTTTGTCTGCCTAATGTGCCTTTACGAGGCCCTTCTGCCCATAATCCTGTAAAACCATGTTTGCTCGATTCTAATACTTCTAATTCTACTGGTGCAGCGTTAGACCTGTCGCTTACGGTACGGTGATGGGTATAGGGAACGTGACTGACATCGAGTACATTTTCTAGTAAAGTTAGGGCATCGTAGGGAAGATCTCTAAAAGTAGTCATAATTACCCAACCGTCGGGACTTTCTTCTAGGGGGTCAACAATGGGTACTTTTACTTTTGGTGCGTTTTCTGCTTTACCAGGATAAACAAATAACATTCCTTGAGCTTCGGTAGTGGGCAAAGACTTAACACAGGCTCTTTTGGAAGTTTCGGCTTTTGCTCCTTCTACTTGTTGGGGAATATTTTCGCAATTTCCTTTGCCTGAAAAAGTCCAACCATGATAGGGACATTCGAGTAATCCCGCTTCATTTACCCTTCCTTGACTTAAAGGGGCAAGACGATGAGGACATTTATCTTCAAAGACTCGCCAAGATTGACCTGCTTTATCCCACCAGATTACTAAATCTTGGTTCAATAAGGTAAAAGTATTGGGTTTGCTTTTATCTAAGTCTTCTAGGTAATAAAGAGGATACCAAGCTTCTTTTACATCAAAACGGTTAGGGTCATCTCCCCCCGCAGGGAATAGCTCGTTTTGGTTAGTTACTTTTTCCTGAGATTGGGGAGTAGACTGTAATTTTTCTGGAGTTGTTACCATCTCCTTATTCTCTCTTCTTTAATTTTTGTGTTCGTTTGTTAAATAATTGTTACACAAAAATTATCGGGTTAATTTAATTAACCCCGTGAGGAAAATAAGATTTTCGTTTCCGATGCAGATGCCTGACGTAATTTTCTAGTTATTTGGAAACTTAGTAAAGCAATAGCTAACCATTGTCCTAAGACAGTTACCATTATGCTAGATAGAGGTATTGTATACCGTAGGGTTTCTGTGGGAATAAAAGTAAACAACCACAACAAAGAGTAGCCTTCTACATTAGTACCGAATAAAGCCGATCCGATAAAAGGGGCAATTATTAACGCCAAAATACTAGTTGCTGCCCAAATAGTTCTCTTCTGAGACTTTGTTCCCAAAATTAATTGAGCAATAAGAGCGTAAAGCAAGATCGTGTTGGCACTAATTAGTAAACCCCACAAAACACTAGATAAATTATCTTTGAAAGGGAATAAAAATAGTGAAGGTAAAATATAGACAGTAGCGATCGTTAGGTTAATGGCGATCGCCACAGTAGAAGGGCTTTTTTCACCAAAAATTAACTCTTTCCACAGCTTATTACCATCTTTACCCATTTGATGGCGATAACGCGCCCAGTCATGTAAAGTTTGACGATGGGGACTCAATGCTGCAATCAAGCCTAAAAACATAACTAGTAATAAGACTTGAAGCAAGATAAAGTTATCAAACAAATAACGGTATCGATTAGTTTGTAGGGTAAAACCAAGAGCAACAGCGACAAACCACCCTGTAAACCAATAACTTTGTTCTTTACTTAAAATAGTATTGGTAGGGCTGTGAAAACGTCGTTTTAAACCCCGCCATAACCAGTAAGTCCATAATAAGTAATTACCAATAATAAGACTCATACCAATATCTGGTTTTACCCACCAAGACTGTCCGTAAAAAAGTAAATCTTCTAATCCATCAAAGTAAAATCCATGACCATTCCTAAGATATAAAGAAGTAGCGTCAGTTAAATAAGCTAAAACTCTACCAGGATAGAAAATAGTGAGCCAGTCGAAAGCTGTATTACTAAATGAGTCACCAGCTAGGGCTATTATATTATTCACAAACAGAAAAACTAGAATTGCACCACTACTCAACCAGGGTTTAAATCCTGCTGGAGCAAAGTTAAGCAAACTCAATAAAATTGCTGCGCTATAAAAGAACGCACAACTGGCAATCATTACAGTATAAAAACCCCCAATAAGACTTAGAGGAATATGAGCTTTTAATCCTGCAATAAAATTCAGAGGTAATGTTAACAAAATAACCCAATAGAGAATTATGGGTACGCCTAATATTTTTCCGAATAAAACATCCGTGGCAGACTGGGGAGTTAAGCGAATAAAATTTAATGTTCCTTTACGTTCTTCTTTGGTTAGATCGGCAATTAGCATATAACTACCAGCAACCAATAAAGAAAAGATACTAATGATGCTCAAACAAAGAAAAATATCCAACCAAAAAAGTTGCCAATTAATTATCCATTCCCCTGCCGAATTAGTATCGCAAACTCCTCTAGTTACTCCATGTCGATCGTAGATAATCCCAAGACAATAATGACTGTATTGTGTGATTAATGAATTATTATCTGGTAAGTCACCCAAATAAGCTAAAACAATTAGAAGTTGGGTAATAATGGAAACTACAGAGGCTGATATTATATTTTTGGGTTTTACTCTTCCTTTTATTTCCCGAAAAAACTGCGGATTCCAATCTAATAAATTATCAAACATAATTTTTCCAAGTGACACGAGTTTAGTTGTTATTTATTACCGAGTTTTATTCAAGAAGCCTGTTTATGACCTAACTTAAGAAAAATAGCTTCTAAATCTTCCTGAATAGAATAAAACTCTGTTAAAGGTATTTCTGCTTGAATAAGCGATCGCAAAAGTTGGGCAATTTCTGTTTCTCCTCCTGAAAAATTAACTTTTATACTGTTTTTTTCTGGGATTATTTCCCACTCTTTAACCCAAGAATTTTTACTAAGCTCCTTTTGTAACGAGTCTAACTTACCCAATGTTGTCATTACAATTTGTTGACGAGCAAGTCGTTGATATAGTTCTGCTAAAGAAGTACTTTCGAGTAAAAATCCTAACTCCATTATGCCCACAGAAGTACAGAGTTCGGCTAAATCGCTTAATACATGAGAAGATATAACAATAGTCATCCCTGCTTCTTGTAAAATTTTAATAATTTGCCGAAACTGCATTCTGGCAATGGGGTCTAAACCCGATACGGGTTCATCTAATAGTAGTAAAATTGGTTCGTGAATAATTGTTCTTGCTAAACTAAGGCGTTGTTTCATGCCTCTGGAGAGAGTGGAAATGAGGCTTTTGCGTTTGTTGCCCAATTGGACTAATTCTAAAACTTCGTAGATGCGTCGTTGACGATGAGGTTGTTTGAGGTGATAGAGTCGGGCAAAATAGTCTAGATAATCCCAGACAGTAAGATCGTCATAGAGAGGAAAATCATCGGGCAGATAGCCCAAACGCTGTTTGAGATGGGGATTACTGTCATCTCTGAGTAAGCGATCGCCATTGATGTAAATTTCTCCTTTAGTTGGTTCTTCTGCTGCTGCCAACATCCGAATTAGAGTAGTTTTTCCCGCTCCATTAGGCCCGATTAAACCATAGACTTCTCCGCTTTTGACTTGCAGATCGATATCATTGACAGCGATATGTTTCTCAAATCTTTTGGTGAGTCCATAAGTGGCGATCGCTAACTCTTGGCTCATATTTAAGTTTAAGGTAATATTTCTAGTTATTCCTAGATTTGATTAACTATTATAGTCAATTTAATTTTTTTTCTAAATTAGTTGCTGACGCATAAAATAAAGTGTATGACCTTCAGGATAATTATTTAGTTTACCGAGAAATCGATCTAATATTAATTTGCCTACCAAATTTTGGTTAAGTCCAAATCAAACCCCACTAATAAAGAACCACCATTAATAGTCTCGGGATTATCTAAACATTTTACATCTTGGTCAGGACTATAAATATAAACTTGGCGATTTTGGCGATCGATTAACCACCCAAGAGATGCACCATTATCTATATATTCTTGCATCTTATCCTGTAACATTTTTAAACTATCGCTAGGAGAACGAATTTCTACAACAAAATCAGGACAAACAGGCGCAAATTTCGCTTTTTGCTCATCAGATAAAGCATTCCATTTGCTAAGTTTTATCCAACTCGCGTCGGGACTTCTAGTCGCACCATTAGGTAGAATAAATCCAGCAGAAGAATCAAAACCGATTCCCGTACCATCTCGATCTGTCCAATTGGCTAACTGTTGAATTAGTTTAAAATTACGGTTTCCTGTTTCTGAACCTGCTGGTGACATAATAATTAGTTCTCCTGTAGCTGTCCGTTCGATGCGAAGATGGGAGTTAAGCTGACAAAAATCAAATAAGCTATCTTCATCCATCGAAATTACAGGAGACATCTGTAACACTATGGTATTAGTTGTTTCGTTAGTAGTGGTTACAGTCATCATTGAATAGCAAATAATAGTTCACCTATTTTAATACTATATGTATTCGCGATCGCACTCACTCCAATAACCCCGCTCATAGTACAATGGTATTAGGTAGCAAACTATTGACTATTTACTATTCATTAAAAAAGGGTTGCATTTGTCAATAAAATTACCTTCAGAGTACTTTTAAACAGTCACCTTACCTTATGTGTTAAAATTTTTGAGTCTTTTATCCTAAAAAAGATTTTACCAAGCTCTTAAGCGATTATTCGGAGATTTACATGACCAGTAGCTACGGTGCAGATCAAATTCAAGTTCTTGAAGGATTAGAAGCAGTACGCAAGCGTCCAGGGATGTATATTGGTTCGACTGGACCAAGAGGACTACATCATTTAGTATATGAGGTCGTAGATAATTCGATCGACGAAGCACTTGCTGGTTATTGCACTCATATAGAAATAGATATAAATACTGATGGTTCGATCGAAGTAACAGACGATGGAAGGGGTATTCCTACTGGTATTCACCCCAAAACAGGCAAGTCTGCATTGGAAACTGTCATGACTGTCCTCCATGCTGGTGGTAAATTCGGTGGTGGTAGTTATAAAGTTTCTGGCGGTTTACATGGTGTAGGGGTGTCGGTAGTTAATGCCTTATCTGAATGGGTTGAAGTAACAGTATGGAGGGATCAAAAAGTTTATCTCCAACGCTACGAAAAAGGAAAACCCCAAGGGGAATTACAAGTTGAAGCCAACAAAGCCACTCCCAAACAGACAGGTACATCGGTAAATTTCTTTCCTGATAGGACAATTTTCACCGATACGATCGAATTTGAATACAATATCTTAGCAGGAAGATTAAAAGAATTAGCCTATCTCAATGCAGGAGTTAAAATTACTTTTACCGACAATCGTTTGGAAGAACCCCGTCAAGAAGTATATATTTATGAAGGTGGGATTAAAGAATATGTCGCCTATATGACTAGGGAAAAGCAACCATTACATGAAGATATTCTCTACGTTTCAGGCGAGAAAAATGGTGTAACAGTAGAAGTTGCTTTGCAATGGTGTATCGATGCTTTTAGCGATAACTTACTGGGTTTTGCTAATAATATCCGCACTATCGATGGTGGTACACACTTAGAAGGACTAAAAACAGTCCTCACTCGTACCATGAATAATTATGCTCGTAAGCGGAATAAACTAAAAGATGCAGATAAAAACCTGGGTGGGGAAAACATCAGAGAAGGTTTGACAGGGGTAATATCGGTTAAAGTACCCGAACCTGAATTTGAAGGACAAACCAAAACTAAACTAGGTAATACAGAAGTTAGAGGGATTGTAGATTCTCTAGTTGGGGAAGTATTAAATGACTATTTAGAATTTAATCTCAATGTTGGCGATGCGATTATCGACAAAGCCATTCAAGCTTTTAAAGCAGCAGAAGCAGCCAGACGCGCCAGGGAATTAGTCCGTCGTAAATCAGTACTAGAATCTACCACTCTACCTGGTAAGTTAGCAGATTGTAGTTCCCGCGACCCCGCAGAGTCAGAAATATTTCTGGTAGAAGGAGATTCTGCTGGTGGTTCGGCAAAACAAGGACGAGACAGACAATTTCAAGCGATTTTGCCCCTTAGAGGTAAAATTCTCAATATCGAAAAGACTGACGATGCCAAGATTTATAAAAACAATGAAATCCAATCTATGATTACTGCTTTAGGATTGGGTATTAAAGGGGAAGAATTTGATGCTTCTCAGTTACGTTACCATCGCATAGTAATTATGACCGACGCTGACGTTGATGGGGCGCACATCCGTACTCTACTACTTACCTTCTTCTATCGCTATCAAAGAGACATTGTAGACCAAGGTTATGTGTATATCGCCTGTCCTCCTTTATATAAATTAGAGAGAGGACGTAACCATTACTATTGTTACAGCGATCGCGACTTACAACAAAAAATAGCTGAATTTCCTGCTAATGCTAACTATACTATCCAGCGATTTAAAGGTTTAGGGGAAATGATGCCCCAACAGTTGTGGGATACTACTATGAATCCTGAAACTCGGATGATGAAGCGAGTAGAAATAGAAGATGCAGCAGAAGCAGACAGAATATTTACTGTCTTGATGGGAGATAGAGTAGCACCCAGAAGGGAGTTTATTGAAACCAATGCACCCAAACTGAATCTAATGGATTTAGATATTTAGTGTGTGTCGGTTAAACCATAACTTGAAATTTTAAAGCATAAAGTGAAATTTTAAAGCATAAGGTGAAAATAATTAAACCATAAGCTGAAATTTCATGTACTATATAGGGTATCTCAAGGAGTTTAAATGAACTCCTCCTAATTATAAGAGATGCCCTTATTTTATGGCTGTTTCAAAAAAATCAAGCATATGCGAAGCGGTATCCTTTAGGACACCTCGCCAATACAAACGGACTGCTGGTCATTTTATCAGTTGCAAAATGAAGACTAGCGTTTGGTATGAATCTGTTCTTCAAAGATACTTTATGTATTGGTTAGAGTTCGATCCTGACGTGGTGTCGTATACCACGTCAACAAAGCCACTGAAATATTACAACAAAGGCAAAGAGGAACTTTACTATCCCGATTTTCAGGTTATTCGCCATCAAAAGAAACAGGTTGTCGATCTAAAATTTCAGAAAACGATTAAAAGTAAAAAATATAGGCAACTCCATCCGCTTTTGTACGACGTTTGTAGAGATGCTGAATGGGAATATACTATTCTAACAGAATTACAAGTAAAACAAGAACCCACCATTTCTAACATTAAGCTGCTATATCGATACGCAAGAGAAGACTTCAGTATTGATGAGTACGAAAACTGCTTGTCAATTTTAAAGTCTACAGTACCAGCTTCCTTATCAGAGATTTACGAACTACTAGACTGTCAGAATATTAGTAAAAACGTGCTGTTCAAATTGCTATTTTACTCTTTTGTCGAAATAAACCTCAAGGAATCTATTAACCCCGATAGTCAGATTACGGCGGTTTCAAGTAAACCTAGTTGGAAGGTACTATTCAATGCGTAGAATAACACTAAAGGAAGGCGTAAGATTTGAATTACATAGTCGAGAATACAAAATAATTGAATGTGTATCGCCTGGAGAATGGAAAATTGTTGATGTAGTAACAGGCAGACAAAGTAATTTATCCGAAGACATAATTACAAACTTTTTATTTAAAGGAGAACTTTCATTTATCAATGCTGCACATCAAAGTCATATTGCGTTTCCAGACTTAAACAACAAGAAAAAAAATGATGCGATATGGAGAGAAAAATATGTAACGGCTATTTTAGATGAGGGTATACAACAGTTTACTCAAAGAAATGTAGAACCAATAATAAGAGAAGTATACTGCAAGATACAAGTAGCAGATAACTTAGTACAAGAGGTTAAAGATAAGCCAAAGCCCTCGTTTATTTCTGTCTATCGGTGGCTCAAAAAATACAAACAGTCCGAGGGAGATATTCATTCGTTAGTCTCGAACGTAAGCAAAAAAGGAAATCGTAAATCACGATTAGCTCCAGAAGTTCATAGCATTATTCAACAAGCGATAGAAGAAGTATATCTCAGTCGAAATCAAGGTTCTGTTAAAGATACTTACGATAGGGTAATTGTCTCGATCGTAGAAGAAAATCGATATAGACAGAGTTTGAACTTGCCAGAGCTAAAAATACCTTCTTATGTCACTATTGGAACAATTATCAAAAAAATTCCTTCTCATGAAAGAGATAGAGCCAGGTTAGGAAAAAGAACGGCAGATTTGATACACCAACCTGTGAACGTCGGTCGAGGTGCTAATCCAACTAGACCATTAGAAGTTGTCGAAATAGATCATAGCCTTTTGCCCTTCTACGTTTTAGAGAGCGTGTTTGAAAATTCAAAACTAAGTGGATATTTGACTCGAAGAACTCCAAGTTAAACGTCTTAACATAAGATTTATCATGGCGATATAAAGCATAGTTTCACTGGTGGTTGGTAAATATTCATAATCTTTGCTTAAACGACGATACCTTCCAAACCAACCAAAAGTGCGCTCCACCACCCATCGTTTCGGTAACACCTCAAAACCTTTGGTATCTTGATTACGTTTGATGGTTTCCACTATCCAATTAAACCAACGTTTGATCCAGAGTTGTAAAGGCTGACCATCATAACCCCCATCGACCCAAATTACTTTCAAGTTTGGGAAGAGGTGACGAATCTTGAACGAGAGCAATTTAAATCCTCTTCTCTCTTGAATCGAGGCACTGTGTACC
>JBFRWK010000016.1:0-33477 GCA_051439545.1 Xenococcaceae cyanobacterium | reverse complement strand
TTGATGTCACCAAGGGTGCTTTTCAATAAGACTTTGTTATTGCGGTGAGCAGTGACCCCGAAACACTTAACGGCAAAAGTAAGATTTAAACCAGGTATTTTTAACCAATAATTAATAGTCTTGAATTTAATAGCTATAACTTTATTATATTTTTATTAGTTACTCTAAAAATATATCTTCAGCATTATCTATTTTTTATCATTTTTACATTACTATTCAAATCGTACACAAGCTTACTTTGGATAGGTTTAGTTTAAATTAATACTAAAATAATGTTAATAATGAAAAATATTCAAAAAATTGGTATTGTTCTTACTTTGTTTACTTTTACTTCTGTAGGCTGTTCATCAGAAGTTGTTCAGGAAGAAACATCTTTGCCCACTCAAGAAGTACTATCTGAAAATGAAGAGGTAATGCCTGAGAATCAAGAGCTAGTATCTGAAAATCAAGAGGTAATGCTTGAGAATCAAGAGCTAGTATCTGAAAATCAAGAGGTAATGCCTGAAAATCAAGCTGTATTACCTGAAAATCAAGAGGTATCTTCTAACTTAGCTGCGATTTTACAACAAGCTCCTGAAGGAGAAACAATAACTGTAGAAGGTCAAATTATCGGTAAAATAGAAGACTGTCATATCTTTACTGATGGGAATAGTAAAATTCTAGTTCATTTGGAAAATGAAAATGCACCTTATGACCCTAATGAAACAATAGAAATATCAGGAATAATTAAGAATCACGTTATGCCTGATTCAGAGAACTTTAAAGATGAAGCCTATAGTGATATCCCAATGAATAGAATGATAATGGTCAATGAAATTGAAATAATTGCTTCTAAATAATACTGTGGCGTAATTTTAAATCTTTTTGATTAAACAAGCTATTTTTCTAGTAAGAGTAACTCTTCCAAAGAAAATAGCTTGTTTTTTTATGTCACTTAAAAAAGTGAACTAGCTAGAGTTTTTTGATCTTACCTACTTAAGTAATCAGTAATATTTGGTAAATTTGAGCTTAGAAATTAGAGTAAGATTAATTTTGAGCGTTACCATATCCGAAAATAAGGTTTTCATATCAAATTACATTAAATATTGCTGCCTATTAATTAATCTGCCTCGTCTGGGTGTCAATCATCTGTAGCAATCTTAAGTAGAAACGATATTAACCAGTTTTACAGCTCAATAACATCAACTTTTGATTAAGCTTATCTTTAGTGATGAAGAATGTTAAAAGAACGTTTGAATTCTTAAACTTTAAAACGAGCAATCCAGAAGAATTACAAAGCATCATTTCCCAAGAATTCACTACCATTAAGCAAGTCGAGCCAGTGGGAAAAGAATTTTATGCTGATTATAGGGGTTACGCAGTTGGGCAACTAGTTTTTACTCGTGACAAGTTTCCCTATGGAATCTCAGTTATCCCGATTCCAGAAGAAAAATGGCTTTTTCTAGAAATCCCTTTAAGCGGTCAGTTACAGCTTCGCTACCGAGGGCGAGATCTTTTATTTGACTACAATTCTACTTATTTAATAACCAGCGATCAGCCTATTCATTATAGATTTCAGGAAAATACTAGGCACATAACAATAGGAATCGATAAGCAAATGCTCACTGCTTATGCTCAAAAACTTGTCAACCGACAACAAGAGCAAAAATTTACATTTCACCCCCAAGTTTTAGGGAGAACTCCCGAAGCTACTAGTTTCCGACGCTATCTAGAATTTATCTCTCAGGAGTTATTGCGGGGAGGAAGCTTATTTAACTCCCCCTTAATTGCCACAGAAATCCAAAATACGATTTTCTCAATGCTCCTCTCTCTATCCGACAACAACTACTTGCCCCTAGAAAACCAATTAGAGGAGTCTTGTTTGCCAGCTTACGTTAGGCTAGCAAGGGACTATATTGAGTCTTATCTGGAACTTCCCCTTTCTCTGG
Source organism: Xenococcaceae cyanobacterium (assembly GCA_051439545.1). GTDB lineage: Bacteria > Cyanobacteriota > Cyanobacteriia > Cyanobacteriales > Xenococcaceae > JASJDJ01. The sequence goes on along the minus strand of JBFRWK010000016.1, from coordinate 31,549 downwards.
CTGATATTACTGCTGCTGCTGGAGTTCATGTTACTACTCTGCTCAAAGGGTTTAAGCAGCATTATGAAATTAGCCCAATCGCCTATTTGAAACAGAAACGACTAGAAGCAGCCCACAGAACCCTTCTAGCTGCTGATCCCTTAACCACCTCTGTTACTGAAGTAGCAACTCAATGGGGATTATTTCATCTGGGTAGATTTGCCCGCGATTACCGCCAGCTTTTTGGGGAACTGCCCTCAGAAACTTTGACGAGATAACTATAAAACAAGATTCTAGTTTTTTGTTTGTCTGCTTGATCGTTGCTTTAAGTTTGTGTTCAGCTTCCAGTTCTTGGTTGAGTAAATAATTGAGAAAAGTAAATAGCTGGTAATATCTTGATGCCATTCTCTTCAATCACCCTTTGGAATTGGCTGGCAGCAAAACTTCTGATTCTATGCTCATGATCGCAGTCCAACGTTGAGCTAATCCGCCAACTGCCAAACACATGGTTAACTCGACGATTTGCTCAGGAGTGTAGTAATTTTTCAAGCTTAATACTAGAGGTGAAGGGGTAAATGGAGGATAAACCGAGGCAGTTGTGGCTAACCACAGTGCTGCACATTCTCGTTCCGAAAAATCTTTGTAGGCTCCTCCTTTGACTTTAGCTGCATCCAAGCTTTGTTCTAAACGCTTTTTGGCTAACTCTGGAGATATTCCTTGCTTAATTGCTGCCTTAGTCGCTAGAAATCCTTCGAGGGAGTTGAGATATTGATGTCCAGTAATATCTGTCAAAACATAAAGCATTAAATGTTTCAATTCAGCAGAAACTTGCCCTTGCTGAACAACAGATACATAAAGGTTGCTAACAGCCATTTGAGCAGCTTCAGGAAAAGCCAAAATCCAGTTAGGAACTATGCCCAGATTTTCTTGTAAATAGGCTCTGAGATCGTTACCGATAACAGCTTTTAGTTGGGATTGTATTTGAGCAATAAAGTCTTTTTCTTTTTGGATCACATTTTGTTCGTCTCCTCCATGTTCTTCCTGGTCGCTAGTAGTTTCACTGCGATCTTGACTGTCATGTTTGCCTACATCCCACTGGGAGCCTAAACTATGTTGAGCAGCTTCTAGAGCTGGTGCTTCTAGCTCAACTCCCATCAAATCGTTAAAACGGTTAAAGAAACCAAAGGAAGCAGTTATTGTTCCGACACTTTCATTGAGTTGTTTTGCTTTGGTTGGTTCGAGTTCACGAAGTCGGTTAAGGTCTTCTGCTGAGACTTGATTTAAAGCTGCTGCCCTGGCTAGGCGAATCATGACCCTTTCTGTCTCATTAAAAGGTAATACTGAATCATCTTTTCCTTGGGGATGTTGGTAAAATTCAAAAATCTGCCGTAGTTTAGTGGGTGTAGTTCCACTGTCAAGAGCACCGCCTGTGGCATGAGCCGTACAATAGGTGCAAGCAGCAGCGACACTGGTAGTAAAGACAACTACCATACGAAAACTCCCCAAAGTATCGGAGGTTGGTTCAAATAAATTCAGAAATGTGGCTAACCAGTTAGTAATATATTTAGGCACAATTGCCATATAGTCATACATATTAGGCACAAAACCAAACATAGCTTCGTAGTAAGGTTTAATTTGGTTAATTTCTGGGTTAGTTGCCAAGTCTGGAACATATCGGTCTAAAATTTTTCCTAAAGGTAGCTCTGCATTAGCTAGTTCGGCATTTGAGACTTGGGGCGGGAAATCTGGCTCGGGAGCAGCCAGGGTTGCTTGAATTTTTTCGTCCAGAATCGGTTCGGCAATACTCAACATATCGCTGGCACCACCAATATGTTCACTATTAAAGAAAATTTGTGGTACGGTTTGGCTTCCACTCAAATAAATGCTTAACATTCTCAAATGCTCATCTTCGGTAATGTTATAGCTCTGATAGGAAATATTTCGAGCTGCTAGATATTCCTTGGCTTTTTGACAATGAGGGCAACCTTCTTTCCAAAAAATTGAGATTTTTCCCATGATTTCTCCTGTCCTACTTGAGATTTAGTGTATAGTCTTGTTAGTGAATTTATTGCTTATTAATAGAGCTTCCCCTGCTTCCTCTACCATCCTCCTAACGCATGGTTACAAACTCTTCAGCTGCGGTAGGATGAATGCCTACAGTTGCGTCGAAGTCAGATTTTTTTCCTCCCGTCTTGATGGCGATCGCTACGCCTTGGATTATCTCGGCAGCGTGTTCGCCTAGCATGTGCGCCCCCAGCACTCGATCGCTATCCTGATCGACTACTAGTTTCATTAGGGTTCTTTCTTCTTGACCGCTAAGGGTGTGATCGGCGCGGATAATCTGAGTAACCTCCGATCCCAAACCGTGCATGATAAAGGCGAATTCCACCCCGATATAACCGCCACCGAGAATCACTAAACGCTGCGGTTGTTCCTGGAGATGAAACATGTTGTCAGAGACGATCGCGTGTTCTATCCCTGGGATATTCTGAGGCTTGACTGGGCGACCGCCAACCGCTATCAAAATTTTATCCGCACTGACTTTGCGATCGCCTATTTCCACTGTATGGGAATCGACAAATCTGGCATACCCTTTTATTATTTCTACGCCAGAGCGAGCGAGCATTCCCTGATAAACTCTATTCAGTCGCTCTAATTCCTTGTCTACGGCGACAATCAATTTTGACCAATCGAGGGTGCTTTGTACAGGACTCCAGCCATATCCTTGGGCTTCCTCAAAGTGTGCTGGAAAACGAGAAGAATAGACCATCAATTTTTTCGGGATACAACCGCGATTAACGCAAGTACCGCCGAGGCGATCGCTTTCTGTTATTCCTACTTTGGCTCCGTATTCTGCTGCTCTCCTAGCACAGGCAATTCCCCCAGAACCAGCACCGATTACAAATAAATCGAAATCGTAACTCATAATTCAACTTAGCTCCTTCAGCCAAATAGCAGTGCAGTTTGGCTATTTCGCCAAACCGTTTATGAGCGAATTTTAGGTTTAGAGAATGTTTGTAAATGATTGTTACAAGTTCTGCAACAGTTTTACACAAGGGATTTCAGTAGTAAGGCAGATTTCCTGAGTATCTATGTTGGCAACATTTCAGAATCCTTATACTAAATCCGCTTACCAAAGTATACTTTTAGTTTAAAACGTAAAATCAGCTTAAACCTTTCTGACTCCTGACTCCTGACTCCTGACTCCTCACAAATTTAAAGTGTTGTATCTAAACAGGATTTAGTATTACTAGGTAATTCAGTTGGCTTTATACTTAGTTTACAAACACTCTCTTAATCAAAGTCAAGATCAAAAACTAACTCAAGATAAATAATACAACTCCATGGAATTCGGCAATATCCTAAAATAATGTTGTTATCCAGTTTTTAAGTCTGAGCTAGTAAATTTTTATGAAGGCCAATTTTAGTGATGATGAGTAGCAAAGGCACTGTTGAGCTCTTAAATTTTCAAACGACCAATCTAGAAGAATTACAAAGCATTATTTCCCAAAAATTCACTACCCTCGAGCAAGTCGAGCCGATGGGAAAAGAATTTCTAGCTGAGTATAAGGCTTATGCAGTTGGGCAACTAATTATTACTCGTGGCAAGTTCCCACATGGAATCTCAGTTATACCGATTCCCGAAGAAAAATGGCTTTTTCTAGAACTCCCGTTAAGCGGTCAACTACAGCTTGGATATCGAGGAAAAGATATTTCCTTCGACCACAATTCTACTTATCTAATAGCCACCGATGAGCCTATTCATTATAGATTTCAGGAGAATACTAGCCATACCACAATAGGAATCGATCGGCAAATGATCAATGCTTATGCCCAAAAACTCGTCAACGGACAACAAGAGCGAGCATTCACCTTGCATCCCCAACTATTAGGGACAACTCCCGAAGCTGCTAGTTTCCGACGCTATCTAGAATTTATCTCTCAGGAGTTAGTGCGAGGAGGAAGCTTATTTAACTCCCCATTAGTCGCCACAGAAATCCAAAATACTATTTTCTCAATGCTCTTGGCTCTATCCGACAACAACTACTTGCCCCTAGAAACGCAATTAGAAGAGGCTTGTCTGCCAGCTTATGTTAGACAAGCAAGGGACTATATTGAAGCTAATCTTGACCATCCAGTCTCTCTGGCTGACATTACTGCTGCTGCTGGAGTCCACTTTACTACTCTGCTCAAAGGTTTTAAGCAGCATTACGCAATTAGCCCCATGGCCTATTTAAAACAGAAACGACTAGAAGCAGCCCGCAGAACACTTCTAGCTGCCGAGTCCTTAACCACCTCCGTCACCGAAGTGGCGACTCAATGGCGATTCTTTCACCTCGGTAGATTTGCCCGAGATTACTGCCAGATCTTTGGCGAACTGCCCTCTGAAACTCTCAAAAGATAAATCAAATTAACTTTACTTCTGGGTCTATTTTGGCGGTAAGTTTCTGCCATAGGTTAGAGAAATAAAGCTTAAGATGTAGGAAAATTTGATTGGGTCGCACAATTGAATAGGATCTGATTTTCGTTTCTCAGAAGGCAACTTTGGGAGCAGCCACTATATTCTTGATGTTTTTTCATCTCCATTCAACCTTTTCTAATTTAACAACCTTTTAATATTTGTTTGCAAATAAGCCAAAAATGACTGCATATCTGAATAATTTTCTCCAAACAGACCAAATTAGCCTCTTGTTCCTAGTTATTGGCTTGGGCTATTTGGTAGGGCAAATCAAAATCGGCAGCTTCGATGTTGGCTCTGTAGCTGGGGTGTTGCTAGTAGGATTGATTTTGGGTCAGTTTGACTATGAAATCTCTCCCGTGATTCAATCATTAGGATTTACTCTTTTTATCGCCTCAGTTGGTTATCAAGCAGGTCCAAAATTTTTTCAAGTCTTATTCACCCAAGGATTAAAATACCTAGTATTGGCTCTGGTGGTTGCCGGGACAGGATTTGCTGTTGCTTTAGGAATGTCCAAAGTTTTCGGTTTTGCACCAGGGATTCCTGCGGGACTATTAGCTGGAGGGATGACTAGCACTCCTACCTTAGCAGCAGCCCAAGCAGCCGTTCAAGCTGGTCAGATTCCGATTCCAGAAGGTTTGACCGCTGATGAAGTGATCGCCAATATCAATACAGGTTATGCCATTACCTATATCTTTGGTTTGGTAGGGTTAATCTTGATTATTCGCTTTCTCCCACAATTATTACGAGTTAATCTGGCTCAGGAAGCAGCGGAGTTAGAACGTCAAAGTATTAACAGCGATGAAGTCGAGAATCAGAAAGCTAGTCGTACTATTCTCACCAGGGCTTACCACGTTACCAAACCAGATTTAACAGAGCGTCGATTGTCTAAACTCTATGAACTAGTTCCTGGGGAAGTTACAGTGGTCAAAATTAAACGGGCCAAGGATTTTATACCTGCAACTCCTGATACTACTCTACAACTAGGCGATCGCGTAACTTTGGTTGGTTATCTAGACCAATTAGTAGGAGCTTGGGATGCTCTTGGAGCAGAAATAGCTGATGAGGACTTATTGGATCTTCCTAGCGAAAGTGCCCAAATTGTAGTTCACAAATTGAAACCCAAAGGACTGAGACTGAAAAAATTAGCTATCAGTGAGAATTATGGCTGTGTCCTCGCCAAAATTAAACGATTAGGGGTCAATATTCCCTTGAAAACCAATGTTAAGCTACTCAACGGCGATGTTCTCTGGCTAACTGGTCCCCATGCTAATTTAGAAAGACTGGCGGAGCGATTGGGCTATTTAGAACGACAGATCGATGAAACGGATTTGATTACTATGGGTCTGGGAATTGCTGTGGGTGGATTGTTAGGAACTTTGGCCATTAAAGTAGGAGGACTGTCTCTAGGGTTAGGCTCGGCAGGAGGCTTGTTGGGTGCTGGCTTAATTGTCGGCTATCTGCGCTCAATTCGTCCCACTTTTGGACGAGTTCCTGCGGGAGTAATTTGGTTGTTTACAGAATTGGGGTTGCTTATTTTTATGGCTGGGGTAGGGTTAAAAGCTGGTCAGACTTTCTTGCCCACCTTACAATCTGTCGGTCCGACGCTCTTGATTTCAGGGGTTTTAGTAACCTGCTTGCCAGTAATTATTGCTTATCTTTTCGGGCGTTATATCTTAAAGATTTCTCCAGTGTTATTGATGGGAGGAATTACTGGCTCCATGACCAGTGGTGCTTCATTAAAGATTGTTACTTCAGAAGCCAAAAGTTCTATACCCGCCTTGGGTTACACTGGGGCCTATGCCTTTGCTAACGTGTTATTAACGATTGCGGGAAGCTTGATTATGCGTATATAAAGAAGAAGAAAATCTATTTTCAAGCTAGCTGTTCATTAAAACTTATCCAAAGTTATTCATTTTGGTGTTTAATTCCTGCTTCAGCCAAGGTTGTCGGCAACTACTTGTCCACAGGCGTAACTTCGGGTCGAACCAACCCTACCCACTATCTTATCGAATGGTGCATTAGCCAAATTGAGACTACTGTTTAAATCACGACAAATTGGCTTGCACCCAGAAGAACAATCGAAAATTCTATCTTTCAGTTTCAAGTCAGTTTTCTTCTGATGGCAATGGCTACAAAGCTTGCTACTTGGATACCACATATCCACGGATTCTACTATGCCACCATGAGTTATAGCTTTGTTTTCTAGCAAAGACTTAAATTTATAGAAGCTAGCATCAGCAATATGAAAAGCTAACTTATGATTAGCCATCATACCTTTTAGATTGAGTGTTTCCAGTTTTAGCCACCGATATTTTCTGGCCAAGTTGGTAGTCAACTTTTGGAGAAAATCATTTCTTCTGTCAGCTACTTTTTTCTGGAGCTTAGACAACTTTCGGTAGTATTTTCGAGCATTGTTGGATGCAGGTATGCCTTTTCTTCTATCTCCTAATTGCTTATGGCGATTATGGAACTGCAATCTACGGAGCTTGGTTATCGCTGCCTTTAACGGCTTAGGGTAGATTATTTCAGTTCCATCGCTTAAAACACAGTATTTGCCATTGGTTAAATTAACATCCAGTCCCACGGGGTCAAAAACCTCATGCTGGATGGGGGGAATTAACTCGGCATTAATGGCAAAGGCTACAAAATACTTGTCACCTCGCTTCGATACCGTATAAGTTTGAGCTACACATTTAGGGATAGCTTCTTTGGTGCGAAAAGTCCCTAGAGTAGGAAGCTTAACTTGCTTTCCCCCCTCTTGAAGGATGACACCATTAGAAGAATCAACCGTAAAACTACCTGGATGTCTTTTCTTCTTGTGTCTTGGACGTTTACCTAATCCCTTCCAATAACGAGAATAAGCATTCTTTAGGTTACGAAAAGCATTTTGATAAACTCGGCTAGACATCGGTTTCGTCCAAGCGAATTCAGGATTTTTCTTGGTGACATTAGTGAAGACTTTCTTGATTAAATCTAGTTTTTTAGATGTTCCTCCTTTGTATTGTTGATGGTCGATTTGATGATAAATAGACAAGGCATAGTTGTACACAAACCTGCTCAAACCGATATGTTGGTTCATCAAGGTTTTTTCTCGATTATTTAGTTGCAATTCAACTTTGATTGCGTACATTGACCTATCGCTCTTGACTGTTATAATTCTACCAGAATAACGGCATAATAACGGCATGAAAAAAATAACCATCAGAATATCTGACGAGGAGCATCAAAAACTCAAAGTTTACTGCCAACAAAAAGAACAAAGCCTTAATAATGTTATTAGAGAATTAATTAGAAATCTAAAAGTTGCTCAAAACGGATAACTATAGACAACTATGGCTAAGTTTATGGCTGCTTATAGTTGCTCCAGAGACTATTACAGAATATAGACGATTAATGTAGCAGCAATGACTTTGACAATATAGGTAATAGCATAAGTTCCAGCGTAACCAATTCCTGGAATGGAGCTTTTAGCATCCTGTACTAACATTAGCATGGCAGGGGTATTACTACCACATCCAGCCACAGCCCCAAGTAACAGTGCTTGATTCATTTTCAAAAAGCGATCGCCTATTACATAACCTATGGCTAGGGGCAAAGTGCCAATGGCGATCGCTGTCAGAATTAGGACTGGACCAAAACTGGTCAGTGCTTCCACCACACTCGGCCCTCCCTTAATCCCCACATCTGCTAAGAAAAGGAGTATGCCTAACTGCTTGAACACCCAAATGGCAGCAGGAGGTACTAGCCCAAAACTATGCTTGATAGAACGCAGATAGCCTATGCCCAGACCCACCAGCAACACACCACTAGAAGTACCGAGACCAATAGTTATATCACCGATCTGAATACTGATTAGACCAAGAATAAAGCCAGCGGAAATCCCCAGGGCAAAGGTAAGCAAGTCGGTAGCATTAATATCCCGTTCCGCATAACCAATCTGATCGATAATTTGGTCTAGATGTGCCTTAGTTCCAGTTATTTTCAACAGGTCCCCCTGCATAACCCTTAGTTCGGGGTCGATCTTCAACACTATACCAGAGCGGGTGTATTGCCCTAGCTGACAACCATAGGCATAACGTTCCAATTCCCGAAGCGACTTACCAAAGATGTCAGGATTGGTCACAATTACCTCCCGAGTCAGCACTTCCTCTCCTAGCAAATCCCGATCGACTATTTCTGGTCCAATCATCTCCCTGAAGTGAGCCTGAGCCAGTCTGTGACCACCCACAGATAGCAGGTCATCTTTCTCTAGAGTAGTTTCTGGCTCGAAATCAATCAGCATCCCACCACGTTTAATCTTGTCAATTTGGCAATGAGTGATATTGTGGAGTTCTTCCACGGACTTGCCCGCAGCTTCCTCACTGACTAGGCGGTAGGCACGAAGACTTTGGGCCCAAAGACCTTCTTCGTTACCATCTGAGAGTTTCATCCCAGACTCAGCCTGTTTAGCAGTTTGGTCAAGAGCGAACTTGAGAAGTCTGGGTACTTGTCGCAGTAATTGCATCGCAATTAGATAACTCACCAGATAGGTTATAGCGTAGGTCACATTAATAAACTGAACTATCTCCTCCCCAGACAGACCCTCTGGCATCGGAATTTTACCAGTATTTACTATGTCTATTGCTGCACCGAGTCCTGGAGGGTTAACTCCTGCTCCAGTAAATAAACCAGTACCAACTCCCAGGTTGAAGTCAAAAATCCGGCTGAAACCCACAGCTAGAGCTAAACCAGCTACTACAATCACCACAGTTAAGGTAATAAATTTACCTAACTGGGGTAATGCTACTGTAAAAAATCCTGGTCCAGCTTCATAAGCTACAGCAAATAGAAAGACTAAGAAACTGAAAGCACCTAGCAGGGGCGGTAACTCGAAGCCAAAGTAACCAAAAACCGTTCCCATCACCAGTATTCCAGCCTGAGCACCCAGTACGACTGAGCCTAGCTTAATTTTGCCTACCCAAAAAGCCAGAGCGATTAAGATAAATGCTAAAAGCTGCGGATTATCCTTAACGATATCTACTATTTGTAGTGCCATATCCTATGCTTTAGACCTGTTATAAAAATCAATTGAAAATCTAAATTATATAGCTTCTGCATCTATTGTAATAATTAACAAGAATAGAGCGATCGCATTTATTGATTGTTATTTTTCCTACTATCGTTATTACACTAGCAAGAAATATTTGGATTATGAATAATGATAAAATTTGGTGTTGACAAGTTCTTTGTAACTTCTTTGAAATCGTTAACAAAAGATGCCAGATGATAGCTCCACAAAAGATGTTCCTATAATTACTCATCTTAAAACCAATGATGTTGATGAGTTGGCTGAGATTTCTAAGGGCTGGGATGAAGAGTTTGTTCAGCTCAAAAAAGGACTATTTGACTGGTACACGACAATTATCCAGATTGGCAATTTTCAGTTTATTGAGGTATCGTATGGTTCGCCAGTCCTGCTGCGAGGAAGTGCGCCTTCAGGAACATTTACCCTAGGCATCCCTAAAGTTTTAGTAGGAGAGAATCTTTATGGAGGTCACCTCATCAGCCAGAGACAATCGATAGCAGCGACCTGCAATGGGCATTTAGACCTGAGAGCCGATAAGTCATTCAACATTATAGATAAGATTTGATATGAAATCTAATATCTCTGCTTTTTTTCATGATTCACCTAAAAATCCCTCTCCAGACAGCTATCAAATCTATTATCTTTTTGCCTTTTCGGCTGTAGGTAGACAGCTCATTTCCTTTTTGACCAAGTTGGGTTTAAACTGTACTGAGCCGACACAAAATCTCGCACAAGGAACAGTTTCAACCCTGATCTTTTTTGAGAATGTATATCTAGAAATTGTTTGGTTTGAGGAAGCAAGCCATCTAACTCAGTCTGAGATCATGAAAGAATTCAATTTTCAGCCTCGGGTTAATTCGGCGACAACGGGAGCTTCGCCCTTTGGTTTTGGTTTATCTTATTCCACAAACCATGATAATTTTGTAACTGCCCCTGTTGAAGCGATCGCCAAAGATGAAATATCAATGTCCAAACCATTACTGCGTTTTTGCCCCATCAATTTAGCTCATCCAGAAGAACCTATTTGCTATTTTGTGCCTGATTATGAAGCTCAGCGCAACAGACTCAATAGGTATTTAGCGATCGCCGAAGAGTATAGGAATCCAGGCTTAGGGATGAGAAAATTAACTCAGGTAAAAATTAGAGTGATCAGCGATCGCCTGATAACTCCGTCCTCGCTCGATCTTGCTGCTCAAAAGCTTTTAGAAATTGAGTATCAAAAGCATCCATTGTTAGAGCTAACTTTTGATGACGGTAATCAGCAAAAATTTGTGGATTTAAGACCTTTAATTCCAATTGTATTGAGGTTCTAACTTGTTATTTTATTGTGCTTGATGCTTAATTCTAAGAAGATAACTTTTTTCTGTCAAAGTAGTACTTTGTCAGGATTGATTTGAGGGATAAATCTTCCCCTGCTTCCTCCGCTTCCTCCGCTTCCTCCGCCCCCCCTGCTTGTCTCAACCCATCATTTCAAAATTGACAGACCAGTAGTTTAGCGATCGCGTTACTGCCAATAATCTGCACTTTTGTTTATCTGCCACCACAACGTCGATCTTGCCAATTCTTTTCATAGGTAGCTCCAAATTGGTTAGCTATGTAGCGTTCAACTTGCTCCTCTAGATAACAAAATCCATCTATTCCACTGAAAGTGTCGAATTGGAAACGTTCAGTTTCATTAATTGGATAGAGAAGAGCTAATCCCATAGATGTTGGCGTGATGAAAGAGTTGGTTAACAAGATACTTTCATGCAGGACGTTTTTCGGTGCTTTCTTCCAACTAAACAGTTGACCAAATCCAGGAATAGCACTAAATATACCTCTCCATACTTGACCGATAACAGGCACATAACCCCGCCCTCCTTCTAAGGTACTTTGGTTAGAAAAGGTGGAAAGAGCAAATAAATCAACTGCATCAGTATAAACAGATGTTGTCACCGTTTGCTCACCGATACGAGATAACGGTGGAACTCCCTCGCTTGCTGTACCAGTAGCCGTCGGATCGACGATAGTCAAATCAATTTTTAGTTCGGCCGAATTCATATTGCGTAATACATTAGGGGTAAATTTCAATGTAACTCCAGTGTTCAACTCACGAAATTTAGATTCCTGCTCGGCAAAAGCAGCGAGTAAACCAATCACCCGAGATATGGGGATACCGCCCGCAGTTAATTCTGTGGCTTCTGTTGCTCCTGGTAAAGTTTCTGTGGGAATAAATGAGTTGATTTGTTGACTGAGGTTTTCTGCGTTGGCCAGCAATTCTGAGAGTTTTAGGGGCGGAGTAACGTCAAAAGCACTGACTGAATTGGATCTGACCGTTGTTTCAATTCCATTAAGACTGGCGATCGTTGTTCTGCCTACCTGTGCATAGTCCACATCCCCAAAACGACTTACTATTTCTTGAATATTATCCAAAGTTGCTCCCACAAAAAAATCTTCTATATCTTTGTTCAAGGCATTAGTAGTATCTTGTAAGCGATCATTGAGCGCATTGGCTGTTTGTTGCAGTTTGTAAGGACTAAACTGGCTTGGATTAGCAACAAAGTTACCATATTGTAGAGCAAACTCCAGTAGTACCTTGCGATTTATCTTGACATAGTTTTCTGTAGTACCAGGACTTATCTCAACCCAGTTCCATGTTTCACATTTTTGCTGCTTTTTAAGATCTTGATACTTGGCACATTTCGGTTGCAAACCCCGAGAACGAAAAAACCTATCGAATGGTGGTCTACCTTTTTCCTTCATCGCAGCTAGATATTTTTCATAGCGTGGATCTTGGTTCATAAACTCTATCAGATGTGAGTAGAGAACTTGGTTAAATTTTAAAGAGTCTTCTGCGCTGGATACGGCATCACCACTTAAGACAATATCTATGAGAGATAAAGGACGATTAAGGTTGAGAAATGACTCATACCCTAAACTATTAATAAGACCCTGAAATTCAAGCTCGAAGGCAATGTCTAAGCTCTCTTCTTGAGGTATATTGCGTACATATTGTTTTAGTACAGCCAATGTATCTTGTAATAACTGTTGTGTGAGATTGATTTCTTCCCTGATTTGAGACATTACTTGAGCCAAATCGCCCGGATCGTCGCTAGAGATTTGAATACCCCACATCTGCATATCAATTCCAGGTAGGGGCAGATCGATCGAAGCAATAACTTGGTAGGCTTTTTCAATTAAATCTTGTTGACCAGTAAGTATGATTGAATCTTCAGCATAATTCGCGATCGCCAGACATTTCAATGAGGGAATTGCTCTTAATATATTTACTATGTTCGTTGCTTGACGATAATAAAATAATTGAATCCTTTGAGATACTAGATTAGCGTTCGGTAGACATTCAGCAGAGGAAGTTTCTGGCGTAATTATTGATTCTTTAGCAGTTATGGTTGGCTCTTGAGCATATAAGCTATTTCCTAATGAAGCGATCGCGTTTAGACTGACTAAAAAAGCGATAATAGGATAACGAATATTCACCTTAACTCCTCTTGTTTTCAAGTTTTGATTAATAATAAACCAACAGGTTCACTATACTCTTTGGTTTTTTAGCGATCTCGCTGAAAGCGAGGCACTGCGCGATCGCGTTACTGCCATAATTGGCATTTTGTTTTCTCAATAATCTTCGATAATTTTTAATTGCGGTTTTCGCTCCTCCGATTCTAAGACTTCAAATTCAAGAATATCGAAGGGAATCACTCTTATTTTTAGATTAACTGGTATTTTTATCTTTTCTGAGAGAAATTTTTGGATTAGTTTGACATCATGCTGAGCGATCGAGTTTCTAGGGGCAAAAACAAAAACCTCTATATTTAATACGCCATCCTCTCCTGTTTCTATTTCGATCGAGCGCACAGAAGCACCTTGACGAATTAAGTGATTTAATTGCTGATGAGCAACAACTGCCATATAACTACGTATTTGCGACCTTAAGATTAGCTCTTGATAAGAAAAATTTAAAGGAAAGCTTACTAAAAATAAAGATATGAGCGATAAGAATAAACCTAAAATAGCTCGCTGCCAATTGCCATAGGCTTGAAGTATAAAGACTAAAGAGGCAGCAACAACAATTGCCACCAAGTTCGTCAAAAATAGCAGTAGTGCCCCATCCCATAAAATCATTCCGCTTAAAGATATACCTACAGCAGGAATTACCGTATCACCTACGAATAAACCAATTCCCACTACACTTAAAGGTGGAACTAAAGCTACGGCAATAGCTACTCCTGGTAAAGCATTAGTGATACTGCGCCGAGTATAAGCAAAGCTAGCTGTTGCCCCAGCTGCTAGCCCTACGACTAAATCACCCAAATTGGGGTTGGTACGGGCAATGATCTCAGACTGAACTACTCTAATTCCGATAAAATTCGTAGTAAAAAAGGAGACGATAATTGTTAGGACAATACCACTTAGAAGAGTCAAAAACGAGCGTTTTAACAATTTTCGCTTTGACGCTACCAAGGCGTAAGAAAAGGTAATAATAGGATTCATTAATGGTGCAATAATCATCGCCCCAATAACTGTGGCAGTACTATTCAGTAACAACCCTAAAGTCGCAATAACGCTTGAAAGTGACAGCATAAAATAAAAACCAAATGAGGGAATTGAGGCTCGCTCAAAAGCCTCATTTAGCTCGACAGTGGGAGTCGGTTGTTCTAATAAAATACTCCAGTCAGCAGTGAAATTGCGCCATAGGTTTGAGAGATAGAGCTTTAGATGCAGGATAATTCTACTGATTTGCACAATGAAATAAGAGCTTACTTTTAATTTCTCACAATAGCATTCTGTTTGACGACTAGAAGCTTTAAGCTCTAAGCCTGGTTTAATTCTCTCCAGAATAAGCTATCTCTCCGAGATCCGCAAAGCGGGGCGCATTTTAGCCAAAAATTTGAACGTGGTTTTAACAAGGGGCTGCGTGCGGAATTTAGTTCCGCACTTTAAATGCCCCGTCCGTTTGCGATAGACTCAAGAACTGGAATCCCTTGTCATTTATGCAAGGGAGTCTCAATCCAAATATGACTAATGAAATTCTCTGGATGCCCATCTTATTCAGCAAACTTAGCTAACCTCTGCTAAACGAAATGCTGCGCCTAATCCCGCAGCGATCTCTTCTGGGGAAATTTGACCGTCCCCGTTAACATCAAGAGCATCAAACACTGCATCAGTACCTGCCCACTCTTCACGAGTAATGAACCCATCCCCATCGAGGTCGTAAACTTGGAATACGTCCTGGGCAGCACGGCTGACGGTTGCTTCTCCTTCCAGACGGGCTAAACGCTCCGCTAGGAGTTTCTCTAGAGCAATTAAAGCCTTAGTGAAGCCCTGGATACCTTCGGCTAATTTTTCTGAAGCCATACGGTCTTCAGAATGCATTTTATCAAAGGTAGCTTTATCCATTGCTATCTTGTCAATCTCGGCTTTAGCTGCTAACTCTGGAGATAGCTTGCGAGGTAATTCTGCTTCCGTAGAGCGCAACTCTTCTAGCAGCTTGGGGGAAATCGTTAACAAGTCGCAACCTGCCAACTCAGTAATTTCACCAATATTACGGAAACTTGCCCCCATTACTTCAGTTTGGTAGCCAAATTTTTTGTAGTAGTTGTAGATCTTAGTTACCGATAGCACTCCAGGGTCTTCGGCTGGAGGATAGCTATCGCGTCCGGTGTCTTTCTTATACCAATCCAAAATCCGCCCCACAAAGGGAGAAATTAGAGTTACTTTCGCTTCGGCACAGGCGATCGCCTGATGAATGCCAAACAGTAAGGTTAAGTTACAGTGAATACCCTCTTGTTCCAAAATTTCGGCTGCTTTGATCCCTTCCCAAGTAGAAGCAATTTTAATTAAAACGCGATCGCGAGAAATTCCCGCAGCTTCGTATTGAGAAATCAGGTAGCGTGCCTTTTCTAGAGTAGCGTCTGTATCGTAAGATAGCCTGGCATCTACTTCAGTAGAAACTCTTCCTGGTACGATCGCTAAAATCTTTAACCCAAAAGCTACCGCTAGGCGATCGAAAGCCAGAGTCACAACTTCAGAGGTAGAAGCATCTTGACCTAACTCTGTTCTTGCTTGTTTGAGAGTATCATCCACAATTTCCTGATACTGAGGCATTTGGGCTGCTGCCGTAATCAAGGAAGGGTTGGTTGTCGCATCTCTGGGAGTAAAGGTTTCGATCGCCTGAATATCTCCCGTATCTGCTACAACGATAGTTACTTCTTTGAGTTGTTCTAGTAAATTGGTTGCCATGTTTAATTCCTATATCTTTTGTGTTTTGTGTGATTTGTGTAGTTTGAAACTGAAGTTTAGCCCCCTAAATCCCCCAACTTTGAGCGAGAGGGGTGGCAAGGAAACCTAGCCATACCCAATCGCAGCTTTGGGGGACTTTAAATTCTCGTTACTCTTACAATTAGGTGGCTAGGAGGATAAATGAGGTTTGTGAAATTTTCCCTAAACCCTATACTTAGTCGGATATCCCTGAAACCATCATTTTTTCGTTAAAAAAAATAATAACTCCAAACTCCGAACTCAAGTTATACCCTATAATCTGCCAACTAAACTAATTCTTTGACTTTGTTCATAATGCCAACGGGGTCGATTCCCTGGTAAGGATACTGTTCCCAGAGACCGCCACAACCTTCTTTGTGAGTACCTAAGTAAGCAAATTTAGGGGTTAAACCACGCTCTAGTAACCAAGAACCCATACGACTACCCAATCCTGTACGACGGTTAAAGGCTTCAACTACCAAGACAAATGGTGCTGCGCCCACTGTAGCAAGCATTGATTCATCAATTATATTTAAAGTAGATTTATTAATTAAGCCTACATCTATACCTTCTTGCTTGAGCCTTTCTACCGCATCTAAGGAACGATAAAGAGCCTCACCAAAACTAATGATATAACCAGCCGTTCCCGACCGCACTATTTCATCTTTACCTGGCACAAAGGTATAATCGTCGCCATAAAGGTCATTGCCATTAGGAGCGAGGATATTAGGAGTTTTGGAGCGAGTAGAGAAAATAAAACGCAGCCCAGGATCGTCAAAGATGGCTTCTACACAAGCTTTCATCTGATTGGCATCGGCAGGAAAGTATAATTTTGTTTCGTAACCGTCATCTAAGCCATTGTCGGCAAACATATTATTCAAACCAAAATGGCAGGTGTTGTCTGCCATATCATCGATCCCTGAATGGGAAAAATGACAGAGGAGATTGGAGTAGTTGAGCCGTGCCATAGTAATTTCGGAGATGCACATCTCTAAGAAGGCACTAAAGGTAGCAAAAATACCTTGTTTCCCTTTCTCCATACCAAAGCCCGCAGCAGCAGACAGGTTGCCTCGCTCCATAACTCCAGAATTGACAAAAATTTCGGGATAAGCCTGACGAATTTGTTTTAAACCGCAAGAGCCTTCTAAGTCGCTGTCAATGCAGAATACTTTCTCTTTACGTTCAGTATCGCTCATCTTACTTAAGAGCGAGACTACTGTATCACCAAATACATTACGCTTAGAGCCTATTTTGTCTCCCGAACCGATAAATGTATAATTATGCTTAGGCTTGGCAATTCCTTTGAGATATTCAACAGCAGCAGTTTGTCCCCTGGTTTCTAAATAGGCGATCGCTAAATCTACAGAAATTACGTCATGACCGTGGGGCGAGCCTTCTAAGCCTTCAATACCCACGCACATCTTCCGCTTATTAACTAGGGCAACAGGACCAGAAATAGTGACGGCTTCGCACATCCGACGGTATAGCTCGTCCACATCTTCTCCTGCTCCTTGATCTACCGTAACTCCTTGACCAGCTAGAGTATTGGCAACATGAAACCCTTTGACATATTCTGAAGGATGTCCAGCGATGGTCACATCATTATCATCAATCAACAATTTCACGTTGAGATTTTGCGACACGGCTAGACGGGCTGCTTCAGCATCATTGCCTTCTTGTTGCGAACCATCAGAACCCAAACAAAAAACTATTTTATCAGGATTGGCTATAGCTACACCATTGACGTAAGGCCACATATGCCCTAATCGTCCCGAGCTGAATTTTACCCCAGGAGTCAGTCCTAACTCTGGGTGTCCTGGTAACTTAGAGTGGGCTGCACGGTAACTGAGCAGATTCTCTGCGGGCATGTCTCCATGGAGTACTGCCATGAGATATTGGGTAGCAACTCGATGACCAGCCTCATCAAAGAAAATTGGCACAAATTTATCTGGTGCGCCTCGGAATAAGGCATCGAGAATCATCACTTCTGGTACTGTGTCGTAGGGGCCTCCCGTATGACCTCCAACTCCTCTAGCAGCCCCCGTAGCCGTAAAAAAAACGATCGCATCGCGAGCCAGTTGAATATTGTTGTTTAAGTCTTCTAGCTGTTGAGCGGTGAGGTTCGAGTTGGCAGGATTTAGAGCTATTGGTTTGTATGCTCCAAGGTCGATGGGAAAGCGATCTGTAGCGATTGTCATGGCTGATATCCACCCAATAAAATAGCGTTTACAACTAACTTAGATTAACTAATAACTTAATACCACAAACTCCTATAAAAAAATATTTTAGTAAGAATGTGCAAAATTTTCACATTATTTAAGCTGATGCTTGTCGTGCCATATCCATCAAGATATTTTGCGCGCTGCGTTCTGCTTCATCTGCTTGAGGGCGACGTTGAATATAGGTCCCGTCAGCTTGTAATTCCCAGGCAAAGCGGTTATCAGATAACATAATTTCAAGAATTTCTTTCAGTTGATTAACCAGACTGGGTTCTTCCACTGGTGTCACAGCCTCTACCCGACGGTCTAGATTGCGAGGCATCCAATCCGCACTACCCAAATAAATCTCTGACTGTCCATCATTGTGAAAATAGAAGATACGGGAATGTTCTAGATATCTGCCCACAATACTGATTACCCGAATATTTTCGCTAATTCCTGATAAGCCAGGACGCAAACAACAAATTCCCCTGACAATTAGATCGATTTGTACTCCCGCTTGGGAAGCTGCGTATAAAGTAGCAATAATTTCTGGGTCAACCAAAGAGTTCATTTTGGCAATAATCTTACCAGATCGCCCTTGTTGAGAATGGTCAATTTCGCGACGAATCATCGCCAATAGGCGATCGCGCAGACTAACTGGAGCAACTAATAATTTACGAAAGGTGGGCTGTTGGGCATAACCAGTAAGACAATTAAACAGATCGCTGAGATCTGCGCCTAAATCTTCGTGACAACTCATCAGTCCCAAGTCAGTATAAAGTTTGGCAGTTTTCGAGTTGTAATTGCCCGTACCAATATGAACGTAGCGACGAATTTCAGACTCTTCTTTCCTGACTATTAACAAAATCTTGGTGTGAGTTTTTAGTCCCACTAAACCGTAAACTACGTGAACTCCCGCATCTTCTAACTTTCTCGCCCAAAGAATGTTATTTTCTTCATCAAACCGCGCTTTTAACTCTACCAAAACTGCTACTTGCTTGCGGGCTTCTGCTGCGGTGATTAAGGCTTTAATAATTGGCGAATCCCCAGAGGTACGATAGAGAGTCATTTTAATTGCCAAGACGTTAGGATCGATCGCAGCCCGAGTAATCAAAAGCTCCACCGAATCTGAAAATGACTCATAGGGATGATGGACTAATAAATCTCCTCGGCGAATAACTGCAAACAAATCCTCACTTTCGTTGAGTTCTGCTAAATTCTCTTCTCTTGCCAATTTAGCGATCGCTTTCAAGCGAGAAGGTACAATAGGTTGCCAAGGAGTATCTTTATGTTCTGGTAAAGGCAATGCCATCAAAGACATAAGATCGCCTAAATGCATTAACCCTTCAATTTCATAAACATCACTCTCTGTGATATTCAATCCTGCCATCAAAGTCTCCCGTATCAACTTAGAAGCTGAGGCTTGAAGCTCTAGCCGTACGGCAAAGCCTTTAAAATGGCGTTTACCAATCTCCTGCTGAATTGCCAACAATAAATCGTCAGCTTCATCTTCTTGAACGGGAAAATCGGCATCTCTGACAATCCGAAAAAAACTGTATTCGGCAATTTGTAATCCTGGAAATAGAGACGACAAATTATGGGCAATAATTTGTTCGAGGGGTACGCCACTCCAAATAACTGGGTTGTTTGTATCCGATTTATCCAGGTCAGGAGGTAATTTAACGAAGCGAGGTAGAATATCAGGAACTTTAACCCTAGCAAAATGCTTGGCCTCGGTTTTGGAGTTTTTGACTACCACTGCCACATTAAAGCTAAGATTGGAAATATGGGGAAATGGATGCCCTGGGTCTACCCCTAGAGGAGTAAGAATGGGAAAAACTTGTTGCTCAAAATAACTCTGACAATAAAGACTCTGTTCTTTATCTAAATCGGTGTAATTTAACAGTTTAACTCCCAATGTTGCCAATTGAGGACGTAATTCTCCTTCGAAGTTCTGGTGTTGTTTTGCTACCATTGGTCGTAGACGTTGCTCGACTTCTGTCAACTGTTGTTGAGGAGTCCGTCCGTCGGGAGTTAGCTTAACAACTCCTGCTTCAACCTGCTCTTTGAGAGTAGAAACCCGAATCATCAAGAATTCATCGAGGTTGGAGCTAAAGATCGCCGTAAACTTTAAACGTTCTAAGAGAAGAGTGCGGTCGTCTAAAGCTTCGTGTAAAACTCGGTAGTTAAACTCCAACCAACTCAGTTCTCGATTTAAATAATATTTAGGGTTAGTGAGATTGATTTCTGACTCAGATTTCTCATTTAGTTGCATAATTTAGGCGACTTATTCACATTGTTTTTAGAGAGATAATTTTTAGAGAGATAACAATAAGGCTTTATTCGATTATTTTGCTCTCACTTCTTAGATTAAAAAATTTCGTTAAAGTCCAGGTTAAGCATTTTTTATCGATCGCCAGAAACTCGAATGTATTACATTAACTTACAGGTATAGGCATAACGTTCCAATTCCCGAAGCGATTTACCAAACTCTTACCATTTTTAATTGCTGCTACTTGGGGAATATACCCTAATATCTCTTCAATCGCTTCAATTCCCTTTTAGTCTCTAGCTTTACTCCCTTGGCTTTAATTTTGCCCACGGCAAAACCCTCAGCTACAGTCCAATCGATATGAGCTTCCCAAAGTGGTTCGGGAGGGTGTTGTGGTAAGATGTCTTCTGCTAGTTGATACAGACAGCTTTTTTGACTGCTCGAACCCGCATTCAGTACTAAAATTTTCATTGGCTAAGATTCGACTATCTGTTCTAATTCAACAAATGGAAGTAACCAGACAACATCATAGGGTTGTAAAGAGATTTTCAGGGTTTGGTCTTGAGCCATCCAGCCTCTTTGACGAACTAGATCGTACCATTGGGTTTCCTCTACTCCAATTAAAGAAAGAGGAATTTCCAGTGGGCAATTTTTGGAAGTTACATTAGTCAGAGCCAGAATATGGCGATCGCCCTTGGGGGAAATGCGTAAAACAGCAAATACTTCTGGGGTTAGCCCTAAGATACGCTGCTCTCCATTGGGATGAAAAGCACTGTGCTGTCTGCGAATCGCTATCAGTCCGCCAAACTGATGAGCAATAGTACGTAGTCTGGATTTCGGGTCTTGACTGTGTTCTAGTAAATCCTCGACGTTCAGCACTTTACGGTTAATATCTCGTTTGGTCTTAGTTTTTAAGACATCTCCAATATTGTTGGCAGTGCCAATCAGACCGTGAAAGTAGATCCCTGGAACCCCTCGCAAGACCAAGGCAATACTCCGAGAAGCTACATAGCGTTTCACTTGCAAGGCAAGGTCTTCCTGACCGTTGTCGAGGGTGAGTGCGCTAAACCAAGTACTATTGATTTCGTAGGGTTCTTCTGCACCATCGGCTCCCGTTTTGTAAGAAACAAATGCACCATGTTGTCTGGCTTTGTTGATAATAAAACTAATCTCTTCTTTGGATAAGATATTTTTTGCGCCTTGGAGTCCGATCCCGTCGTGAGTATCCAACATATTGAAGAAAGTAGTAGTAGGGGAAGGATAATCCAAATTTTTGGCCCATTGAGTTAGGGCCCCCGCATCTTCTCGGTAAAAAGCGTGCAGGACTAAGGGAGGTAGAGCAAAATTGTAAACCATCTGGGCTTCATCCGAACCATCTCCGAAGTAAGAGATGTTTTCAGCATGAGGTACATTGGTTTCAGTAATTAGGGCAACATTGGGGGCAACAATCTTTAAAACATCCCGAAATAATTTGACTACTTCATGGGTTTGTTCCAAACTAGCACAGGGCGTTCCTGGTTCTTCCCAAAGATAAGTTACTGCATCCA
The DNA here is from genome assembly GCA_051439545.1 of Xenococcaceae cyanobacterium. Taxonomy (GTDB): domain Bacteria; phylum Cyanobacteriota; class Cyanobacteriia; order Cyanobacteriales; family Xenococcaceae; genus JASJDJ01. The sequence goes on along the minus strand of JBFRWK010000016.1, from coordinate 9,768 downwards.
AACGAATAAGATTGGCACCTTGACGGACATAGAGTAGTAGGGTTTCAATTACATGAATCAGAACTCGGGGATTACGAAAGTTGAGGTCAATTTGATCTGGGGAAAAGGTCGTCCAAACCCAGACAGGACCATCGATAGAGTCAAATTTAGTTAGAACGTCGGAGGTACGGGGACGAACGATAATTTGGCGTTGTTCGGGAGTAAGTTCATCGTAAGAACGATAAACCGTGAATAAATCTTTGTAAAGAGGGTTGCCACTAAGCATTTCTTGAAAAGCTTTGCTACGGGATGAAATGTGGTTAAAAACTCCATCAAACATCAGTTGACAGTTTTCCCCTAAAACCTCGATATCTTTCCAAGAACCTAATTGGGGATCGACAGCTTCAAAATCGATGACCGAAAAACCACGATCGGAAGAATAGGGAAAGAAGGGTAAGATATGTAGGGTATTAATAATCTCTTGAAAAGCAGGAATAGAATCCAGAAAATCAGACAGAGTTTTGAGAGGAGAACGATCCTTGCTCACGAGGAGATCGCCATAGGTGATTAAAATAACATCTTCTTCCGTAAAACGGTTTTCTGGTGCAAAATTTCGTTCCGCCTCGCTCATTTCTAGCGGTTTGTGAGCCTGATGTACTTTTAGTACCCTCTCAAGTTCTGGCATCCAGGCTTTTGCCTGGGTTTCATCGTAAAGATAGCAGAGCCGAGTAAAGATTTGTTCCTTTGCTTTTGAGGGAACCTGCCAAGGCTGCTTTGTATAGTCTGGTTTCTGAAGATAGCGAATTCTAGTTTGGCTCATTATTGCTAAGACTGAGAAGACAAATGAGGATCTGGAAATAAATTCCCTTACCAGTTTACCTTTAAGGGAAAGATCGGAAACAGTTTCTTTTATTTATTTTTCTGTAGATCGGCTAATTAAGTCACGTTTCTATATCTATTGCATCCTATCAATCTCTTACTCTGGTGACTGCGGGAAATCTACCCCCACGATTTCCGATAAAGGATTAAAAATGATCATAAAGCTACGATTCTCTCGTTCAAACTCAAGATTTACCAGCACGACATTAGAACTAGAACTCTCCACTAACTTAGAATCAGAGCGTCCCTTAAAGGGACCTGTGGTTGCTAAAATCTCTAGCCATTTCTGCTTAATGGTTTCAGGCAATGTAGTCTTTTTAAAATCGGGAGACAAGTAACTTCTTGCTACAGCATATTTACCACTACTTAAAGCATCGACAAATTCCTCTGCATTGTCTTGAATGTTGCCAATCCAAAGAAAGTCCACAGCAGTGATTTGTTGATTGCTATCCAAGGTAACTACAAAATCGGCGATCCGGTTGGCAAAATTGGCAGTCATCAAAACAGTATAGGTATCCAATACTGACATCGGACGAATTCTCCTATATTGGGAAAAAGCTCCATTATTATCCAATACTTGTTGCCATGCCTGTTCTAGGTCTGACGTAGAAAAGTATTCCTTTATACTGGGACTCAAATACTGTATAGCCTGCTCAAATTGCCCTGCAATAAGAGAGTCAAAAAATCCCTGAGTGACTGCTTTAGCCTTAACCAATTGATTGGATTTAGCATCATTGGATTGAGAAACTTGAGCGATCGCTTCATGGGAGAGGGGAATTGAAATTGCTCCGTTTAATATTGTCGCAAAGATAACTAAGCAGACAGAAAAAGAAGGCAGTTTATGGGTTCTATGTTTCATAGTATTATGAATAACTTAAATTATGTCTAAGATGAATTAATAATTAGGAGATTTACTCAGTGTTTTTTTAGCTAAACTTTATTCCCCATCAATGACTTGACTAACTTGAACTGCTACAGATTCACCGATCGCTCCTTCTTCAGCTAGCCGTTCGATGGTTTGGTTTTGGACAACTAGAGCAACCCTGTCGGAAATTTTTGTCTGGAAGGCGATCGCTAAGTCTGGAGATTGTTCGACGGTAACTTTAGCTTCCTCAATTATTTCTTGCCGAATCTCCTCGTAATGGTGGACACATTTTTCAATAGCTGTTCCTGGGATACCGCTATCTGCTATCAACTTTCTGAGTCTGAGAGGGACTTGCTCGCAAGCATAGGCGATAAAGGTCAGAGCTTCATATTGGGTAGCAATTAACTCAGATTGAATTTGCTTTGCCCAAGAGCTACCATCGAATAACTTAACTAACAAATTACCGAAACGAACCTCTAATGGTTGAACCTTCTGTAATTCTGGGGGAATATTACCAGCCTGTACCGCATCTCCTTTTAAGTTCATCATCAAAGTTAACCCCCCCAAGACTGACTGAGACATAAAACCTTCATCCTTAAGTTCGCGGTAGATTTGTTGCTCGATCGCTAAAGCTTCTGACCAAACTACTTGTTGAGCTTCCGCTTCACTCAAGTTAAGTTCGGTTTGTAGGTTAGTTAAAGATTGTTCAGCTTGACTAACTTCCTGCTGATATTTTTGGGCAAAACCTTCAACTACAGTGGGAGAAAAGTAATCCCTAGTTTTGAGAAGGCTAGATTGCTTGAGAGCTTCTCGCTTGGCAATAAGCACAGCCAGAGCTTCTCCGAACCGATCTAAAATTGAAGGGCGATTTAGTTGCAAGCTTTGAATCAATTTGCCTACAGTAGTACCAGGAATCAAGAGAGTAAATAGAGCTATTCCTAAAGTTAAAATCACGATCGAGTCGCGGTTGGGAAATTCTGGAGCAATGCTCAGGGCCAACGCCAGACAGACTGCTCCCCGCAAACCACCCCAATAACTAACTAGTTGATAGCTAAAAGGAATTTTAGCTTCGCGGAAGAGATTGACTAGGGGAACTAAGGTAAAAACCACAATAGCGCGAGCTACCAAGACGGTAGCAATAGTGATACCCAAAATAGTTAACAGCGATTGAGTTTCGCTGAGTTGCTCGAAAAATCTGAAGCTAGAGGCAGTAATACCCACTAGCAAGAAAATCAGGCTATTGGCTAAAAATGCAGCATATTCCCAGAATTCGCCGACATATTCTCTAACTTCTGCTTCTAAACGATTAGATTTGTACCAGCCTACAACTAAACCCGCACTAACTACTGACATTACAGGAGAAACTTCAAATACTTCGTCAGCGATCAAAAAAGCACCATAGGCAGTAATGGTAGTAATGGTAGACAAAAGCAAGGAATTTTCTTGGGCCAGATTCATGACTAAGCGCATTAAATAGCCAAACGCTGCTCCTACCAAAATTCCCCCCAAAAATGCCACCAGAAAATCGATCGTTCCCTGTTGAATAGCATCTGCTCCCACTGCTCCTGCTGCAATGATGCCCAAGATAATATTGAAAGTGACGATCGCTGTTGCATCGTTAAATAAACTTTCCCCTTCTACTAAGATCGCTAGCTGTTTGGGCGCACCTAGCTCTTTAAACAGGGCAATCACTGCCACTGGGTCGGTAGCAGAAATCAAACTACCAAAAAGCAAAGCTTGCCCCAGAGATAGAGGGGTTAGCCAAGCCAAAACTGTGCCGACAATAGCAGTGGAGATTAATAAGCCAGGAGCAGCCAAGACTAAGACGGGAGAAAGATTCCGCAATAGTAGCCTACTGTCCATATTTAAGGCTGATTCAAAAATTAGGGGAGGAACGAAAATAAATAAAATCAGTTCTTCTGACAGCCTAAAAGTATTGATTACCGCCAATGCTTCTATATTTCTAGCTAAAAAGCTGAGAATTAGACCAACAATAACTAACCCTACAGTGTAAGGAAAGTTGATTCTTTTAAAGGCGATCGCTGCTAAACAAGCGACCAGAAGTAAAACTAAGATATCTATCTCAATAGTTAAAAGTAGATTATGAGGCATTTATTTTGTACTTACCTTGATTAAAATTATGCTTAATTCCGAACTCCAGTAAGGGCAAAGCATTGCCCTGTAACTCCTGAACTCCAAACTCTCAACTTTCTCTCTCTTCTGTTTCCCAACTAAAGCTACTGGGCCTTTCTGGACTCCAAGATTCTCCTTTATACTCGCTGACAACATAAGCAAAATAAACTTCTGGTTCACTTTGATTAAGTTCTTCAGCTTTATGAAGAGCTTGTTTACGTTCTGGAAAAGGACCTGCACTTAGATAGTATTCTAATCTGCTTCCTTGACGTGCTACTCGGTAGACGGCATATTGTTCTTGTCGATCGCTGCTACTATTCATTAGTTCTTATTTATTTGAGTTTACGTCAACTTCTCAGTCCTTCTGCACCAGCAACTACTTCGAGAATTTCTTGAGTAATTGCTGCCTGACGGGCTTTATTATAGTTTAAGGTTAGAGCATTAATAAGTTCGCTAGCATTTTCGCTAGCATTGCTCATTGCATTCATTCTCGCTGCCAATTCGCTAGCAGCCGACTCCTGTAAAGCTCGCAATAATTGATTGAGTATGTACAAAGGTAAAAGTACATTTAATAATTGTACGGGGTCTTGTTCAAAGATAATTTGCCTTTGGGGACTCTCCGCTTCAAGCTGAACCTCGCGCTTTACTGCTTGAACTTGCAGCTTACCTTGTTGGGTAATGAGTCGAAAAGTTTCGCCGTCAGGTACTAGGGCATTAGGATCGAGAGGATATAGTGTTTGTAATACAGGACGAGAATTGATTAGAGAGACAAACTTAGTGTAAATTAGCTCGCCACGATCGATGACCTCAGCTAAATAGAGAGCTCGCAATTTATCCTGAATGAGAGAGGCTTCTGCTGCGGTGGGAACTTGTTCTAGACCTTTATAGGTGTCAGCAATTGGCTGATTGCGGTTTTGGAAGTATTTGATGGCTTTCTGCCCGATCAGGATATATTTATAGTCTAAACCTGCTGCTTTAATTTCTCGAGCTCGTTCTTCAGCACGACGAATGACATTAGTATTGTATCCGCCACACAGACCGCGATCGCCAGAAATGACTATTAAGCCAACGGTTTTTACTTCTCGCTCTAGCAACAACTCCAAGTTGACTTCCTCAAACTTGATATAAGAGCGCAAACGGTACAACATTCGTGCTAGAGAATCAGCAAAAGGACGACAAGCCAAAACCTGCTCTTGAGCGCGACGTACTTTAGCTGCTGCTACCAAACGCATTGCTTCGGTGATTTTTTTCGTGTTTTTGACCGACTGAATTCGGTTGCGGATTTCTTTAAGATTTGCCATGGCTACAGTGACTTGGTTATATAGTTGGAAAACTATCTTAAAAAGTTGGTAGCGAAACAAGTATCTTTAAAGCCAAGATACTAAATTATAGGGGAATGACTTTTTAATTAATAGTTAAATTCTAGGCTTAACTTTAAGCTTATTATTGTAAATAATACCAAGTAGTACCTGTTTATGAACAAACTTCTATTTTCTTTATTGGCGATCGCCTATGTTACTAATACTTTGCTGGCTAGTGCTGTAGCTAGAGAAGACCCCTATGGAGGTAAATGTCTTTACATTAACGAACAAGAGCAAGAGCAAGAATTCAAATCCTGCCAAGTTAATATTCAGCAACAAGCTCTTATAATAAACTTTGAAAAAGAAAAATATCAAGACAACAATAAAACGATCGCAGCTAACAGCGTTTTGGAAATTGCTTCAGGAGAATATGCCAAAAAATTGCTTTCGGACACTGGTAGTATAGTTGGTGGGATACTACTCGGTCCCCTAAGTCTTGTTGGCAGAATATTTGCACCAGATCGCAATTATCAGCAATATGTTTTAGAATACGAAAATACTAAAGGAGAGAAAACCGCTACAGTTCTCAATATCGATCGTTCAGATGCACCTGAATTCCAACAGGAACTGACAGTAATTACAGGTAAATTAATTACTTTCCAAGCAGGTCAAACTAAGACGACGATCGACGTTGGACCAGATATAGAGGATGTAAAGTCTGTTAAATAGTATTGCTGCACGACATTCATTAAGTTAGGTTCTAGAAGTCAGGAATCCTTTTACCTATTTCCTAAATCGATTTATGAGATTTACTCATTTCAACAATTGTCAATTGATAAGCTCTTGTCTAAAAATGCGATCCCTGAAAAAATAAGTTTAAGTTGTTGATTGATGATTTTGAGTATCTAATTTTAAGGGATGAACCAACAATTTTTTTTAACCTTAGTAACCACAACTATTTTTGTCAGTATACTTAACTTGCCTGCCCAAGCTGAGTGGGAGTATACTCGCTGGGGTATGAGTGTGGATGAAGTGGTAGAAGCTTCTGAAGGGGCAGCAATACCTGTAAATCCTGATGAGCAAGTCTTGTTAGACGATAATACTCAGCAAACCTTACTCAAAAGTCAGTGGTCAAAAGAAGGCCATTTATTCGATGTATTTTTCAACTTTAGCGTTAGTGATTCTCAGTTATCAGAAGTAATCTTCAAGTCTACTGGTAATAATGAAGATTTAGGGCTTGCCATGATCGAAGAGTTTGGTCTTCCCATTAGGGCGCAAGGTGGTCTATCTAAAAAAGATGATGATATTCGAGGCTTTAGATTAGTTGACAGAGATAATTTTGCCGTACCAGAAACAGAAAATATTTGGCGTAATCAGCCTGAGAGAACTGATCGAGACATAAATGTATTACTTGAGTGGAATACTGACAAAAATTTCATTCAGATGAGTCGTCAAGGTGTGGATGAGGTAATAATTCGCGTTAGACCTGCAAAGCCAGAGTAAATTGCTACATAATTATCTTAAAAATTGCCACCTCAGAGCGGGAACACGTATGATTAGAGATCGAGGGAAGCTTGATTATACATCTGTAAATAGGTACTAGGGATGTATCAACGTTTTGGTCATATCTTATTGCTGACGATCGCAGTTCTGTTTTCTGGGTGTCTCAACACAGTGCCTGAAGCAAAAGAGCGAGTGCGGGGTCGCCTGCTAATCTGGCATCCTTTTGAAGGCAAGGAAGCGGAGACTTTGAATAGTATGTTGGATCGATATAGAGAATTGTATCCACAAATCAAAGTTATCAGCGAATTCTTTCCTGAAAAGGAAATAACCGAGCAATTTAGGCAAAAGTCGCAATCGGGTCTGGGTCCCGATCTGATGATTAGCTCCTATGAAAATATGATTCCCTTGATTAGAGCTGGGGTTCTCGAAACATTAAATAATTACAACCTTGATTTATCAAGTTACTTGCCGAGACCAATTAGTCAGGTCACTTTGAACAATAATCTCTATGGCTTACCGTTTGCCCTAAGTACCCAAGTTCTTTGCTATAACAAAACCAAGGTTGAGCGACCATTAAAAACTTTGCCAGAAATGATTACTGAGACCGAAACCGAACACCAAATTGCCTTAACTTCTAATTTTTTGGATACTTTCTGGGGAGTGCAGATTTTCCGCTCAAAACCGAAAATTAGCCAAGAAGAAAGAGAGATAATATTTGATTCCCAAGCCTGGGCAAATTGGTTAGAATGGCTACGAGTAGTACAGAAGGACCCCCAGTTTATTTTGGCTGATGAGCGTTCCACTCTAGAGCGGGTATTTGCCGAAGGAAAATTGGCATATTATGTCTGTTACTCTGAAGAGCTATCGGATATACAAGCGACTTTAGGAGCAGATAAACTTGGTGTTACTACTTTACCAGGGACAGGTAATAGAGCTGCTGGGCCACTCCTCTATACCAAAGCAATAGTATTTAATCAGGTATCTCCCACCTCCACAACTAAATTGGCTCTACAACTTGCTAGGTTCTTGACCAATGCGGAACAGCAAACGAAATTAGCCCTCGAAACAGAGTCGCTGATCCCCGCTAATAGCAAGGTGAAACTCGATCGACGATTGTCCCCGATTCAAGCTGTCTTGTTGGCTCAATCAAAGACAGCAGTCGCAGTTTCGTTGGATTATGTTTATGAGTTTGACAATGCTGAGAAGATATATGGAAACCTTTACTATAACCTAGTGATAGCAGGGGAGATGGAGCCCCTGGAAGCTGCTGAAGAACTTACACAGAAAATTTTTGAAGTGAGACAAGAAGTGAGACAAGAAGATGCTATTCAATCTGGAGAGGAGTAATCACATTTTGTCATGTTTAATGAATTGAATTTCGCTCCCCTTTATGACTTCTTCACCAAAATTTTGATCTTTTTGGATCGTCCTAGTGTCCGACTTCAATTAATGGCAATCCTGTTAGCGATTCTGCTAGCTTGGTTGTTGGAAAAAGTTCTCGAATCTCGCATTCAGAAACAGCAACTGCAATTTCCCAATTACTTAGCAACCCATGCCAAACGCCTCTTCATAATCCTTAATTACCTGAAATTGCCCCTATTAGGTCTGATCGCAATCTGGATTAACCGACAGATGCTCCTATCTCAGGGCTCGTTGACTGGTCTTCTAACCGAAGTGAAGACTTTGTTTTGGGTATGGTTGTTCTACCGCTTGTCTCTGGGCATCCCCTATGCTTTTTTTGACCAATCTGCGGTTCGTAACTACCATTACCGCTTTTATGCCCCGTTATTTACTCTGTACGTTATTCTGACGATTCTGTCTAATTTGACTAATCTCAAATCACTTACCGAGATTGTTTTGATGACACCAGTTTTTGCCAATGCCCTGACCATTAGTTCTTTGTTTAGTTCTATTGTCGGCTTGTATATCTGGATCGGAGTCTTGTGTGGTACTCAAGATCTTCTCTATCTGCTGATTACCAAACGGACTACGGCTCAGCCAAGTGTAGTGGAAGCTACTTTAACTTCAATCCGCTATATTTTAATTACCTTGGGCATTATCCTGGTTTTGGGTCAATTAGGCTTAAATCAGACCACTATAGCAGCAATTACAGGGGGACTATCTGTTGGTATTGGATTTGGCTCAAAGGAAATTCTGGGCAACTTCATCAGCGGGATTTTGCTTTTTTTTGAAGGAGCCTTAAAACCTGGGGATGTGGTTGAGGTGGAGGGTGAAATTACTGTGGTCAAGCGTGTGAGTATTCGCTCAACGACTGTTCAAACCTTCAATCACGTCGAGAAAATTGTTCCTAATCAAAAATTTTTAACCTCTTCGGTGATTACCTATACAGGCAGCGATCGCCTTAGTCGTTATTTAATCCCTGTAAGAGTTAGTTACAAGAGCAAACCTGAAGTAGTAATTGAGATTCTACTCAAGGTGGCTAGAGAGCATCCAAATGTTCTGAAGAAACCCAAACCAGCGGTTTTTTTAATTGGATTTGGCGACTATAGTCTTGACTTTGAACTTTCAGTTTGGCTAGACAACCCGATAATCCAGAAGCCTGTCACCAGCGAACTTAACCAAGCAATTTGGCAGGCGTTTGCGGAACACAATATCGAAATACCTTTTCCCCAAAGGGATTTGCATATCCGCAATATCGCCTCTTGGGAAAAATTGAACTGAATCAACGGGAGTTTCGATTTAAAAAATTTTTTGCTGTTGACTGCTGCTAGGGACAAAGAGGACAATAGTAATCTATAGTAGAAGCTGTCATGGCATTTTGAGCAAGCATTCTGATGGTTGAACCCCTAGTCGAACTCAAAGGAGTTTCTAAGTCTTTTGGTTCCAAAAAGATTTTGGATAATGTAGACCTAAAAATTTATCCAGGAGATGCTCTAGGGATAATAGGGCCTTCTGGCTGCGGTAAATCGACATTTTTACGTATTATTGCTGGTTTATTAAAGCCGGATGCAGGAGAAGTTTATATTAATGGACAAAAAAGACAAGGTACAATCGAGGAGGGCGAAGCGTCTTTGGGTGTAGGGATGGTATTTCAGCAGTCAGCTTTATTTGATTCCTTAACCGTGGATGAAAATATCGGTTTTGCTC
>JBFRWK010000015.1:0-111875 GCA_051439545.1 Xenococcaceae cyanobacterium | reverse complement strand
GAATGGTGCTTTGGGCTTTATGCTCAGAGCTTTGAGGGATACCTCCTTCACTGTCAGTAATGATGGTGTCGCTATCGCTGCGTTGTCCAGTAATTACCTGTATTGCGTCGCGTAAATGTATCAGAGGGTATCAAACTCTCTACCAAATTATTTTTATGCTATGCCTCGTTATAATTTTCTTTATCGTTAAATAAACCAAACAAAGGGCCGAGAATTGCGCCAAAAACGAAGCCTCCAGCGTGCGCCCAATATGCCACACCACCGCCTTGCATTCCTACATGAGCAGAAGCTTCTAGCATACTTATACCATTAAAAGCTTGTTGAATAAACCAAAAGCCCAAAAACCACAACGCAGAAATCCGAAAGATGGGAAAAAAGAAACCTAATGGCACGAGAGTGACTATTTTAGCCTGAGGATATTTAATAATATAAGCTCCCATTACTCCAGCGATCGCGCCACTAGCACCAAGAGAGGGGACAGGAGAACCACCGCTAAAGAAACATTGAGTTAATCCAGCTAAAACACCACAGCTTAAATAAAATAATAAATATTTGATTGTACCTAATCTTTCTTCAATATTATTGCCAAAAATCCAAAGAAAGAGCATATTAAACCCCACATGAATAAACCCTGCGTGGAGAAATTGTGAAGTAATGAGGGTTAGAGGTTCTGCGATAGACTGATTAACAGCAACACCATGAAAACTAGCATTTAATTCTAATGGCACGATCGCAAATAAATGAAAAAATCTTTCTAACTGAGGCGGTGTCAGAGTAAGTTCATAAATAAAAACAGCAATATTAATTGCAATAAGACTATAAGTTATATAAGGGGTAATTCGGACGGGATTTTCATCCTTTAAAGGAACCATAATAAAAAATCGTTTACTATTTAGCTCAAAATATCTACTAGATAGATCGATAATATGCCGATGGGGGAATGAATACTATCTATCCATAGAAATAGATATTTTTGTTTATTTAATGTCTAATAATAGCGTGATCGCGATCTAAAGTTAAATTAGCCCACTTGTTTTTCAATGAAAGCACCAAGAAGCCACAAGGTTAAAAAAAAGAGAAGAAATATTCGCTCTAAGACAGATAAATACAGATAAATTCCGACTTTGTAGTTTATTGTAAGCGATCGATAATCTATCCCCTATCAGCATGACAGTTTTACCCTTCATAGCCGAAATTAGCTGACAAAAATAGTTTTAACATCGCCTTTATAGATATTTTAGGCTCTATCTCCTCTTAAAAAAGCACAATTTTGTGTCAAAACAATTATATTTGGCTATTTTTAGGCATCGTATACTAGACATGGTAAGTAAGCTAAGTCATATTTTTTTATATTTGTCATCTATCTAAATAAAGATTTAATTGGCATATTTACTGGGTACAGACAAAATAAATATATCTTATAGTAGATGAAATATTTTTCAATTTTGAATCTAACCTTAAATTTTGATTATGGAAAAAAAGCTTAGAGAATTAATTGGTCAGTCCGATATTTGGCTTTTTGTTAAAAGTAGTAATGGCTGGGTCAAAAACGTAGAAATACTCGATGTCAACTCAGATACAGTAACTTTTCGTTACCAGCACGAATCCCCTGTTGAAATTAAAGTGTGGGAAAAAACAACTAGATTAAAAAATATTCTAGAGGTTGATATAAAAGTTGCTACTATTCCTAAATGCGAGCAAAAACTAAACTCCATGCGCGATAAATTTACTCGCTTACTAGAACAAGAGTGATTGGCTAGAGAGATACGGTGAAAAACACAGTTGATAGCCCCGAACTTTCAAGTCGGGGTAGAAAACGAGGTAATGGTTTTAACCGTATAACCACAAGAGGGAGGAATTGAATAAATGAGCAATATTACAATTGCTATTGCCACCAAATCGGATTTACCAACCCTCAACCGTCTTTATGCAGACATGGATGAAAAACCATTAATGTCTGACAAGCAAATAACTGCGATCTGGGAACGAATACAGCAAGTTCCTGACTATTTTATTTATCTTGCTTATCTTGAGGATATCGCGATCGGTACTTTTAGCTTATTATTCATGCCGACTATGATGCACCCAGGTTTTCATAAGTCAGCGATTTTGGATTCAGTTACTATTGCTACTATTTATCGAGGCAAGGGTTTGGGAAAACAAATGATGCAAAAAGCTTTAAAAATTAGTGCTGAAGCTTTTTGCTATAAAGTTACTTTATCTTCTAATTTAAAGCGCGATGCTACCCATAAATTTTATAAATCCTTAGGCTTTAAACAACACGGTTGGAGTTTTAGTTATTCGATCGCGGAAATTTGATTTAAACAGTCTCGACCCATTCATAAAACTCTAATTCGTCAGACTCGCATTTTTGGCAAATTTCACATTTTTCTACTAAGGGAGACTTTCGGACTTGACCTTTTTTAATTAAATTATCTAGCATTGGTCGAATTGCTTCTCCCTCGATTTGAAGATATAGTTTCATCTCTGCCAAAGAAACACGCTGAAAATCAAAGACAAAATCTTGTAGTTCTTTTAAGCTCATCAGTAACACCTCACTTGTTAATTGAAAATAGAACAACAGACAATTATGTCTGAGAGACTGTTTGTCAACAAAATCTTAAGCCAATAGTGATGACTTTTCTTTATCGATCGCGTCAGCAACAAAAGCAGCACCTGCATATCTCGCGCCTTCTTTAGAGTTAAGTTGAGATAGGAAAAATATTTTCATCGATCGAAAATTTTGTTACATTCAGCACATAATTGTAAGTAAAGTAGGGCAAATTGTAAATCTAATTTAGATAAAATAAAGATAATCTTCAAATCTGTAAAAAGCTGATGGCTGATAGCTGATAGCTACCCTAACCAATAATCTTTTTATCCTAAATTTACTCAACTTACCCCGATCGAATAAATTACTTTTACAATCGAAGTAGAGCCAATATAAAGAAATTTTAAGAAGCTGCGGATATGAAACGGATTGTTTTAATTGCAGGGTTTGAATCATTTAATGCGAATTTGTACCGTCAAGCTGCGGATATGGCGGTTTCCCGTTGTCGTGAATTAGAAATAAAAGTATTTAGCGATCGCGATCTTACTACCTGCCCCGATAAAGTAGAAACTGCGCTACAAAATGCCGATGTCTTCTTTGCTAGTCTTATTTTTGATTACGACCAAGTAATCTGGTTGCGGGAAAGAGTCCAAGATATTCCCATTCGTCTCGTTTTTGAGTCGGCTTTAGAATTAATGAGTCTGACGCGGTTGGGTAAATTTGTTATTGGCGATAAACCCAAGGGAATGCCCAAACCAATTAAATTTATCCTCAGCAAGTTTAGTAATAGTAGAGAAGAAGATAAACTAGCAGGATATCTTAGTTTCTTAAAAACAGGGCCAAAATTACTGAAATTTATTCCTGCGAAAAAAGTACAAGATTTGCGTAATTGGTTAATTATTTATAGTTATTGGAATGCTGGCGGTACAGAAAATGTTGCTGCCATGTGTTGGACGCTAGCAGAGAAATATTTAGGCTTAGAAGTTGGGGAAATTCCTCCAGCCATTGAAACCCCCAATATGGGTTTATTACATCCAGATTATCAGGGATATTTTACCTCACCACAGGATTATTTAAATTGGTATCACAATCATGTAAGGGCGAAGGGCCCTTCGCCCCTACAACCTGTAATTGGTATATTGTTATATCGTAAACACGTAATTACCAAACAACCTTACATTCCCCAATTAATTAAACATTTTGAAGCAGAAGGATTAGTTCCTTTACCTATATTTATTAACGGAGTCGAAGGTCATGTTGCTGTTAGAGACTGGATAACTACTACTTATGAACAAGAACAGAGAGAAAAAGGTATCAAAGAAACACTTTCCTTATCAGAAAATGCAGTAAAAGTTGATGCTATTGTTTCTACTATTGGCTTTCCTTTAGTTGGTGGTCCTGCGGGTTCAATGGAAGCAGGAAGACAGGTAGAAGTTGCTAAAAGAATTCTCTCGGCTAAAAACATTCCTTATATTATTGCAGCCCCTTTATTAATCCAGGATATTCATTCTTGGACGAGACAGGGAATAGGTGGTTTACAAAGTGTAGTCTTATATTCTTTACCCGAATTAGACGGCGCGATCGATACTGTACCTTTAGGGGGTTTAGTAGGAGAAGATATCTATCTTATTCCCGAAAGATTACAAAGATTAACAGGTAGAGTTAAAAACTGGATTAACCTCAGAAATACTCAACCAAAAGAGCGAAAAATTGCCATTATTTTATATGGTTTTCCCCCTGGTTATGGCGCGACGGGAACGGCAGCTTTATTAAATGTACCTAAAAGTTTACTTAAGTTGTTACAGGCGTTACAATTACAAGGTTATGACGTAGGAAAACTACCAGAAGATGGTGAAGAAATAATTAATAAAGTTAAAGAAGCTGATGAAACAGATTTACATTTGGCTACCACAGAATTTACTGGTAATGGAATAAAAACTAATGGTGAAGGACAAGTAACTATTAATGTTCGTACTCTAGAAAAATGGTTGGGTTACTTATTAACAACTAGAGTAGAAAAACAATGGAAATCTCTAACGGGTACTGGTATAAAAACCTATGGCGATGATTTTCATGTGGGTGGTATTCAGTTAGGAAATGTTTGGATTGGAGTACAACCACCTTTAGGAATATCTGGCGATCCCATGCGGTTAATGTTTGAAAAAGATTTAACCCCCCATCCCCAGTATGCTGCTTTTTATAAATGGCTACAAAATGACTTTCAAGCTGATGCTATAGTCCATTTTGGTATGCATGGAACTGTAGAATGGTTGCCTGGTTCTCCTTTAGGAAATACTGCTTACTCTTGGTCGGATATTTTGTTAGGAAATATCCCCAATCTGTATATTTATGCTGCTAATAATCCCTCGGAATCTATCTTGGCAAAAAGAAGAGGATACGGAGTTTTAATTTCTCATAATGTACCTCCTTATGGTCGGGCTGGATTATACAAAGAATTAATGTCTTTAAGGGAATTAATTGCAGAATATAGAGAAGACCCTGAAAAAAATTATGCTCTTAGAGAAATTATTTGCCAAAAAATTGTTGATGCTGGTTTAGAAAGAGATTGTCGGTTTGAGGAAGGAGAAAAACAAGGAATTGCTTTCACTATTGAAAATGCTCGGTTGTTTAGTAAAAAAGTAATTAATAAATATTTTGTGCAAGTTTATGAATATCTCCAAGTAATAGAACAAAGATTATTTTCTTCTGGTTTACACGTATTAGGAGAAGCACCAAGTCAAGAAAATTTACGGTCTTATCTTGAGGCTTATTTCGGTGATGAATTACCCGCAGATTTAATCGATAATATTGTTTCCCCCAAAGATGCAGAAACACAAACACTGTTAGAAATAAAATATAAATCTTATGCAGATAAAATTGAAGAAGCCGAAAATATCGGAGATTTATTAGCCCAAAATACGGAAGAGTTGACTAATCTTTTGCGGGGATTAAATGGGGAATATATTCCGCCTGCGCCTGGAGGAGATTTGTTACGAGATGGGACTGGTGTTTTACCTACTGGGAGAAATATACACGCTTTAGACCCCTATAGAATGCCTTCCCCTGCTGCTTATGAAAGGGGTAGAGAAATCGGTAAAAAAATTATCGCCCAAAACTTAGAAGAACAAGGAACTTTTCCTGAAACTGTAGCAGTAATGTTATGGGGTTTAGATTCGATCAAAACTAAAGGGGAATCTTTGGGAATTTTATTAGAATTAGTAGGGGCTGAACCTGTTAAAGAAGGAACTGGTAGAATTGTTCGGTATGAGTTGAAACCTATAGCAGAAGTCGGACATCCTCGTATTGATATTTTAGCTAATCTTTCGGGTATTTTTAGAGATACTTTTGTTAATATTATTGAATTATTAGATGACCTATTTAAACGGGCAGCAGAAGCAGACGAATCTCCAGAAGATAACTTTATTCGCAAACATTATTTAGCCTTAAAAGAACAAGGTATAGATAATGCTTCAGCTAGATTATTTTCTAATCCCGCTGGTGATTTTGGTTCTCTAGTAAATGACCAAGTTGTTGATGGTAATTGGGAATCTGGTGATGAATTAGCTAATACTTGGAAAAATCGCAATGTATTTAGTTATGGACGAAAAGATAAAGGACAAGCAAGACCAGAAGTTTTAACTCAATTACTCGAAACTAGTGAAAGAATTGTCCAAGAAATTGATTCAGTTGAATATGGTTTGACTGATATTCAAGAATATTATGGTAACACTGGAGGCTTAAAATTAGCAGCAGAAAAACAGAGTGGTAAAACAGTAGAAGCTTCTTTTGTAGAAAGTTTTTCTAAGGATACTAACCCCCGTAAATTGAAAGATTTACTACGCATGGAATACCGAACCAAACTACTTAATCCTAAATGGGCAAATGCCATGGCGGATCAAGGTAGTGGTGGCGCATACGAAATATCTCAACGCATGACTGCTTTAATTGGTTGGGGTGGTACGGCTAATTTCCAAGATAATTGGGTATACGACCAAGCAGCCGATACTTATATGTTAGATGCAGAAATGGCGAAAAAGTTACGAGATGCCAACCCTGAAGCCTTTCGTAACATTGTAGGACGTGCGATCGAAGCCCACGGACGAGGTTTTTGGGATGCAGATGAAGAGAAGTTGCAGAAGTTAAGGGAGTTATACAACTTAACAGAAGATGAATTAGAAGGAGTTACAGTATAAAGACTAATAAAAAATTATTAAGAGGTTAGTAAACAAATTTCAATTCTATTTTTTGTTTTTCCAAAGATTAGAATTCCCCCAATCTTTGGGAAATCCCATATCTTGGATAGGTATCGATGAATATTCTTGTATTAGTGTTTTTAAATTATTTGACCAATGAGAATCAATCGTAATTTTTTGCATTAAAACTTGTATTATGACTAGTTGCGCATAAAGCTTATCATTTTGAATAAGGTATTGTTTATAAGTTTTAGCCTTTTTGGTTTTAATAGTAAAGGTTCTATCCCAGATACGGCAGTGATGGGCGCACAAATTTCTAAAATAAGACATACTATGTAACCAAGATGATATGATTTTTTCGTCTAAATCAAACAGTTTAGCTGTTTCTTTCTTACTTTGTAGGTCTAAATTTTTGAAAATGAATGAAACTGTTCCAAATGATAATATTTCAAATACCATCCAACTAGGAGGTAATTCAGGAGAACAATATTTATTACGATATTGTTGCAAGATCGATCAAAGCACATGGCAGAGGTTTTTGGGATGCCGATGAAGAGAAGTTGCAGAAGTTAAGAGAGTTATACGAGTCTACTGAGGATGAATTGGAAGGAGTTACTGTTTAAAAAGAACTAAAAACAAAATTTCCGTAATGCACTATTAGTCTCAGGAAGACCTTGATTTAAAAGTGTATCCAAATATTCATTACGGGTTTTAGGCGGTTTCTTGAGACTATTTCTGTGTTGTTTCGCTGATTGACAAACTATTGACGAATTTAGATCGATTAAATGTAGAATAAATTCGTCTGGATGTTGAGCTTCAATACCATATTCCGCCAAACAACGATCGGGAAAATCCTTTAAATTAAAAGTAAGGATAACATCTGCATTACAACGAATTGCTGCTGCTAAGACATGACGATCTTTTAAATCTGGGAGTGATAATCCTGCAATAAGTCCTTGATAACCAGTTACAAGACAATCTCGCACATTAGCATTCATTAAGTCTTTAGTTTTTGTCAATTGTTCTAAAGAAAGATCGGGACGGTTTTTAAGAACATTTGTTATCCATTCATCATGGATTTCCTCTGTCCAACGTGCTTTGAATAAATCGGTAAGTGCTAACCACATCAAAAAATCCCGTAAGGGTGCTGGATATAAAACACAAGCATCATAGACAACAGTAAAGTTTGCCATAGATTATTTATTCGTATCCCATATCCAATTCTTGCGCTTGTGCAGCAAGTTCATGAAGAGATTGCATCCGTTTTGCATCAATATCATTTTTGTATTCTATTAAATCTTGATAACGCACTCGACGACGTGTTCCGACTTTACGAAAAGGTATTTCTCCTTTCTCTAGTAATCCAACTAGATAGGGACGAGATACATTTAAAATATCGGCAGCTTCTTGAGTAGTTAACTCAGCATGAATTGGAATTAAGGTAACAGCATTTCCCTGTGCCATTTGTTTCAAAATGTCTACTAATAAATTAAGTGCTTCTTTGGGAATTTCGATCGCTTCACTTTCTTTACCGATATCATCTTGTACTAGAGAAATCTTTTGGATGGGAGAGTTTTTATTTATATAGGTAGAAATCTTTTTACTACTAGTTTGAGCTAGATCGGCTTCTTTTCTAGTAGGTAATGTTGCCATTGCCATAACCATAAATCTCCTATGCTTAGATTTATTATTTTGATTATTCTAGCAATTTTACGAAATAAGCGCAATGAAAGAAATGAACGAAACAAAACTGTAGAATTAAAAATATCTAATTTTGCGAGATGCCAATCCTGAAGCCTTTCGTAATATCGTAGGACAGGCGATCGCTTTGTAGAAAATTATTCTCTTATTATTCATGGCTTAATCCCAATACCGTATAAGCTGGAGAAAAAAATAATTAACTTGGGGAAAGAATGCGAATCTTACAAATAGTCCCTTCTGTTTCTTTAGTATACGGAGGCCCTAGCCAAATGGTCTTAGGATTATCTAAAGCCTTAGCAGCAGAAGGAATGGAAGTAACTCTAATTACTACTAATTCTAATGGAGATACAGACCAACCACCTTTAGATGTTCCTATCGCTCAACCAATAGAACAAGATGGTTACGAAATAATTTATTTTCCTTGTTCTCCTTTTCGTCGTTACAAATTTTCTCTGGGGTTATTACAATGGTTGGCACAGAATGCAAATAAGTACGATCTGGCGCATATTCATGCTTTATTTTCTCCCGTAAGTACGGCAGCAGCCACCATAGCTAGGAATAAAAAATTACCTTATATTCTTCGTCCTCTCGGTACTCTAGATCCTGCTGACTTACAAAAGAAAAAACAACTAAAACAAATTTATGGACTGTTGCTAGAAAAACCTAATTTAGCTGGTGCTGCGGGGGTACATTTTACCAGTACAGAAGAAGCTAAAGTATCGGAAAGATATGGCACGCAAACTAGGGATTTAGTGATTCCTTTAGGGGTAGATAACCCTTCAAACTTACCAGCGAAAGGAACAGCACGCCAGCAATTAGGCATAAAACCAGACTGTCCTCTAATTTTATTTATGTCTCGCATCGATCCGAAAAAAGGACTAGATTTATTAATTCCTGCCTTAGAAAAATTACAAGCAACAAAATTAGATTTTCACTTTGTTTTAGCAGGGGCAAATCCCCAAGATATAGATTACGAGAATAAGATTAAGCAAGAGATCCAAAAGTCTACTTTGGCAGAAAAAACAACCATTACAGGTTTTGTAGGGGGAGAATTAAAACTAGGATTATTACAAGATGCGGATTTATTTGTGCTGCCGTCTTATTATGAAAACTTTGGGATAGCCGTAGCTGAAGCTATGGGAATGAGTTTGCCTGTAATTATTAGCGATCGCGTTCATATTTGGCAAGATATAAAGTCTGCTAATGCTGGTTGGGTAGTTCCTTGCGAAGTAAAAAAACTAACTGAAACTTTGGAAATCGCGATCGAAGCTAAACAAGAAAGGAAACAAAGAGGGAAAAATGCCCGTCAGTTAACCCAAGCAAAATATAGCTGGAGTGCGATCGCACGAGAAATGATTGCAGCTTATCAAAAAATAATAGTAAATAAGTAAAAAATATGTTTAATCGAATCTTATCTTTGGGTTTGGCTACAATTACCTTTTTATTAATTAGTCCAGTTACTAATGCCGAGCAAGTAATTATTCAAAGAGTTCGTTCTTCTGCTACAGCAGAGGGTAGAAATAATTCTGCTACTAGTAGTGTCCGTCAGTCGGCAAGACAACATCGCTCTAACGACTCTCAGCATAACCAAATATCCAATCAACAAGGTCATAATAGCTCTACAGCGATCGGGGAAAATAATAGAGTGACTAATACTATTCGCCAGTCTAGTATTCAAAATTAGACCTATGCGCAAAAGTAGCGATCGCCACTAAATATGCTTCAGTAAGCAGCAAAATACGAGCATGATTAATTTTTTAGGCTGCTTGTTTTCCTGTGGTCTTGACATCCTCTCCGCCCTAGAAGGGAGACAAAAGCAAATTAAACCCAAAAAACTTACAGCTTTATCAAACACTAGCAGCAAGACGACAACCAAAAGCATCTGATTTACTGTCAGGAGAAGAACTAAGTCGATGAGCAGAACGGCAAAAACCAGGCAAATGGAGCCAAGAACCGCCTCTTAAGACACGACGATCTTTGGCTCGATCGCTACTCCAAGGAGTATTCCCATCAGTTGGTGCATCTCGATAACTATCATGCCATGAATCTGCACACCATTCAGCTACGTTACCGTGCATATCGTATAAACCAAAAGCATTAGCAGGAAAACTGCCGACTACAGTAGTTTGATGTCGATCTTCTCCTATTTGACCTTTGCCGTAGCTATATTCCCCATTGTAGTTAGCTAGTTCGGTACTGATGGTTTCTCCAAAATGAAAAGCTGTTTTAGTTTTACCCCGACAGGCATATTCCCACTCTGCTTCTGTGGGTAAACGGAATTCTCGACCGACTTTTTTTGATAATCGAGCGCAAAATTCTACACAATCAAACCAAGATACTTTTTCTACTGGTTTATTGCCAGATTCGGAGTCGTCTAAAAATCGTGAAGGATTATTATTCATAACCGCTTTCCATTGAGCTTGGGTGACAGGATATTTTCCCAACAAAAAAGGGCGAATTTTAACTAAATGTTGGGGACTTTCTTCACTTCCTCTTTCTACTTCTTGTTCGGGTGAACCCATTAGAAACTCTCCCCCAGGAATTCCAATTAAGTCCATGGTTATCCCTTTTCCTAAATCTAGGGTAATATATTTGGCTTTCCTACGGTGGCGATCGAGTTGTAGTGCCGAATTTCTACCGATAACTACTCTATTGTTTTGACTTAAAGTGACAACCTCAAATTCAACTATTTTTAGGTTTAATTTAGACTTAGTTCCCGAATGTTTGCGAGAAGGGGTTTGAGGTTTTGATTTTCTTGTCTCAGAGCCTAATTTTTGTCGAGATGTTCTTTGAGAGTTTCTCGTCCGTCTGGTTGGTAAATTTACTCTTTGAGGAGAAACTACAGTCCCTCCGCCATAAAGAGCAGCTAAAACTTCGCCGACAGACTCAAAACGTCTTCTGGTTGCTCCTTCGACTAATTTGTCTAAAACCCGACTTAATTCATAACTAAGTTCATTGTCTTGTAGATATTCTCGCCAAATCCATTCTCCTTCGGTTACATCAAATAACTCTGTTGGTTCGATGTTAGTCAGCAAATGCAAACAAGTAGCACCCAAGCTATATAGATCGCTAGCAAAAGTAGGTTTACCCACTGCTTGTTCTGGCGCAATATAGGCGAGTGAACCGATAATTGTTCCCGTAACTTTTAAATCTATTCCCTCGACAGCTTTAGCAGCACCAAAATCGACTAAGATTAATTTGCGATCGCTCGATCGTCTAATAATGTTTTCTGGTTTGATATCTCGATGAATGACTTGATTGCTATGAACAAATTCTAAGACTGATAACATATCTATCAGTACTTCTTTAATTTGTTCTTCGTTGAATACTCCTTTTCTGGCTAATTCTTGGGCTAAATTCTCACCATCGATAAATTCTTGAACCAGATATTGATGTTCTTCTTGTTCAAAAAAAGCTAATAGTTCGGGAATTCGATCGTGTTGACCCAGTCTATCTAAACTTACAGCTTCTTGAGCAAATAGTTCTGCTGCTTTTTGTAAACCTTTTTTGTTGGTAACAGAAGGTAAAAACTGTTTGATCACACAATGCGGTTTGGATGGTTTTAGTTCATCAACTGCCAGAAATGTCCTCCCAAATCCTCCTTGACCTAAAATTTTGATAGCTCGATAACGATCTATCAATAACAGTTTTGTCTCACATTCTTTACAGATTTTGGCTTGACGGGTATTTATTGTTAGACAATCGGGATTTAGGCACTGACTCATCTCATTGTTTTTGATGATGCTAATATCCGACTTTTATAACAACTGTTAACCAGAAACGGCAAGGTATAGCTGTACGAGATGAGCTTAGGACATTTGAGGATGAAGTAGCAAGTAGAAGTGCGAACCTGGTATAAGACCTAACCTGGGCTGACTTGGTAAAAATAGACAATTTATTTTTGCTGCCTATTGACAATTATTTTTAATAACTTATATACTTAGATACAGTGTTCTCCTCTCAAAGGAATTGGCAGGCGCAGTCGCTGGTGTAGAAAGCGACTCTCCTGTTTTTTTTGTCTTATCAAAAATCAGACCAAAAGAGTATTAGGCGGGGTACGATCTGGTAGTTCCTTTTCTAAATTACGTAAACGAGGTTCTCGACAAGCGATCGCCACGGCAACAAGATTAAAAATACCTAGTACAATCAACAATAAAGCAATACCCTGCCCAAAGCCAACGCCGATAAACTTACCAATACTATTAGCTAGTAATCCATTTTCTGCCATTAAAGGATTAAAAACGCGATCGACCAAAGGACCTGCTAGTAAATAAGCAGCAATAGAAAGAGAACGTTCTGTAGTTTGTTGCAGGGCAAAAATTCTTCCTTGTAAACGAGGTGGCACTTTACTTTGCCAAATTGCCTGATTACAACTAACAATTATAGGTAGGGAAAAGAGATAAGCAAAAATCCCTGCTGCTAATACTGCTAGAGAAATTCTCATTCCTGCCAAACAAGCAATAACACCCTGAAAGGCAACAAAACATAGAATTGTTTTGACCCGATCTTGGCTTCCCTTCCAGAGACTAATAGCAATACTACCGAGTAACATCCCGCAACCACCAATAGATAAAACTATCCCCATTTCTTCGGTAGAATTGGACTCATAAAGCAAAGGCCAAAGCACTACTTCTAACATTCCTGTGGTAAAGTAACTCACCGCAATAAAAATTAAAAGATTGCGTAAACCGAGTCTAACAGCCACATAATGCCAGCTAGATTGGGTTTCTGAAAAAAGCTGATGGAAAATTTTTGTTTGTTTTCGTTTTCTGCGTTTGAGTTCGGGAAATTTAACTAAACTAAGAGAGATTAAAGCTACCAAAAAAGTCATGAAGTCAATAAGTAGAATACCTTTGAGATGAACGACTTGTAGCAGTAGTCCCGCGCTTACAGGAGCAGCAATTTTCGCGATCGCACTAGAAGCTTGTACCATACCATTAGCCTGACTTAAGTTTTGCTTTGGTACTAATTGAGCAATGGCTGCCGTGTATGCAGGTAACTGAAAAGCATTAAAAATAGAAGTAACAATAATAGCTAAATAAATGTGCCAGATTTCTAACTGTCCCGACCAGACAACTAAGAGGAGCGTTACCGTGACTATCCCAGACATCAAATCGCTTAAAATCATAGCATAGCGACGATTCCAGCGATCGATTAAAACTCCAGCTAGAGGAGAAACTATTACTTTAGGAAGATAGATAAAAAGAACAGTTAAAGCAAATTGAGTTATTGTACCTGTTTCTTTATAAGTTTGTTCTAAAATCCAAAATCCAAGGGCAAACTCTGTCAGCTTAGAGCCAAACAGAGAAATAACTTGTCCAATCCAAACGAGAAAAAAAATTCGCATATCATAAATATAAATAAAATTTTGTGGAATAGATAAATTTAAGTTGGATAAATTAGTAGACGCAATCTAGAATAAGTTGAGCCAAAATGATCGATAATTTATTTATTATGTGTGCATCATATAGTAATATGTGGCTAATTCACCAAAACTTATAAGCATAAATACTCAAAATATACAATTGTAAAGTATCATTCATTTTAGACATATCACATTCATAATCACAAGGGGACGTTTATTTTTAATTTGGAGTTTAATTTTTTAAAATTAGAGAATATGAAAAAATCGAGTCTATTTATTATCTACTAACTAAAGCATAATTAAGAGATTATTGTAGTTTTTGGCACAAAATGCAGATTAGGGTAATTAGAAGGAAAGTCGATGTCAATGGCAAAAGTTGAGGATTATTATTCCATTCTTCAAGTTGCTCCCCATGCACCTATGGCAGATATTAAAGCAGCTTTTCGCCGTCTTGCTCGCTTATATCATCCTGACTTAAATCCTGACGATCCTGAATCGGCAGAAAAATTTAAATATATTTCCCAAGCCTATGAAACGTTATCAGACCCTAACAAACGTCGTCGTTACGATCTAAAATTAAAATTTAGGTCAGTCAAGAATAATCCTCCACAACCTCAAGAATCTTTTAGCAAATCGAAAACTGCCCAAGAATATTACAATCGGGGTCTCGATCGATCTCATAACAAAAATTTTAAAGGGGCGATCGAAGATTACACTAAAGCGATCGAATTAGATTACAATTTCATTGATGCCTACTTGAAACGATGCGAAATGCGCTACAAATTAGGTGACAATAAAGGTGTCTTAGAAGATTGTTCTCAAGTTCTTAGAATAGACCCACGTATTGCCAAAGCCCATTACTATCAAGGTAGAGCGCGCTATCGACTTGGCTATGGACAATCGGCGATCGATTCTTATACTCAAGCAATTAATCAAGATCGCAACTATGCCCAAGCTCACTATTATCGAGCATTAGCTTATCGAGAACAAAAAGATACTACTATTGCCCTAGCCGATTTGCAAACTGCTGCTAGATTATTCCAGATTCAGGGAAATTTCAGTGCCTATCGTCAAACCCAAAAAACGATTAAAGAAATGGCTCCCAAAAATTGGAGATCGAGCAAATTTTCGAGCTTTTTCAATCGCTTATGGCAAAATTCAGCTTTAGTTTTAATCAGCTATTTATTTAATCCTGGAGGTGGATTATTACCTGCTTTTTCGAGTCTAGAAAAAAATGAAGCCCTCGAAGTCGGTATTATCTACGGTATTATTATCGATCTGATGTTTGTTTGTAGTATATATCTAAATTGGCCAAACTTGAGTACTAATGATTTTCCAATAGTACAATTTTCACTTGTAGGTATTATTCCTTTTACTAGTCTCATTATCTCTAGTCATTTAATTCGTTTTTTTACTAATACCCCTGGTAGTCTTAATACAGATGTTTTCTTGGCAGGAACTACCCTCTTTCCCTTAGGATTGATGATTTGGATTCTGGGGTTTATTTCTCTATCTGTAAATGTTATTACTTTACCCTTAATTATTTGTGGTTGTTCTTATACTAATCTTACTCTTTACATCAATTGCACTCAAATATTGAACTTGAGCGAAGCCAAAGCTGCTTTTGTAACTACCATAGTGTTATTAATTGGTATTGTCTTATCTTATTTAGCTTTTATTCCGATCCTGCCATAAGTCACTATTTCTTTTAGCTTTTAGTTTATTAAGACTCTTGCTAATCTTTTCAAAACTATACTTTTCTTGTAAATAAATAACTGTAGTTACGTAATAGTGTTACAATCTATCACCATAGCTAGGGGTGTCTAAAGACATAGGCTGAGATAGTCCCTTGGAACCTGAGACTGGGTAATACCAGCGGAGGGAAGCTGTTTATTGAGGAAAACAAGTTATGAGAGCAGAATGGGTCGTTAAACGACGCGGACAGAATAATGTATCCCAAATGCACTATGCTCGTCAGGGATTAATTACGGAGGAGATGGACTACGTTGCCAAACGGGAAAATCTACCAGTAGAGTTAATTCGGGATGAAGTTGCACGGGGTAGAATGATTATTCCTGCTAATATCAATCATATTAATTTAGAGCCAATGTGCATTGGCATTGCATCTTCGTGTAAAGTTAATGCCAATATTGGTGCTTCTCCTAATTCTTCAGATATTAATGAAGAGTTAGATAAGCTAAGACTGGCAGTAAAATACGGGGCAGATACCGTTATGGATTTGTCTACTGGAGGTGGAAACTTAGACAAAATTCGCACGGCAATTATTAATGATTCTCCTGTCCCTATTGGTACTGTACCAATCTATCAGGCATTAGAAAGTGTCCATGGCAAAATTGAAAATTTAACTCCCGATGATTTTCTACATATTATTGAAAAGCACGCCCAACAGGGAGTAGACTATATGACTATTCATGCAGGTATTTTGATTGAATACTTGCCTAAAGTCAGAAATAGAATTACGGGAATTGTCTCTCGTGGTGGCGGTATTATTGCCCGTTGGATGCTGCATCATCACAAACAAAATCCTCTCTACACTCATTTTGACGATATTATTGAAATCTTCAAAAAATACGATGTCTCTTTCAGTTTGGGGGATTCATTGCGTCCAGGTTGTACTCATGATGCTTCTGATGAGGCACAACTATCGGAATTGAAGACTCTGGGAGAATTGACTCGTCGTGCTTGGGAACATGATGTCCAAGTTATGGTAGAAGGCCCTGGTCATGTACCGATGGATCAAATTGAGTTTAATGTCAAAAAACAGATGGAAGAGTGTAGCGAAGCACCTTTTTATGTGTTAGGGCCTTTAGTCACCGATATTGCTCCTGGTTACGATCATATAACCTCCGCGATCGGGGCAGCAATGGCGGGTTGGTATGGCACGGCTATGCTTTGTTATGTAACCCCTAAAGAGCATTTAGGCTTACCTAATGCAGAAGATGTCCGCAATGGCTTAATTGCTTATAAAATTGCTGCTCATGCTGCGGATATCGCCCGTCATCGTCCTGGTGCTAGGGATAGAGATGATAAACTGTCTGAAGCTCGTTATAACTTTGATTGGGAACAACAGTTTGCATTATCTCTCGATCCTGAAAGAGCTAGAGAATATCACGATGAAACTTTACCTGCGGATATTTACAAAACTGCTGAATTTTGTTCTATGTGTGGCCCTAAATTTTGTCCCATGCAAACAAAAGTCGATGCAGATGCTTTGACTGAGTTAGAGAAGTTTTTAGCTAGAGAACAAGAAACTGTTACTCAAAGTTAAAAATCATCGATTATTGATTATTTGCTAACAAAAGGGTAGGTTTAAGCTTACCCTTTTTTTTACAAATCGATCGAAATATATGAGTTTATCATTTTTGTAAAAAACCGTAATATTTAAATCCGAATTTTAAACTTTATTTTGAGTATAATAATTTGTGTGACAGCGCATTATTAAAATTGAAACACAAAAAACCATAGCTTTTTAAAAAATTAACTTATTTAAATTGTACGAGGGCAAAAATATGAAGTTGAAATACATTATTACCCTAGTTGCTTTGTCTTTTCTGAGCTTAGGTATGGTTACTGGTTGTGCTACACCTGATGCTGGTCAAACAGATGTTGATAGTGGAGAAGTAGACGGTACTGGTGTTGAACCTGGTACTGAACCTGGTACTGAACCTGATGCTGGTAACTAACTATTATTGGTTTACTTAGGATCGATTAACTCAGTTCGAGGTTTGTATTAACACTATATATAGTGCAATAGTTGTCTATTTTAGACCTTTAGTTTACTCTCTAAAGGCATTTTTTGTTTTTTTCTCTACTTCTATATCTTTTTTAATTAGTTTTCTTGTAAAAGCAATTTAGTAAGAGATAAATCTATTAAAAGCTAATAGCTATTTACTATTTTTATTTCTGAACAATTTGCTTTTGTAAGCAGTATATCTAGTTACATAATTTCCAGTTCGAGTTTAGTAAGAATTAGTAATCGCTACAAGTTTTTATAAGAGAAGAAACCTTTAAATAATTAAAAAAGCACTAACTCATTACTTCCAATCTATTGGGAGTTTATTTTGCTGTCTTTACAGATTGAAACAGAGATTAAATTGAGAACGGAATTATGACTTCCTTGCGTAAGATTATTGGTTATTATCGCCAATATAGAACGATCGCGCTTTTTAGTATTATTGCTTCTAGTGTATTTGAAATAATCGATCTGGTTGTTCCCTATATTATCGGACAAATTCTCAATGTATTATCCAATCAAACTTTAGATACACCAATTCAAATTTTAATTAATCGAATAGCTACTATTGCTAATGTAGAAGTAGGAAAATTTTTGTCCTTAGGCGTATTACTAAGTATAATTTTTCTCGTTACTGTAGTTCGATCGCCCATTCAACCTTGGATCGGTGCTTGGTTTCACTGGGAAATCTCTTTAAGAGCTAGAAGAGATCATTTACGCAAAGTAATTGCTAAAATTTTGACTCTCCCTATCGGATTTTATGACGAACATAATCCAGGTAGGATTGCAGGTAAAATTGCCAGAGGAATTGAAAATCATACTTGGACATATCCCGAAATTGCTGGTCAATTGTTACCCAAACTAGCCAGAATTTTGGGCATATTTGTGATTATCTTGTTAATTGAACCCTCGATTGCTCTTGCTTTCTTGGTTTCTTTCATCTTTATCCTCACCTTTAGTCTCAAAAACTTACGGAGTCTAGTCAGACAAGAAGAATTTATCGATAAATATATCGAAAATACAGAAAGTCGTACCTCAGAAATAATTACAAATATCAAAACCGTTAAAGCTTTTGCAACTGAAGCACGAGAGTTAGTCAGACAAAAACAAAGATTCGATCGAGAATACAAAGTAATTACTTTTCGGATTCATAAAGGCTACGTTAAATTAGCTACCTTAGAGCGAACTATGATTCAGAGTTGCGTTTTCTTAATTTTGTTGTTTACTCTGATAGCTGCGGTGAGAGGTAATATTTCCTTGGGGCATTTTATCACTACCCTAACAGTCTCTAGTATGGCTTATGCAGAACTAGAACCCATTACCCAATTAGCTGAAGTTTTTGCTCGTCGTTATGCTTCTATGCAGCGTTTTCATGAATTTATGGCATTACCTAAGGGAAAAGATGCTGCTAGTTTAGTGCCAGAATCTTCGGCTAAAAATCCTTACAAATTTACAGGAAAATTAGAATTTCAAGGGCTTACTTTTGGTTACGATCGCGATCGACCTATCTTACAGGATATCAGTTTATTAATCAAACCCTATCAAACTGTAGCCTTAGTTGGACGTTCGGGTTCGGGTAAATCTACACTGGTTAAATTACTATTTCGCTATTTTGAACCAGATCGAGGCAGAATTTTAGTTGATGGAGAAGATATTAACTCTTTAGATATTGCTAGATATCGTCGTAGATTGGCGATCGTCCATCAAGATGTAGATATCTTTAACGGTACGGTACTAGATAATCTAATCTATGGTAATCCACAAGTAAGTCTATCTAAAGTTAAAGAAGCTTGTCATATAGCCAGAGTAGACGAATTTATCGACGAATTGCCTCAAAGATATAAAACTATTGTCGGGGAAAGAGGAGTACGTCTTTCTGGGGGACAAAGACAGCGTTTGGGTATCGCTAGAGCATTAATTGTTAATCCCGATATTCTGGTTTTTGATGAAGCAACTTCTAGTTTAGATTATGAATCAGAGCGATCGATCCAACTTGCCATGCGCTCGATTTTAGGGACACGAACTACTCTGATTATTGCTCATCGTCTCAGTACCATCCGCGAAGCCGATCTAATTGTAGTATTAGATGGAGGCAAAATTGTAGAAGTGGGTAATCATCAGGAATTGTTAGAACATGGTGGTATTTATCATCGTCTCCATTCTCTCCAAGAAACAGGAGAATTATTTGATTGACAACAATTTACTTAGGGTTGTTATTTAGTTATTATTCTTTTGTCATTCACTCAATAGTTCCTACTACAGGTTACACCCAAGTATTTGGGGCTTATTACTCCCTATTTTGTCCCATTTTGACCATAATATTGACTATAGGAATATATATTTAGTAACTATTCCCTTAAGTAATCCAAAAAGCCTAATTATTTAATTAAGGTCAAAAAATAAGCACAATTATGATTATTTTCGATTTTCTAATTATTTTTCTCACTTGTTTAGCTCTCGCCTTATTTAGTCTTCAAAATACTCAAGAAATAACTCTAAAAATTGTACCCGAGCTTGAAATTCAAATATCTCTGGCAGTTGCGCTAATTGTTTCCATGGGTTTGGGAGCTTTGCTATCTGGACTTTATTTAACCTGGATTAAAGTACGCAACTATTTTCAGTTTTGGGGTAAGTCTCGTCAACTGAAAGATCGAGAAAAACAAATTCAGAAGTTAAAAGAAGATATCGAAACTCGTCAAGCTGAATTAGAGTTATTGCGTCAGGAAAAAACTCTCTCAGAATCAGAAGTAGCTTAAGTTTTCAATAGGGAGTAATGAACAACTTCATTTGTAAAACTCTTCTTCTAAACTTTTTGAGTATTTCACCTTACCTTACTCCTCAAACACCAGATCCCCAATAGCTGCTTACGCTTATCCCATTAACTAAGCCGATCGATCGCCTTTACTAGGTATGCTTTTTATCCTTGTGGATAATTGACACCAAGCTAGATCGATCGGCATTATTTAATTTTACCGATCGATCTATTTTGTCTGGAGGAAAAGAATAAAGAACAAAAAACCTTTCACATAATAAAAGCATATTCTCGTTTATCTCATAATTTTCTTTTTCTGCTTCGCGGGAAAAGAAATTCCAATGAGCCTTTCGCCAATAATCCAAGCTTAAATCCCCTTCACCCTCTGCTATAGCAAATTCTTCGTCAATATCTTGATAGCGTCGAACAGTAATTTCATAAGTTTCGATAATACAAAGTGGATTTTCATTGCCATCTAAAATGATGCTCAGCCCCATACTATCTAAGATATTTTCACCAAAATAACGACTACAGGTTGCTGTTTTAATTCCCCTTACTACTAAATTACTAAGTCGATCGGCCATTTGAGGACAACCGCCAAAACACCATGCATCAGGTAAAGGTTGAAATAGATGTGGGTGATGAGTGGGTAATGTTGCTAAATATGCCTGCCAAAATAGCTGAAGTTTTTGTCGATTTAGCATATAATACAAATATAATAAATTTACTTAAGAAATCGGCGTTCCAGTTTCTGTATTAGACCTCTTGCACCCACTCTCCAAAATCCTAGTTGAGTGAAGGCAGGAGGCAAAAGGCGTTATAAGCAGAAGCTATTAGTTTTGATTTTGAATTTATTTTTGCAAGAGGTCTATTGATGCCTAAAATAGAAATAAATTTAAAATGAATTGCAATTTTATTTCAAAACATATATAATAACTTTTGACATCGGTAAAATTTACCTTTGACTTTTAAATAAAAGACCCTTGACTCTTAAATAAGAAAATATTCCCCGAAAATCACCTATTTCGAGGATTTTTTTTGGCAGTACTATAGCTGTCAGGAGTTTAGACTATATTCCAGATTTAAACTTGTTGGGAAAAATCGATCGCTTTCAGTTATTTTTGAGACTTAAGGGTTTATTTGGATTATGGAGAAATCGATCCCTCGAAAGCAGAAGGGCATAAATGAGCTAATTGACAAACATCACAAGCTGGTTTGCGGGCTTTACAAACTGCCCTACCATGGTAAATTATGCCAATAGAAAAGTTTTCCCAGTCTGGTTGGGGTAAAAGGCGCATCAAATCTTTTTCGATACGAACTGGATCGGTGTGTTGGGTAAGTCCCAATCTTTGACTAATGCGTTTTACGTGAGTATCTACAGTTACACCGACGATAATCCCGTAACCATGAGCTAAAACTACATTAGCCGTTTTGCGGGCGACTCCTGGCAATTTTAGTAATTCTTCCATAGTTTGGGGTACTTGCCCACCAAATTCACTGACAATTAGTTGGCAAGCACCCTGAATATTTTTGGCTTTGTTGCGATAAAAACCAGTAGAACGAATTAGTTTTTCTAGTTCTTCTCGTTCGGCAGCAGCTAAAGCGGGAGCATCGGGAAACCGCTCGAATAAAGTAGGGGTAACTTTATTAACTCGTTCATCGGTACATTGAGCAGAGAGAATAGTTGCTACTAGTAGCTGTACGGGAGTTGCGTAATCGAGGCTACAAGTAGCATCAGGGTACATCTGCTTGAGTAGAGTTAAAATTTCGAGCGATCGCTTTTTGGTTGCAGAGAATTTACGATTAATGCTCACAACAGCCATTATTTAACTAGCCACTTATTGAAATAAACCTTGGAAAAAGGCAAGATTTGCGGTATCCCGAACGATTAAAAATACTCCCAGGCTTAATAATAATACTAATCCAGTTTGCATAATTCCATCTTGCAGTTTGGTTGGTAAGGGTTTACCTAATACTCCTTCAAGTGCCAGAAAAGCTAGTTGTCCGCCATCTAGGGCTGGTAGGGGTAGTATGTTAATAATTGCGAGGTTAATGCTGATTAATGCACCGAATTGAAATAGGTTACTCAGGTCATTACGAGCTAATTCTGAACCTACTGCGACAATTGCAACGGGGCCTGCAACTTGTTCGGCATTTTCACCAAAGTTACTAACTAGCTGCCAAAAACCTTTGCCGATGAGTTGAGCAATTCTTTGATATTCTGTTGCTGATGCACTAAAAGCTTCAACAATATTTCGAGGACGATGGCGAATTATTTCTCCATTGGGGGCAAGACCAACACCAATTTTACCCTGTCCTTCCTGATTTACTTTGGGGGTTACATTCAAAGCAATTGTTTGCTCTTGACGTAAAACAGTTAATTTTAAAGATTTATTAGCAGAATTTTGAATTTTTTTGGTTACAACCTCAAGAGATTCCATAGATGCGCCTAATTCTTGGTTGTCTATTGTCAAGATAATATCTCCTGCTTGAATTCCTGCCTCATTTGCTGCGGAATTTTCCTCTGCTATAATTTCGCGAATGAGTACACCAGGTTGATAATTTACTTCCTGAAAACCAACAGTTATTCCTTGACCGACTAAAAGAAAATAGGCAAAAATTAGATTAGCAATTACCCCTGCACTAATGACAATTGCCCGATCGAGAATCGGGCGATTACGTAGTAAGTTAGGGTCATCGGCAGGAATAGGACTATCGGGATCGTCATCGGGAAAACCGACATAACCACCAAAAAGAAAGGCTCTTAGAGAATATTCTGTTTGTGAACCTTGATATTTGAGTAGGGCAGGGCCCATACCAATAGCGAAACGATTAACATGAATTCCTTGTAAACGGGCTGCTGCAAAATGACCCAATTCGTGGACTGCAATTAACAATCCCAATACAGCGATCGTCGCCAGTACTGACATAGTAAATAAAATGTAATCTATACTAAAGTTTATTATGGTTTTCTATTGTAGAATATTTGAGCCATGTTGCATCCGCTTGCTTGTCGATCGCTACCATCGGCACAATCAATTTTTTAGGCTAAACAAGCTTTATTTCATCCGTTCTTGTAGCTTAGAATAAACGGCTCTAATATCTACTTGGTGGTGAGCTAGAGCAACGAGAGTATGATAAAACAAATCTGCTACTTCGGAGGCAATTTCTTCGGGGTTATCGTCTTTGCAAGCCATGACTACTTCGGCAGTTTCTTCCCCTATTTTTTTGAGTATTTTGTTATCGCCAGCTTGAAATAAGCTACAAGTATAAGAACCATTCACGGGACGATCGCGACGATCGCGAACAACCTTATATACTTCTGATAAAGTATTGGCTGGAGGTTGTACTTTTGTTCCATCTAGTTGATGAAAACAACTTCTTTCTCCTGTATGACAAGCAATATCGCCAATTTGTTCGATGGTAACTAAAAGGGCATCACTATCACAGTCGTAGCGCAGAGAGCGTACTTTTTGAATATGTCCAGAAGTTGCGCCTTTATGCCATAATTCTTGTCGCGATCGACTCCAATACCACGCTTCCCCAGTTGCCAGGGTTTTTTCTAATGATTCTCGATTCATCCATGCCATCATTAGTACCGTACCATCAAGATAATCTTGGGCGATAGCGGGAATTAAACCCTGTTCGTTGTAGCGAAGTCGATCGAGAGGAAGAGATTTAGACAAAGACATACTTAGTTGGTTACTGCATTTACCAAAATAGTATTATAGTATTTAGTCGTTCGGGTAATCTTTTGCTGCCAAATTGCTTAAAGCATCTCCAGTAACTCTACAAATACGCCAATCTGGTAAAACTTTAGCCCCCATTTTTTCGTAGAAATCGATCGCGTTTTGATTCCAGTCTAAAACACTCCATTCCAACCTTCCTACATCTCTGGCGATCGCCAATTTTCCTAAATAAGTTAACATTGCTTTAGCTATACCCTGTCTGCGGTACTCTGGTAACACAAATAAATCTTCCAAATAGATACCTGGTTTTGTAAGAAAAGTAGAATAATTAGGAAAAAATAAGGCAAATCCGACAATTGAGCAATCTGATTCGGCAACAATGGCCTCTACATAAGGATTAGTTCCAAATAAATGCTCTTGCAAAGAATTTCTATTTCCTGTTAGCCGATGAGAAAGTTTTTCGTACTCTGCTAGAGCTTTAATTAACTCAAAAATAGCAGCAAGATCATCGGGATTTGCTGGACGAATTTTAAATGTTGGTGTCATTGAATATTCTTAATAAGATTAGATAGGGTCACCGTTACACCGCCATAAGACGACGATGAGAAGCGGTGACCGCATTCCGCGGTCGAATAGCTATTCAACCCTAAAAAAATCAAACTAACCAACCTTTCAATCTACGAGCTACTTGAGGACGGCGTAATTTACGCATTGCTTTACTTTGTATTTGTCTTACCCGTTCGCGGGACAGATTAAACATTCCTCCTACCTCTTCTAGGGTATAGGGTTGAGAGGTAGATAAGCCATAACGCAAGACGATAACATCTTTTTCTCTTTGGGTCAAAACATCGCTTAACACATTAGTGATTTCTTGACGCATCATTGCTTCATTCATGCGTTCTTCTGGTAGCTGTAATTCACTATCTTCGAGTAAATCGACTAATTCTGTATCTTCGGTTTTGCCTACACGATGATTTAGAGATAGAGATTGTCTGCGTAATTCTAACAGTTGGCAAAGTTGAGCCACTGACATCTTTAATTCTTTGGCTAACTCTGCTTCACTAGGATTCCGTTGTAGTTTTTGTTTGAGAGTGCGTTGGGCTTTTTTTAATTTATTAAGTTTTTCGACAATATGAATTGGTAAACGAATGGTACGAGCATCGTTAGCGATCGTTCTGGTAATTGCCTGACGAATCCACCAATAAGCGTAGGTAGAGAATTTATAGCCTTTATTGGGATCGAATTTTTCTGTTGCTCTATTCAGTCCGATCGCCCCTTCTTGGATTAAATCTAGAAAAGGAACACCACGATTGAGATAGCGTTTGGCGATCGAGACTACTAATCTTAAATTAGAGCGAATCATTTTTCGTTTAGCCACTCTACCACGATACAAACGATTTTCTAATTGTCGCTCGTTTTTTAATCCCATAGCTGTGGCTAATTCTAATTTAGTTGGCTTTCTGGAGAATTGCTCTGTTAATTTTTGCTTAGTTTCTTCCGTTTTGACAATAAATTCAACACAATGAGCCAATTCTAATTCTTCTTCTGGTTTAAGAAGAGGATAACGAGCCATTTCTTTAAAAAAAGCACCGATGTTATCATCTGCTGTTTTTCGATATTCAGATGAATAATTACTGCTTTCTTCGAGATCGTCCGAGGAAAACTCAACTTCAACTAGCTTTAAATCTGTATCGATTTCTGTTGCTTCGACATTTTCTAATTGAGTCATACTGTACTCCTCGTTTCTTTTTAATTCTTGTCTATTTTCAGTTATATTCATCGTTTTATAGTTTGTTTTTATCAACGTAAATTAAGCATTAATCTTGGTGAATAAATTGTTTTTGGTAAACGAGCGTGGATTTTATGCTAATTTTCTAAACTGAAAAAAATTATTTTTTTGTTAAAACTAATTGAGAAGATATTATTACTTTTTTTTTCTCCAACAAACTTCTAGGCATAAAATCAATATTCTCTTAACAATCGAGTCTTGTTTTCCCATGTTTCCAAAATACTTTTTGTTCTACTTTTGGAAAACATAATTTTAGACTACCAGAAGTTTTGAGCAGTTTTGTCAGTGTAGTTACAAAATGATAATTGAAACTATTAAATAATTACCAAGTAACATCCGTATTTTTACGCAAAGAAAATTATATTATTAATTTTATAATTGATTCTAGATCGAAGAAAAAAATTGATTTGACCACCATAACCAATAATTGAATTGAACGAATAACATTGAGAAAAATACTGCATTTAGCTTTCTCATGTTTATTAGTTTGATTGGTGATTACGGTAATGGCGATCCTGCTTTCGCCGAGGTAATGCAACGTCTAAATCAAAAACTTCCCAAAGCGCAAATTCATTGTTTGAGTGTTCCGCCTTTTAGTACTCTAGCGACAGGATTTTGGATTGCTCAACTAGGTTTAAATCCTGGTGCGCCAGGACGATTAATATATCATAATTGCGCTCCTCGCCAAGATAATCCTGAAGCACGAGCAAATAATGAAGGAGAAGGTTTAACTTATGTGAAGCTTCCCCATGAAGTAATTGTTGTGGGGGTGTTAGCAGGATATACTCTTTCTTTTATTAAACAAGAAGCATTGCAAATTAATTCAGTTAAAGTATCGCGGGGCGGTTCACAATTTCGTTCTCGGGATGTGTTTCCTCAAGCTGCTGCTGCGATCGCTCAAGGAGATTTTAGCCTTTTAGGAGAAACAATTAATCCAGAACAAATACCCGATCGACCTACAGATCGCGTAGCTTGGATAGATGGCTACGGTAATATCAAAACTACCATAGCTGCAAGTAATGTAGATCTTCCTCTTTCTACTAAAGTTACAGTCCGCGTAGGAGATATAGTAAGCGACGCTATATATTCTGATGGAAGTTTTCGCGTACCCGAAGGTAATTTAGCTTTTGCGCCAGGTAGCTCTGGTTGGCCAACTAAAAATCGCGAAAAAGTTACTTGGATGGAGTTATTTCTAAGAGGTGGTAGTGCCTGGGAACGTTTTAGTAAACCCAAGGTTAATCAGGTTGTTACTTACAACAAACTTCTTACATAACAGTAAAAAACGAAAGAACTAACTGAGGCTATATTAACGATCGCGCCTTTACCAGCTTGTCTCATAGCTGGTAAGTAATTCCACTTTATTAAAGGTTAAATGGTTAGGCAAGGCAAAAAGCAACATAGAGTTTTAATCATTTAAAGATTTTTAGTTTAATTAGGTTGACTTACTTAAAACTTCTTTAATGTTTTTTTAAATATTGTATGTATTGCATTTTGCCAGGATTGAGAATTACTTCTTCCAAGTAAAATAAAAAGTAGCCCCTTCGCCAAGTTGGGATTCTACCCATATTTTTCCCCCTTGACCTTCGACAATTTTTTTGACGATCGATAAACCAATTCCCGTGCTTTCGATGGTGTCTCTGGCTTGTAAGGTTTGGAAAATAGTAAAAATACGGTCGTGATATTGAGGCTCGATACCTAAACCATCATCGGCAACAGCAAACTCATAAAATTCGCCTTTTTCTTGAACCGATATCGTAATTTTGCCTGAATTGTGGGGATGGTATTTGATAGCGTTACTAATCAGATTAGAAAAAACTTGTTCTAACAAAACTGCTTTAGTAGCTAACGTAGGCATGGGATCGGCGATAATAATCTCAAATCCTGCTGGAGGTAATAGAGAATCGATTACGCTGTCGATCGACTCCCTGACATTAATAACTTCTATTGGACTATCTTTTCTGCCTATACGAGAATATTCTAGTAAACCCTGGATCAATCCATCCATCCGCTTAACCCTAGAGCGCATTAACTTTAGTTGCTGTTTATTTTCCTCTGGTATTTGCTCCTCTAAATCTTCTTCTAACCAAGTTGCTAAATTAGCGATCGCTCTCAAGGGTGCTTTAAGATCGTGAGAAGTAACATAGGCAAAACGATCTAATTCTTCGTTACGTTTTTTGAGGAGAAATGTGGTTTTAACTAATTCTTTGTTTACCCACTCTAATTCTTCTGCTCTTTCATTTAATGATTGTTTTGTTTCTTCTAAAATCTTGACTCTTTGTGCTAATTCTAATTCTAGTTTTGTTCTAATATTTAATTCCCTTTGAAGATTGTTAAATAATTCCCCTTGCTGAATGGCGATCGCTAATTGTACTGCTAATTTATCTAACAATTCAACTTCGTCTGACTGCCAATGACGAGTTCGATCGCATTGATGGGCAATCAATAAACCCCAAAGACAAGAAACTTTAGATTTTGATGATGTAGGCGAGAGTAAGATAGGAACGATGGCATTAGCTTTAACTTGAAACTCTTCTAGTAACTTGATGTGACACTGAGAAAGACCCGATTCATAAATATTATCGATTGCTAAAGTTTCACCTTTTTTGTATCTAGCTGCACCCTGATCTCGAAAGCAAGTATCGATTACTTTTTGTCCTAGAGATTTTTTCCAACCCGACTTTACCGACTCAGCAACGATATTACCAGTCATATCTGAGGCAAATTTATAGATGACAACGCGATCGCAATCTATCAATAGTTGAACTTCCCTTACTGCCGTATCAAGAATTTCTGACAAATCTAGAGACTGACGAATGCGTAAAGCTATTTCGGCAATTAATTTCTGTTGCTGGATATTTTTTGTTAGTAAAGTTCGTAAATAATGTTGCTGTAAAACATTTTTAATTGAAGTAATTAAAATTTCAGCAGTCAACTTTCCTTTTACTAAATAATCTTTAGCTCCACTTTTCATTGCTTCTACGGCAATTACTTCGCTACCCTGCCCCGTTAACATAATAATTGGTGGGATTTGTCTGCCTCTGGTTTTCAATTCTTCGATAAATTCCAGACCATCAAAATCGGGCAGTAAATAATCTAGTAAAATCAAATCTGGTTGGTTTATTTCCAAGTATTCTAAACCTTCTTCACCAGATTCTACTTCAATAATTTTGTAATCAGATACAACTTGTTGTTTTAGATAACGGCAATAGGTTTGACGATCTTCAGCAGAGTCATCAACTATTAAAATGTTATATTTGCTAGCAGTCATTACTGGTTACTGGTTACTGAGTAATTATTTAAGGCTGACATATCTAAGTCAAATTTAATGGCAATTTGACTCAATATTTCTTGTTCTTCTAGAGTAATCTCTCCATTGGAGTTAGCAATGTCGTAGCATCTACTTAAGGTTAAAGGTGCAAACTCAGGTCGTAGTTGTTCCAGGAGTACAGACAGATTTTGTTGTTGCTTTAAGTTTACCGCAATAGTTTTGAGTGAGGATGGAGATATTTCCCTTATTGTTGGCAAAATTTTTGACCAATCTTGTTCTGGATAACTAACTCGAACCATATGTGCTAGTATCCGATCCATAATTTTAGATTGATTGAGAGCAACTTGCCAATCGCGCTCTGTTTCCTGTTGCATCGATACAATTTCTGTCTGGTCGATTTTCCCTGTATAAAAACGACAGGCAGTTTGTCCTAAGACATACAAAATTGCTGCATTAGTAGAAGCACCGACAACAGCACCAATACCTGGAACAATTTCCACTACAGTTAAGCCTGTTTTTAATACATCTGCCCCTAGAGATAAACCAAAGATAGCTAATGTTTCTCCCCGTCTTGCGGGATTTTCTAAATCTAAACCATAAGCTGCTGCAATTTCATACACCATCTCCGTTTGCATTTTGGTAGTAGCGATCAATTCTATGCCCATAAATAATGCAGCAATAGGAGGGATGATATTAGTTAGAAGTCCTAAGCGTCCACCTTCCCAAGTTTTGCGGACAATTAGACGATGAGCAATTTGATTTGGCGTTTCTTCAGGATGAAGATTTAAACCAGTTGTTTAATTTGTTTAAGAGCATGAGTTTACCTCAAATAATATTTAATGATAGTAGTAAAATAAATAAAACCGATTATGAATAAACCACAAAATAATAAAGCTAATGCTCCTGTTAACGAAGGAGATATAATTGATGATTCTAAAACTATAGAAGAAAAAAAAGAACAAATTGCCGTAGATAATTGGGATCCAGCGGGTCATGTTAAAGTTCCTACTTACTTTCCAGTAGAAGACGAAAATGGCGAAGAAAAAGTCTTACACCATGTTAAAGACGCAGAAGAAATATCCGATGTAATTCGTCAAGCAAGAACCGACGAAAATGGCGATCGGAAATGGTCTTAAACTAGAAAAAAGTTGGCTTAGAAATTTTTTGGATAAAAGTCTGTGCTTTTAGATTAGAGTACAGGCTTTTATACTTTTGACAAACTTAAAAATCTCTAACTAAAGATTTATAACTGTTGAAAGATGTGCTTAAAAGCTAATAGTTATAAGCTAGCAACATAGATACAAATTACATCGAGAGTTTCTCACTCCCGCAGTTTAAAGGCGATCGATATTATATCTAAGAGTTTGGATACACCAAACTCAGACTAAAAATAAAAATTAACTTACAACTGCTATTTACAACTTTACAAAAAATTAGGAATTTGTTATGAACTTAACTAAATTATCTACAACTACTATACTTGCTATTATTTTAGCCTTACCTGCTGGTGCTGCTTTTAGTCAACAAACAGAAGAAACAGTAGAACAAAATTTAAACCAAGCCGAACAGAATATCGATAGCGTCGGTGAAAACCTTGAAGATGCTGGAGAAGCTTTTGGTAATAGTGTTGAAAATACTGGGGAAGCAGCAGAACAAGGTTTAGAAAATACTGGGGAAGTTATTAACCAAGGCTTAGAAAACACTGGTGAAGCCATCGAACGCAACTACGAGCGAGCAGAAGAACAAGTACAACAAACTGCTGCCGAAGCCGAAGAAAATATCAACCAAGCTGCTGAAGCTGCCCAAGCAGAAATTGCCGAAACTGCTGCTGCGATCGAACAACAGTCTAACTGGGGTTGGTTGGGCTTACTCGGTTTACTCGGATTATTTGGTTTGGTAGGTAAAAACAAAAAAGAAGTTATCGTAGAACGTCGCGAACTCGATCCTCTCGATCGCCGAACTGTTTGATCCAGCTAACTAAGACATAGATTAATGATCTAAAAGAGGACAAAAGCTTTGTCCTCTTTTAGCAACCGAAATCAACTATCTGAAAAGATTTTTTAATTAACCCTAAATTATGACTTCTACTGCTCTAATTACTGGCGCATCTCAAGGTATTGGTAAAGCCACCGCTCTTCTCTTAGCTAGAAATGGTTACGATCTGATTATCACCGCCCGTACTAGAGATAAATTAGAAGCAGTTGCCCAACAAATAAGAAATCTAGGCAGACAAGTAGTAGCAATTACCACAGATGTCAGCGATCGCTCTGCGGTAGAAGCTTTAATTAATTTAGGAATCGAACGCTTTTCCAAAATAGATGTTTTAGTTAATAACGCGGGTATTTGTATGACTGCACCTATGGCTAAAACAACAATTGAAGATTGG
This sequence comes from Xenococcaceae cyanobacterium, assembly GCA_051439545.1. GTDB lineage: Bacteria > Cyanobacteriota > Cyanobacteriia > Cyanobacteriales > Xenococcaceae > JASJDJ01. Next base: position 80,427 of record JBFRWK010000015.1, on the reverse strand, counting down.
GAGAATATTATTAATGTCAACTTGTGGGGTTACATATATACTATTAACGCCCTACTACCCCATTTTCTCTCAAGAAGACAAGGCAATATCATTAATGTCGGTTCATTCGGTGGTAAAGTTCCTTTACCCAATATGACAGCCTACTGCACTAGCAAATATGCCATAACTGGTTTAACCGAAACATTGCGCTTAGAATTAGAACCTCAAGGTATTCACGTTTCAGGAATACATCCTGGCGTTACTAATAGCGACTTTTTAGAACGAGCAATATTTAAAGATAGCGATCCACAACAGATGAAGCAAATGCTATCTAGTCCCCTCGCGAGTCAACCTGAAGATGTAGCTAAAGCTATCTGGAAGGCGATCGAATGTTCTCAAGCAGAAGTAGTAGTAGGTTCAGCCACAATACCTACTTTCTTACATCGACTTTTTCCTAGTATTATGCGGGGTATTTTACAGCAAGGATCTCAACTGCTCTAACAAACTACTAAACAGTTACCCAAAAATTCTCCAAATTAAGTTATTGTTAAATTTACATAGACTTTATTCAATCAAAACTTGCAATTAATAGATTAATTACTATATACTCATTTCCATAAGGCTTTTGACTCTTCTAAGCCAACAACATACTGCGTTCTATTTTCCAGAAAATTAGTAATGTTTTGGTTTGGTAATAAAAGATTTGAGTTGACGTAATCTTTTAATTAAAAAAAACAACAACATGATACATTTAGAATCGCTATTTTCTAGTGGATTAGTTCCCGATATCGTCTTTTCTACTCCCCTTTTAGCAACCGAACCCAATCCTGAAGCTGCACCATTGGTTTTAGCAGCAGTTTTGCTTAGCCTTGTTTTTATCTACTTAGCCAGCAAACTAGGAGGAGAACTTTCTAAATTAGTAGATTTACCTCCTGTATTAGGTGAATTAGTAGCTGGTGTAATAGTTGGGGTTTCCGCTTTGCATTTACTGGTATTTCCCGAAGCGGGTGCGACTGCTAGTGATTCAGTCGTGATAACTATTTTGCAACAGATTGCTGGTTTAAGTCCTGACAATATTGAGGCAGTATTTACTTCTCAAAGTGAAGTTATTTCTGTTTTAGCAGAACTAGGAGTAATCATTCTCTTATTTGAAATCGGTTTAGAATCGGATTTGAGAGAATTACAAAAAGTTGGTGTAAGGGCTGCTATTGTCGCAGTTGTGGGTGTGGTTGCACCTTTTTTCGCTGGTACATTCGGACTGATTCTCATTTTTGGAATGCCAACTATTCCTGCTGTTTTTGCAGGTGCAGCTTTGACAGCTACTAGTATTGGGATTACTTCCAAAGTTTTGTCAGAATTAGGACAGCTTAAATCAACAGAAGGTCAAATTATTGTCGGCGCAGCAGTTATTGATGATGTTCTCGGTATCATTGTCTTAGCTGTAGTTGCCTCTTTGGCGAAAACTGGAGATGTAGATATTCTCAATTTAGTTTACTTAATTGTTAGTGCTACAGCATTTTTATTAGGTTCGATCTTTTTAGGTAAATTTTTTAATAAAAGCTTTGTCGCGGTAGCTGAAAAACTACAAACTAGAGGTAAATTAGTTATACCCGCGTTAATTTTTGCTTTCTCCATGGCGTTTTTAGCCAATGCCATTCATTTAGAAGCAATTTTAGGTGCTTTTGCTGCTGGGTTAGTTTTAGATGAAACTGATAAGCGCAAAGAATTAGACCAACAAGTTATTCCTATTGCGGATATTTTAGTACCCATTTTCTTTGTATCTGTGGGCGCGAGAGTCGATCTCAGTGTTCTCAATCCTACGAGTGCCGATAATCGTCAAGGCTTAATTATTGCAGCCTTCCTAATTGTAGTTGCTGTTATTGGTAAGGTTATTACTGGTTGGTCGATCTTTGGTAAAGAGAAAATCAATCGTTTAGCCATCGGCATTGGCATGATTCCACGTGGTGAGGTAGGCTTAGTCTTCGCTGGTATTGGTGCAGCTAGTGGAGTGTTAGATAAACCATTGCAAGCAGCGATTATTATTATGGTTATCTTAACTACTTTTGTCGCTCCACCTTTATTACGTTTTGCTTTTAAAGGAGAAAAAGAAGAGCTATTGGAAAAGCCAGATTTAGTCACAGAAAACTAATCGCTATTGCTTTTTTTGAATTAGCAGAACATTTATGGCGATCGCTATCTAAATCCCTAGAACCAATGAAGCTGTAAGCTATTATTTTAAAGCTTACAGCTTTTAAATTGCATCCCTTAAAAAGCTGATGTCCATTGCTGTAGAAGAGCCTAGAGATAATAAAAATTACAAAAGATTCACATCAAACCTTTATATAGAAAAGCTTTCATTCGTTGTACAATAATTTTAAATTCTCTATCAGAATTAACTAGCTATGTTGTACAAAGTCTGGCAAAAGAGATCTATTAACCCGATTCCATCAGTGATGAAGGTGTTACCATGAATTAATTAATCGGAAATTTAATTTTTTCTTTGTATTCTGGTAAACACGCTCGTTACGAGTGTTGTCTCGATCTAACTATCCCATGAATTATAAGCAGAGCAAGCAGTCTTGAGCAATCTTTGTTGGGTTTTTAGTATGTATTTATGTAATCGTTTTAAACATAATTACCTTTATTACTTCGCTATTATATAGCGAAATTTATTGTAATTAGACTTCTTGGTTAATAGTTCCTGGAGAAAAATTTAATTTCTCTACTTAACTTTAACCTCTCTATCTTTGTATCTTTGCTTGCAAAAATACACTTTTACAATTTACCCTTATTCAATCAGCAATTATCATGCTAGAAGCTTGTGTATTCGCCACTATGTTGTGTGGATTTTTTGGCATTATTGCCAAAAAGAACCTATTCATGAAAATACTATCTATGGATGTCATGAGTACTGGGGTTATTTCTTTTTATGTACTGATCGCATCACTAAAAGGTTTATTTACTCCAATCATTGATGATACTAAAGACGTAGCCTATGCCGATCCTGTTCCCCAAGCAGTGATCTTAACAGCAATTGTGATCGGTTTTTCTATTCAAGCCCTGATGCTGGTAGCCATAATGAAGCTGTCACAAAATCATCCTACCTTGGAACAGCAAAAAGTGGAGAAGAGTAATACACCATGAATCAAATTACGATCGCCTGGATCGCATTACCATTTGTTATCGGATTCTGCGCCTACCTGATTCCTAATCTCGCTCGGTTCTTTGCTTTATTTACTGCCGTCGCCTCGACTGCATATGCCTTTAAAGTATTTCTGGAGCAATCGACGACAACCTTAGGATTACTAGATAATTTTGGTGTTACCTTAGTAGTTGATGAATTAAGTGGCTATTTCATCTTAACTAATGCCTTGGTAATGCTCGCTGTCGTACTCTACTGTCAGGGTAGCGATAAATCATATTTTTTCTATAACCAACTAATTATTCTCCATGGTAGTGTCAATGCTGCCTTTGTCTGTGCGGACTTCATTAGCTTATATGTAGCCTTAGAAGTAATTAGTATTGGTTCATTTCTGTTAATTACTTATCCCCGTACCGAACGCTCGATTTGGGTAGGCTTGCGCTATCTATTTATCAGTAACACCACCATGTTGTTCTATTTGGTTGGTGCAGCCTTAGTTTATCAAGCAAATTATTCCTTTAGTTACGCTGGTTTAGTTAACGCACCGCCAGAAGCAATAGCTTTTATCTTTCTTGGGTTGCTAACCAAAGGAGGTATCTTTGTTTCGGGACTTTGGCTACCCCTAACTCACTCAGAATCTCAGACTCCTGTATCCGCAATGTTGTCGGGGGCAGTGGTTAAAGCTGGCGTTTTTCCCTTAGTACGTTTTGCGTTAATGATGGACGAAATCGATCCTTACGTAAGGCTATTTGGGGTAGGTACGGCTCTTTTGGGAGTAGGTTTTGCTGTCTTGGAAAAAGATACCAAGCGGATGTTAGCATTTCATACTGTTTCCCAGCTAGGCTTTGTTTTAGCTGCACCTATTGTCGGTGGATTTTATGCTCTTACTCATGGTTTAGTTAAATCAGCCCTCTTTTTGATCGCGGGTAACTTACCCAGTCGTAACTTTAAGGAACTGAAATACAAACCACCTAGCACTGCCGTTTGGATTGCCGCGGCTCTAGCTAGCTTCTCCATTTCTGGTTTCCCCTTATTAGCTGGTTACGGAGCAAAAATTTTAACAACTAAAAGCCTCTTAGGCTGGCAAACCATCGGGATGAATGTTGCTGCGGTAGGAACAGCTATATCCTTTGCCAAATTTATCTTCTTACCCCATGGAGGGGAAACAAAAGTTGAAGCAGGATTTTGGCGAGCGATGATCTTGTTGCTCAGTGGATTGATTATGGCAAACGTTATTTACTATCAAGCTTATACCGCAGAAAATACAATTAAGCCACTGGTGACAATTGCTATCGGCTGGTTAGCCTACAATGTGATTTTTAAACGTTTAGCTATCAAACTACCCCGCGTACTAGAAGAATTCGATCATTTGATCGGTGTAATGACTTTGATGTTGATGTCTCTTTTTTGGATGGTAATGCCATGATTGGTTATTTAAATTTGTTATTGCGTTTAGCAATCTGGTTTCTACTTACGGCGGATTATAGTTTGATAAATATCACCATCGGGGTTTTTATCGCGATTATTTTACCCCAAAGCTATAAAAATAAAGGAGCAATAAAAGACTGGCTACACGCTTTATGGGAAGCGATCGTCGCGGTGCCTCAAGCCTATATTGAGGCATTGGAAATAATTATCCGACCTCATAACTATGAAGAAGTAGTTATGGAAGCAGTTAGACCAAACCGAACACCAGGTCTAATATTTCTGGATATCTTTGTGATTACTTTTACTCCCAAAACTATTGTGGTTAAGTATCACGAAGACGGTCAATATGAAGTACACTACGTTCGTCGGAGGAGAAAATCATGAGCGATCTGGTCTTGAACTTAATCCTAATTGCCATGATGTTGACCCTGATCGTACCTCTTGTTGAAGTATGTAAGGATAACAATGTTTGGCAGAAAATGTTGGCATTGTCTAGTATTTCGACTAAAACCTCAATTATGATTTTAATCGTGTCTGTATTGCGCGATGATTGGATGATTGGCGTGGTTGCCGTCATCATGTTGAGTGTAGGTAATGCTGGCTTTATGCTCATGGCACATCTTATGAAGAGAATAAGGAAGATATGACTACAACTATAATTGCTTATGTTTGCATTGGTATAGGAATCTTTTTCTGGTCTTGGGGAACTTCTGCCCTAGCTAGTAATCGTTCGGTTTTATTTAAACTACATAGTCTTTCGGTAGCAGATACTCTTGGCTCGATGATTATTGTCTTAGGTTTGCTGCTTCAAATACCTAGAGAATGGTCACTACTTATCCTTGCTATTATTTCTTTGGCAATTTGGAACACCATGCTCGGATATGTATTAGCTTACTGTTCTATTAGTAGAGGAAAAAATGACTGATATCTATATTTATATTATTGTTGCGCTACTACCTCTAACTGCTGCTATGGTTGTATTTCAGGTCAATCCATATCATGCTCTCATTATACGAGGAATCTTGGGAGCGGTAGCAGCAACAGTATATGCAATTTTGGGAGCAGCCGATGTAGCATTGACCGAAGCCTTGGTTGGTACATTACTTTCAATTACTCTGTATGCCATCGCTGCCCGTTCATCTCTGGTAATGCGGGTTGGTGTTCTCAAGGATGATTGGGATTTACCTCAGTTAGACAAACTTGAAGACGGCAAAGTCGAACCTTTTTTTAATCAACTCCTAAGGGATCTACAAAAAGTTTTTCACAAATATCATATGCGAGTTGAACTAATTTTTTATCAGAATACCCAAGACTTAGAGCAGGCATTTATAGAGCAAGAAATTCATACAACTTGTACCTCGCGATCGCAAGTCGAACCAGATGATGAAAACAAAATTGAGACGAAAACAAGAGTTAAACGTCTTTATAACATCATGAAAAGTGAATTGTCATCGCCAGGAACAATGCTGACTTATTTCGATGAAACTAATCTAGAAGAGAAACATTCATGAAAAGAGTTTATATTGCTATAGGTATAGCCTTATTCATTAAAATGCTGCTTATACCCAATCCTACAGCAGATGCAACCGATCTGCCGATCGTCGACTTAGTAGTACAAGATAGTGGAGTACCTAACGCGGTTTCGGGTATTCTATTTAGAAATCGTTTATATGACACTATCTTTGAGGTAATCGTATTTACCATCGCCATTATGGGTTCGGGTTATCTCTTAGCTAATGAAAAACCGTCTACGAAAGTTCATCAATTTACTGATGAAGCCTCTGTAGTACTAGCACGTTTAGGTGCAACAATTACCGCATTAGTAAGTATAGAATTGGCAATTCGCGGTCATCTTAGTCCTGGGGGTGGTTTTGCTGCTGGAGTTGCTGGAGGAACAGCGATAGGCTTAGTTGCCATTACCTCCTCAACCCATCTGATGGAGCAAGTATATAAATACTTAAATGCTGCGATCTGGGAAAAAATTACAGTTATTGTTTTTATTATTTTATCAGCTATCACTCTAGCAGGATTTGAATTACCACCAGGACAATTAGGCTCACTTGTTAGTGGAGGTATTATTCCTGTACTTAACATTTTAGTTGCACTAAAAGTTGCTTTAGGCTCTTGGGCAGCTTTGTTAATTTTTATTCGCTATCGGGGATTGTTATAAAAAATATAATTAAAGCTACTCAATGAAACTCTTTGTTCCTGGTCGTCTTTGTCTATTTGGGGAACATAGTGATTGGGCAGGAGAATATCGTTACTTTAATTCTAAGTTGGCGAAGGGATTTACTTTAATTGTAGGCACAAATCAAGGTATATATGCCAAAGTAAATCCTCATCCTGACCAACTTCTTTTACAAGTACATTGTGGAGAGAGAAATTCTCGGCATTTTTATCAATTATCGATGAATGCTAATGTTTTATTGAAAGAAGCAAGACGAGGAGGGTTTTTCAGTTATATTGCAGGGGTAGCTTATCAATGTATGACTAGTTACGCTGTAGGTGGTTTAGACATTAATAATTATTTGACGACTCTGCCGATAAAAAAAGGATTATCTTCTAGTGCTGCTATTAGCGTTTTAGTAGCTAGAGCTTTTAACCGTATTTATAATCTAAATTTAACCGTGCGAGCAGAAATGGAGTTAGCTTATTTGGGAGAGCGGACTACACCAAGTCGTTGCGGTAGAATGGATCAAGCTTGTGCTTATGGCGATCGACCGATTTTGATGATATTTGATGGAGATAGTTTAGAGGTGATTGAATTGTCTATCTCTCAGGATATTTATCTGGTAATCGTAGATTTAGGTGCAACTAAAGATACTCAGCTTATTTTAAATACACTGAATAATTGCTATCCTTTCGCACAAAATTCACTCCAGCAAAATGTCCAAAAGTATTTAGGAGAAATTAGCTCTGAAATTACCCAAAAAGCGGTGGCAGCACTAGAGCAAGGAGATGCTCAACTCCTCGGTAGATTAATGAAACAAGCACAAGCCGAATTCGATCGCTATCTTATTCCTGCTTGTCCTAGTCAATTGACTGCGCCTATTTTACACAAAATTTTGCATTATGAACTAATTCAGCCTTATATTTGGGGTGGTAAAGGTGTTGGTTCTCAAGGTGATGGTACTGCCCAATTTGTAGTTAAAGACCGAGAAAGTCAACAACGAGTAATAGATATTATCACTCAAGACTTTCCACAAATGCACTGTTTGGAGTTAACTATAAACAGCAGTAAAAGTTCTACCTAAAAAACTTATGAATAATGATTTAGCTCTTTTTCTAGCTGGTGTGGCTTTTTTAATTCTTTATTTAGTCTTCTCTGCTTGGACAGAGATGGGTACAAAATTCCCTTGGAAAAAATAACTATTATAGTATTAGATCGAGGGTTGGCATTCCAATACTGATAGCTATAGTTTTATTTCTTTTTGGCTCGTTGTAATGTGATTATGTGATTTATTTAATACCAAACTAAAAGGCGATTGAGACAAACCAGAGAAAAGAGAACAACAATAAGCCAGAAAAAAGAGGGACATCGATCGAGAACTGTTTCTCAACCAGATTTAAGATTCAAATAAATCTAAATATTCATCGGGTAAAGGCTCACTCAAGTCTTCACGAACATTAAAATTGCTTTGAGCCAGACTAACAAAGCGTTGTTTATTTTGTTGACTATTTTGTTGACGATAAGATTCAAAAATTCGCTCGATGTCTCGATTAGTTAAGGAAGTTGTTGAATTTTCAGGCTTTTGTTTATACTCCAAAAATTCGACAAATTGACAAACTGAATTAAGTTGTTCTATTGACAGTTTATCTAACTTTTTCTCTAACTCTTTTCTAGTATCGATCATGGTTGTATAAAAAGTAGCAATTTTTAAGCAAATATTAGAACTTTTGTTCTCGATCCTGAATTCTTGTAAAGTTATAGAAATTTTTATTTATATATTGTATCGAGATCTGAGATAAAGTTTCGATAACTATTTAACAATTTGCCAATCTAGTAAAAATTTATTGCCACTCCCTCACAAAAAACACTTGTTAATTTAAACTCGTACTATGGTTTTGTAGTGTCGTTAAGTCTTTCTAATAAATCAGTTAATTTTCGAGAATCGAGATTAATTTTTACATCCAATTTTTGTTCTGCATCTCGTAAAAGTAAGAGGTAATTATCTCCTATTGCTTTGCCAACTATCTGCGGATTATTGATTTCAATAGTTTGATAGATAACTTGGGGTGTACTAACACAAATTACTACTTGTTCTTGAGATTGAGGATAAATATAAAGTTTTTGCTCAACTCGATCGAGTTCTAATTTTCTGGCAGTAATGTTACGTTCTTCTCGCTCGTTATTTTTCTGCCAATAAACGGTTATTCCCCGTAACTGAGGAGATTGAATCAGAAATTTTTCATCAAATTTTTGTGGCTCCCAGTCGAAGTTACTCCGCCTTGAGAAGACGGATCTAAGCGAGACTTGCTCTTGGTCGGGGAACCCGACCGAGCTTCCTCGCTCTGCTTCGACTTCGTCAATTTCTTCTAGGTAGCCAGTATCAGAAATTAGTCTTTGTTGCCAACTAATTTCTTTACCATCTAAATTATGCCACCATTGAGCGATCGCAGCTAAATTATCGGCATTATCGGGATTGCTAATATTTTGTTGCCAAGTTACTTGCATCTGACTTATTACTCCATCTGTTACCAATATTAGATTATCTTAAGGCACATTTATTTGTCTCAATCCACTGCATTCACTCTGCACGAGAGCAGATTTAATAGAATAGGAATAATTTAATTGAGGATGAAAATAAGCAGGATATAAATTAGTTTTGCGATATTGTTTACTTTTATTAATTAAACAGACTTTCTCTCCTGGCTGAATTTGTTTAAGGATGTTGGGATCTACAAAAATTCGGATATGTTTTTCTAGAGTATAGAAATTTGGTTTGATATAGACGAAATTCGTTTTAGTAATTACCACTACTAAGAAGACAAGACAAATAAGTCCTAAATTACGAGGATTTAATAATTGCCTCTTTTGAGGGGATAATTTTTCTACATAAGTAACCAAATATAAATTTAAAGATACCAGGGAAATCATCCAATACAGATAATAGCGAAGTTCGTGAGATTGAGGAGCAAAAGCAGTTACGGCAGACATAACGACTAATAAAATTATAGCCGTAGAAGTTTGGCGACAACGAGATCGTACAAACAGATATCCCAGTAAAATCAGGTTGAAAACAACATAAGCACCAAAAAAACCACCAAGACGACTTTTATTGGGATTAGGACTCCATTGATCGATCGACCATTGTGGGCTATTAATTTCTAAAATAGAGTGTAGCCATCTCTGAGCTTGAGGTAAGTCTTTAACTGAATTGGCTGCGTGTTGATAAAAGCCTAGTTGATGATTGAGAACTTGACCTGCTATTTCGATTCTGATGGGATAAAAAGGATTACCATAGAGAACTACATTTTTTATAGGAGTGGCAAAAATTAACATACTGGCTAAAAAAATAGTAGGAATAAAAGTCAGCAGCCACCGATAAAGTTGTTTTCGGTTCATTTGTTGACGGCGCAACCAAATAATCCTTAACAAGACAAAGCAGAGAAGCAAAAATACCAGAGGAACTAATTGAAACTTAATATTAGCAGCAGCAACAGCAGCAACAAAAATAAGTAATAAATTACGTCGATTAGTAACTTCTTTATCCTGTTTAACATAGAGTAAATAAGTCAGCATTATAAGAGCAGATAAGCAAAGATTACCTGGTAAATCTACATAAAAAGAAGTAGTATGAATCTGTACTAAAGGAATGGCTAAAAGCGCGATCGCACTATAGTAAATAGAAACGTCAAAATAAGCTTTAAGGAAATAACCATATAAAATTAAACTGAAAAAACAGACTAAATTTCCTGCTTGCAAATGCCGTGTAATAAACCAAAAAAAACCTTGGAGAAATTCTACTAAAAGTGGAAATCCAGCAAAACGATATTCTTCTGTATCATAAAAAGTATGAAGATCTGCTGGAATTATACCCCAAATTCTAGCAGCAAATGGAACATGATAAAACCAGGTATCATAAGATTTATCTACATCAATAATTGCTTTAAAAAAGAGATAAACTAACGCAACTATAGTTACCAGCTTGAGTAGAGAATTTACGCCTAATTTTTTTTTTAGACAATGTTGTTTTCATTGATTTTGCGGAATAAAGTTAGGTTGTTTTTATTTATTTTGAGAAATAAAGCTATTAAATATATTCCCACATTTTCGCTCTCTTCTAAGTAGATCCACGCTAATTAAACATGAACAAGAAGATTCGCTAATAACCGTAATGGTATTTTGAGTAGATGCGGACTTCGGGTTATCCGAGAGTACTGCTACTACTGCCTGGAAAAGTTAGGACATCGGGGGTGAGAAGTAGTAAGTAGGGAGTAGGGAGTAGGGAGTAGCTAATTTATGTCCTAAACTAAGACGTATTGCTATAACTAACGAGGATGGTATCCTAATATCTTGCTATGCCCTTCACATTCATTAGGATTTCCTGCTTTTTTAATTGAATAATCATAGTTTAAATAGGGATGAAATACAGGAGCATAAAGAAAAGTGTGGGGATATTTTCCGATCAGACAGATTTTATCGCCTGGTTGAATTGCTGAGATTACTCCATAATCAAGATGTTTCTGAAGATGTTGAGAAAGACTATAAAAACTGGGTTTGATATAGAAGAATTCAGTTTTAACAGTGACTATAGTTAGGGCAAGCAGACAAGCTAAACCTAAGTGATAGGGTTTGGGAAATATTTTTTGTTTGAAGGATTGTATATCTTTTTGAGCCGAAAAACGCCTTTTACTTGTAACGAAATATAAATTGAGAGAAACTAGCACGATCATCCAGTACATATAATATCTCAACTCATGAGACTGAGGCGTAAAAGCAGCTACCAAAGACATAATACCGAAGAGAATACCAGCTATTTTTAGATCCCAATCTTGTCGATCGCGCCAAAATAAATATCCTAGTAACAGTAAATGGAAAATAACATAAGCCCCAAAAAACCCTCCCATACGGTTACGAGTTTCATCTCTACTCCATTGATCGATCGACCAATCTGCACTATTAATTTCTAAAATAGAATAAGTCCATCTTTGTGCTTTTGAGGCTTTTTCTAAATGTTCTGGTGCATGATTATACAAACCTAATTTATGATTGAGAACTTTTCCTGCTATTTCGATTCTAACTGGATAAAAAGGATTTCCATAAAGAGCAATATTTTTAATTGGAGTAGCAAAGATTAGGATACTTGCCAAACAAAGACTAAGAAAAAAGGTTATTAATTTTGTAGGGGAACTCTTTTCTTTTTTTATTTTTTGCCAACGCAACCAAAGAAGACGACTACCAGCAAAGCAAAGAACTAGAAAAACTAAAGGAATTATTTGTGGTTTAGTATTAGCAGCAGCAGCAGCTAAAATAATAATTAGTAGATTGGGCAAATTATCTGCCTCTCGATCTTTTTTTAAATAAATTAAATAAGTCATCAAAATTAAGATCGACAAGAAAATATTAGCGGGTAAATCTACATAGCAACTAGTAGCATGAGTTTGTACTAAAGGTATTGCAAGCAGTGCGATCGCGCTATAATAAACGGGAATTTGCCAATAAGCTTTAAGAAACCAACAATATAAAACTATACTAAAAAAACCAACTAAGTTAGCAGCTTGAACCCATCCTGTAATCCACCAAAAAAATCCTTGTAAAAATTCGCCAAAAAGTGTAAATCCATCAAAGCGAGGACGCTCGGTAATAAACTGTTCTAAGGGTACAATTCCCCAAATTCTGGCAGCAAAAGGAAGATGATAACCCCAAGTATCGTAAGCAGGATCGATATCAATAATTGCCTTCAAAAATATTGATGTTGTAATAATTAAAGCTATTAAACTTAAACAAAATTCAAGGTTAAGTGCCTTTTTGACTAATTTCATATCTCCAATTTTGAACAATGAATTTAATTTTGCCCGACTACCGATATACTAGGATTTCTGAAATATCAATACATCTTGAAAAAAGACACCTGGAACTTCTTTCCAGTTTCCTTGATAATGTTTAATTAACTTCATTCCAGAACTCGCACAAAGAAGATCGAGACCAGTTTCATTTGCACCTATTGCATCTTCAGGAACTTGCACCCACTGAGGATGAAACCACATATTCGATCCATAGGACGCTCGATCGAAAATCCATCTTTCCTGCGATGTCATGTGAAATCTGCCTTTTTGATTTGACCTCATTCCCAGGCTATTTCTGTAAGTTTCATCCAACAAAAAAAACGTAATTATTGCTTTACCTTTGGATTTAAGGACACGACTTATTTCTTGGAAGTAGAACAAAGCATCTTCTTCCTTAAGATGAGTCCATACTGATAAAGCAGTGGTTAAATCAAAACTTTCGCTTTCTATGGGCCATTTGGCTTTGATCTCTTTCTGATTAGGAGCATAAGTTGCATTAGCTACATCAAAATGTATAAACTCGAAATTGGAAGAGGGATAATGACGGCGACAAAAGTTAATATCCTTCTTAATCACATCAATTCCTATATATTTTCCATCTTTCCCTAAGAATGGTTCACTAGACATTGCTAATAAACCACTCCCACAGCCTATATCTAATATCCTATTGTTATCTTTCTTTTCTAGATGGAGAAACATGAGAGTCTGGAAAATACCTATAACGTGAGCCCACTCAGCATAGGAATACTTACCACCTCTTCGATGATTAGCATTGGGAATCAAACGTATATTCTTTGTTCTGCGAATACGTTTTCGATCTATAGGCGTGTACAAGCTGTCAAATAAATGATAAGGACTAATCCTAAGTAAATCATATGGATCGATCCCCATCTTTCGTAATTTATTACTTGTGATACTTATAATATTTTCTAGATTCATTTTATGGTTGACATTAAGCTAATTTTTACTACTATCAAATTTCGTTTTTACCTTAGAAAAATTATTAAATATAGTAAATACCCAAAATATCAAGGCAATTAAGACGATCGAAGCAAGAGTAATAATCCTTTGTAAAATAGCAAAATTACCTGTCTCTACAGCAGGAACACCAAGTAATGCTAAACTACCAATCCAACTCCATTCCATAAAACCTAAATTTGCTGGTGTAATACTTACTAGCATGGCTGATTGCACGATATTGATGGTAAATAATATTGACCAAAATTTAATCGCAAAGTTCCCTGCTAACACAACAAAAAAACTGCGTAATGTCCAATTGATATGACGTAAAACAGAAAGCCAAAATAGACGAAGTGTAAATCTCGTACTGAGAATAGGAATATCTGCAATCTTATTTTCTACTGTTCCTGATATTTTATTCTTAGAAAGTAATTGTTTCAGTTGCCAGTATTTTTCTACCGTAAAGATAATGAGTGGTTTATGCCATTGAGTAATTACATAATGAGCCAACAATAAAATTCCTAGATAGATAAAAATTGCTAAAGATAAGGAAATTTTTCCCAGAATAAACAGTACAGATGGAGGCAAAAGCAATACAGGAATAAGGATATTTAAAAGCTGGTCGTAAATAACAGAGAAAACGCCTTTAGATAAAGAACCAATTTTATGTAACTTGACTGCAAAACTTTGCACGAAAGTCATACCTATATGCTGAGGTAAAAACTGAATTACTAAATTCGCAATAATCATATAGGATAAATAAAATTTAGGCGATCGCTCATTATTTTTGGTTAATTTTTCTGTTATGAGTCGCCATTTATAGGCAGATAACCAAAGATGAGTAAATGTACTAAGAATAACGCAGCCTACAAAAATAACATTGAGATGTTGGAGTTTATCAAATATTTGTTCTACACTAACTGGAGTTACAGTTAGAATTAACCAAACTAAGAATACACCTATTCCTAGAGATAAGACTGTATAAATAGTATTTTTAAAAGATAGCATTAAGTAGTAGTTGTTAGTTGTTAGTTTTAGTTATTAGTTATTAGTTGTTAGTTATTAATATCCCCATTTTTCGATCAAATCTATTCCTATTAATTCTGAAGTTTTAATCACTTCTGGTTTGAACTTTTTTTTAAGTTCTTTTTTAAAGCTTTCGGGAATTTCTAAAGACTGTGACGCTGGTTTCCATAAAAATTTTTCAACAATTTGAATACGGACGAAATCCAGAAAAGATTGAGAAAAAAACTTTTTAATTATGTTTTTAATAATTTGATTATTGATTAAATAATTAAGTTGTTTAAAGCGTACCTCCTTACTAACATTTAGAGATTTATATTCAGGAATAAAATTAGGGTCTACTTCTAAAAATTCAAGAATTTCTCGATATACTTGATGATTGTTAGCCCGAAAATCTTCGTAAATAATAATTTTAATTTGTTTTGGGTCAAATATATCGTAATAACGCTTTATTTGTTCGTAATAGTTGATTCTTTGAGAATAATGCCCCCAAGAAGGACACATAATACGAGGACTAATCGATTTACCTTCAACTCTGGCAGTTTCTAAAGCTAAAGCTAAAGTAAAATCTTCTTCTTCTTCGTTAGTTACTTTAACAAAGTGATTGTGTAAAGAGCGTAAAAAACTAACAGGCTCTCGTAAAAAAATAATTATTTTCGCTTCTGGATTAAATTGATAAATTTCTCGTGCAGCTACTTGAGAACAGAGATAATGATCGGAAGATTCTCCTAATATTTTGGCTGACTTAGCTTGAGAGAATAATTTTAAATAAGATTCTGGATCGCGATAATCAAAATAAAGTTTCATTTTGTGAAACTTATCACTTTCTTGATGAAAATCATGACAAAAAAAATGGGGAGCTTTTATATTTGCCATGTAAATTTCTGGGTGCTGTCCCAAAAAATCATGTAGCGCAGTTGTTCCTGATTTTGGTTGTCCTACCAAAAACAAGTTAGGTTTGTTCATTTTTATTTCTGCTAATCAATAAAATATTAATTTAAGATGAGACGGGTTTAACTTTTAACTTGGCTTTAAGTCTGGCAGCAACTCGCTCCTGAATGCGAGAATCTCTTAAATAGCGATGCCAACCGTTAGGGCCAAGATTGACAAAAGAGTATAAAAGTTTACTCATATTAGTTTGTTGTCGATGAATCATTGCTGCCAAGGTTGTATTGACTTCTGTAGAAAATAAAGCTACCTGACTAGTTTGCTGTTTTCTATCTCGGTCTGCTTGCCATCTTAAAAGATGCTTTTCGACTACTGACTGCATTTGTTGTTTAAACTCAGCCTGAGAAGAACTACCTAAAACAGTCTGAGAGTTAGGATGAATCCGAAAAGAAGTTAAAGCTTGAGGATAATAGACCGTATTACCAGAAGCAGCAATTTTTAGCCAAAAATCCCAGTCTGCGGTGTACCAAAGAGTTTCTTCCAGTTTACCTACTTCTAGAGCAACATCGCGCTTAAAGATAGGTGCAGCGATCGCGATAAAATTTTGAATAAGTAGACGTTCGATCGCCAGACTCGAATCAATAAGTTGCGGATATTTAGGTAGGGGACATTGCCATAGTCCCAAAGAATTACCATTAGAATCAATAAACCAAGATGAATGAAGCAATAAATTAACTTCTGGATATTCCTCAGTCAACCTTTTCATCGTCGATAGACGATTTTTGTGCCACAAATCATCTTGATGCAGAAAACAGACATATTCTCCTTCTGCCAAAGCAAGAGCATAGTTTGTGTTCTTAACCCAATTACCTTGTCTTTTTCTGGGAATGACTATTAGCGGAAGTTTATCTTGATAAGATTTGGCTATGGCAAGAGTATTATCCTGAGAGCCATCGTCTACCAGAATACATTCGATCGCATCATCATTCTGAAGCAAAATTGAATCTAAAGCAGAATTTAAATAGTCTTCACCGTTGTAAGTAGGAATTAAAACAGATAACCAAGGCTTTTGCATAAATTTTAAGAGATGCAGGGGAAATTAGGAAAGAAAAAGAGAATAAATAACAACTAACGACTAACGACTAAATTAAATTCTTTTCAAGCTTAAAACACTCAAAAAGAAACTAGAAAATATAACTTGAAAACCGAGAGCAAGGGTAGTAACAGCAGGAATAACAATTCGCATTACTTCTACGGGATTTAATGCCCCAAAAGAAGTATTTTCCCATAGCATAAAAGCATAAATAGAAGAAAGGAAACCGATTAACAGAAGGATAACACCTGTAATTAATCCTCCTTCCAAATTGAGATAACGTAAAAGGCGATTTAGTTTGGCATCTCTAGGTAATAAGCCTTCGTTAATAGCAAATACCTTAGTAAATACGGCAAAAGTAACTAACTGAAAACCAATAATAATGGAAGCCGAAGAGTATAACAAAGTGTGTATTTTTGGGCTAGAAATTAAACTAAAAGTAGTAATTAACCCCATTAGCATTAAAAATAAGCCAGGATAAAAAAAGAGCCATCGGGGACTGTATAAAAGTAGAAAACGTAGATGTCGCCAACCATCGCGCCAGGTATTAAGGTGAGGAGGACGACTGCGACCATCAGGAGATAAACTAGTAGGTACTTCGGTAATCCGCATTTTATTGAGAGTAGCTTTAACTACC
The DNA here is from genome assembly GCA_051439545.1 of Xenococcaceae cyanobacterium. GTDB lineage: Bacteria > Cyanobacteriota > Cyanobacteriia > Cyanobacteriales > Xenococcaceae > JASJDJ01. The sequence continues at coordinate 63,267 of JBFRWK010000015.1, read as the reverse complement.
ATCTCGCTAGCGAATTCCATTCCTGTTGTCCGCAAGTTCAACTGTTCGATCGCATCTCGCCGAAAACCTCTCAATCCACAGTGAAAATCGTTACAGGGACTAGCAAAAAATAATTTACCGATCCAGGTTAAAACAGGATTACCTAAATATTTGTGTAAAAATGGCATTGCTCCTGGTTTGATGCCACCTTTGAAGCGATTGCCCATAACCAAGTCATAGCCTTGGCGTAGTTTGTAGAGAAAAGGATTGAGATTACTAAAATCATAGCTATCATCAGCATCAGCCATGATTACATATTGACCAGTAGCATTTAAAATACCACCTCTAAGGGCATTTCCATATCCTTTCCTGCTGACATGGATAACTCTTGCCCCCATGCTTTGAGCAATTGCTTGAGAGCCGTCCGTACTACCATTATCGGCAATGATGATTTCTCCAGCTATATCATTTTCAGCCAAATATTTTTGCGCTTTGGCAATACAGGTTGCTAGGGTTTCTGCTTCGTTGAGACAGGGCATCAAGATAGAAAGCTCAACGGTAGATGCTCCTAAGTTAGGATACTTTTGTATAGGCAGGCGATCGAGCATAAATTTAATTCACATATTTGCAACACAAATAAAGAAATAACAAGAAATTGTGAATTTGTAGCGAACGACTCTTGACTTTATTAAGATTTTTTGCTTTAAATCCTCTAAATTTCTCGTCGATCGAGCATTTTTTGCTCTTTTAAGGCGATTACGTTAGAAAACATAAATAATAACTCTTATCTCAACTATCCAATTAATTTGATAGGACTACTTAAACCTTCTTTTAGTTCCCCTGTCATCTAGCTGTCGCCGAGATTTAGGTTATAAGAATTTATAAAACCTTGAAGATTAAAATTTTTCCCTACTCACTACTTGCTACTCACTACTCACTACTCCCTACTCGCTACTTAACTAAGGCTGTTTCCAAAAAAATAATTTAAGCTGAACTTAAATCTTATTTTGTTCGTCTATCTTTGAGTAAAAAACCCCATCGTCCTTTCATGAAGCAGAAACTAAAGTACTTACTGCTACTGCCAATTTTGGGAATATTATTATGGTTTGGATTAGTCAGCCAACAACAAGCCGATAGCCTAGTTGACGAGAGTCAAGTCTTACATATTCTCAATCGTCTCAGTTTTGGTGCAACAGCAGAACAAATCGATCGAGTTAAATCTACTGGCATAGAAGCTTATATCCAAGCTCAATTATCCCCAGAATCGATTGCCAACTCTCCCAAGCTAGAAAAACAGCTAGCTAAATTAGATAAGCTCGATCTCGGTACCCAGGAATTATTCCAAAGATATCTGCTCAATCCTCAAAAAAGAGCAAAATTATCATCTCAAGAACAAGAAAAAATCAAAAAAGAAAGACGGACTGTTTATCGACAAGCGATCGAATCTCACTTGAGCCGAGCAATATCTTCACCCCATCAGTTACAAGAAGTGATGACCAATTTTTGGTTCAATCATTTTAATGTTTTTGCGAGAAAGGGTTTTGGCGACTTACTGGTAGGCAATTATGAAAATCAAATTAGAAACCATGCTTTGGGCAATTTTCGCGACTTATTAGGTGCAACAGCCAAACATCCAGCCATGCTGTTATATTTAGACAATCGTTTAAACACTGCGCCAGATAGTCCAGGAGGACGACGAAGCAAAACTGGTTTAAATGAAAACTATGCTCGCGAATTACTCGAACTTCATACTTTAGGAGTAGATGGAGGTTATACCCAGGATGATGTTATCGCTTTGGCAAGAATTTTGACAGGATGGGGGATTATCGGTCGTCAAGCTCGTCGTGCAGGGGACAATGGATTTTTCTTCTACGAAAGACGACACGACTTTGGGGATAAAGTTTTCTTAGGCAAGACGATTAAAGGTAAAGGTGCAGCAGAAGTGGAAGAAGCTCTAGATATTTTAGCAGCACATCCTGCTACGGCTCGTTTTATCAGTTATAAATTGGCACAATATTTTGTAGCCGATCGACCCCCTAATAGTTTGGTAGATAAATTAGCAAGTACTTTTCAAGAAACTGACGGAGATATTAAAACTGTTTTAGATACCCTCTTTCATAGTGCTGAATTTAACGATCCTCAGTACTATCGTCAAAAATTTAAAACCCCTCAACAATATATATTCTCTTTAGTAAGAGCAGCAGACATCGAAAATTCTAATTACAATCGCTTGCGGGGAATGCTCGCTCGCTTAGGTATGCCTGTATTTCTCTGTCCTACTCCTGATGGCTACGCTCAAACTCAAGATGCTTGGCTCAACCCAGAGGCAATGCTAAATCGGGTTAGTCTGGCAACAGCGATCGCTAATGGTGCTTTAGATAAAGAAGATTCGATCGACCTTAACACGATAAAAGCTAGTTTGGATAACAATTTATCGGCAGAAACTAAAGAAGCTCTAGCTAAAACTCCTCCGCGCCTGCGTGCTGCCTTGCTTTTAGGAAGTCCAGAGATGATGTATCGATGAAGTTGTTAGTTGTTAGTTGTTAGTTGTTAGTGATTGGTTGTTAATTATTTTGAGTACACAAATAAAAGTATGAAAAGAAGAAAGTTATTACAAACAGCTAGTTTAGCAGCAGCAGGATTGCTCATGCCAGTAGGTTGGAATAGTTGGGTAGCCAAGGGAATGGCTCAATCTTCAAACCGTCAACGTCTAGTTGTGGTGTTTTTGAGAGGAGCATTAGACGGCTTAAATGTCGTGATTCCCCATCAAGAAGATAATTACTATGCTGCTAGACCAACTATTGCCGTGCCTTATCCTGGGGAACAAAATGGAGCGATCGATCTAGATAGCTTTTTTGGCTTACATCCTGCCTTAAGGGATCTCGTTCCTCTCTGGAAACAAAAGTCCCTAGCTTTTATTCACGCTTGCGGTTCTCCTGATGAGACTCGTTCTCATTTCGATGCTCAAGACTATATGGAAACTGGCACTCCTGGAGTGAAAACTACTGACGATGGCTGGATGAATCGGTTACTGGCAATTTTACCAAAAGATAGACCAACTCAAGCTCTTAATGTCGGAAATAATACTCCCCGTATTCTCCAAGGGGATATGCCTGTAGCCAGTATGTTTCCTGGAAAAAATTCAGCAAGACCTTTACCCATAGATAGGGCTAATATTAGTAAGGCTTTCGATCTTTTATACAGTCAAAATGATGCTCTGAGTAAAGCTTATCAAGAAGGACGTGAAGCAAGGGAAGTAGTTTTAGCCGAATTACAAGCAGAAATGATGTCTTCTTCTCGTGGCGCACAGAATGCAAATGCCTTTGTTGACGATGCGATCGAAGTCGGTAGATTGATGGTAGGTAATGCGAGGACTCAATTAGCTTTTATGGCAATTGGTGGTTGGGATACTCACATCAATCAAAGCAATATTCTGGATAGGTCTTTAAAATCTTTAGGTAAAGGATTAGCGACCTTAGTTAAAGAACTAGAGCCAATCTATTCTAATACCGTAATTGTCGTGATGTCGGAGTTCGGTCGCACCGTGAAAGAAAATGGTAATCGCGGTACAGATCACGGACATGGTAACGTCCTTTGGTTGTTAGGTGGGGGAATTCGTGGCGGGACAGTACATGGAAACTGGCAAGGATTAGATGAAGCTAGTTTATATCAAGCCAGAGATTTACCCGTAACTACCGATTTTCGCGAGGCGATCGCGACTATCCTGACACAACATATGCAAATTCCCAACTCTAATTTAGAGCAGATTTTCCCTGGCTATCAAATGTCAGGTAATCTTAATCTATTGGGGTAACTTCTACTCAATTTGAGCAATAAGAATTAGCTATTTTTTGTCTAAATCTTACTAATTCTGTTGTTGTTACAGGGGGACTAAAAAAGTAACCTTGTACGGTATCGCAGCTATGTTGAGACAAAAAAACTAGTTCCTCTTCTGTTTCTACTCCTTCTGCCACTACTCTAAGATTAAGTTGATGAGCAATTTCAATTAATGCCTTGGTAATAGTGGCATTTGTAGTATTTCGATGGAGATCCCGCACGAAACAACGATCGATTTTTAAGACATCTAGGGGAAATTGTTGGAGATAGCTTAAAGAAGAATAACCCGTGCCAAAATCATCTAATGATAGGGCAATTCCCAAGGCTTTCAAGTCTGTTAAGATTTTTGCTGTTGAGGCAGCATTTTCAATCAGGATACTTTCTGTAATTTCTAGTTTGATACAGCTAGGCTCGATCTCAACTTCAGCTAAAATTGCTTCGATCTGTTGTACACAATCTGATTTGGCAAAATGTCTACTAGAAAAATTGACACTCACAGTTAAAGAGGAGGAATAAAGACCTTCCTCTTGCCAAATTTTTAACTGTTTACAAGCTTCTTTCAATACCCATAAATCAATTTGAATAATGAGTCCTGCTTCTTCTGCTAAGGGAATAAACTTGGCTGGAGAAATTAGACCTTTTTCGGGATGAAGCCAACGCACTAAGGCTTCAAAACCAGTTATAGAATGTTCGGGAAGAGAAACAATTGGTTGATAATAAACTAGTAGTTGATTTTTTGCTATGGCAATTCGCAGTTCATTTTCTAGTTGCAAATTTTCCAGAACTTGTAGACGCATTTCCCTGTCAAAAACTTCGTAGCAGCCTTTGCCTTTCTCTTTGGCTTTATACATGGCAATATCAGCATCTCTAATCAGTTCGTCTACTTGTCTGTCATCAGAGGAACTTAAAACAATCCCAATACTGGAACTAGTCAAGATTTCGTTGCCATCTAACCTAAAAGGTGCAGACAATTCCTCGAGAATTCGTTGTGCTACTTTACAGGATTCCCGTGGATGTTGAAGACTTTCTAAGAGAATGGCAAATTCATCTCCGCCTAAACGAGCTACTGTATCGAAAGAACGTACCGATCTTGACAGTCTTATTGCCACGGAAACTAGCAATCGATCGCCCACTGTATGTCCCATACTATCATTAACTGCTTTAAAGCGATCGAGGTCTAAAAAGAGAACTGCAAATAAATAATCGGAATTTCTTTTAACTCGCTCGACTGCATCGGTAAGTCTTTCCATGAACCAATCACGATTGGGTAAATTGGTTAGAGAATCATAAAATGCCTTGCGATGTAAATTTTGTGCTGCTAATTTCTGCTCGGTAGCATCTCGGAAAATTATCACCGTACCCACAAGTTTTCCTAGAGCATCGTTTAACGGCACAATACCGCTATGATTAATGATTGGTGCGATACTATCATTTATATAAATTTCTCGACCATCTTTTTGAATTAGTAAAATGTCTTTGGGTAGATGAGCAATTTTACCTGTTTTTAGCACTTCAACTACAGGGTTTTCGATTGGCTTACGAGTTTTTCCATTGACAAGCTTAAAGACTTCATCAGACTTTTTACCTAATACTTCTTGTAATAACCAACCCGTAAGTTTCTCCGCAGCAGGATTGAGAAAAGTAATATATCCTCGATCGTCTGTGGCAATGACACCATCACCAATACTTGTCAGAACTGTTTCTAGCCATTGAGCTGTTATTTTTAATTGCTGCTCCTGTTTATGCTTATACAGAGCAATTTCGACTGTGGTGCGTAATTCTCTCTCATCAAAAGGTTTGACTATATAACCATAGGGACTGGTATGTTTGGCTTTGGCTAAAGTGTCTTCGTCGGCATGAGCAGTTAAATAGACTATGGGAATATCAAACTTTTGTAAAATTGCTCTGGCAGTAGCAATGCCGTCCATTTCGCCCATAATTCTAATATCCATCAGAATTAAATCGGGATTAATTTGGGCAGTCTTTTGAAGAGCTAATTCTCCTGTATTGACCGTTGTTGGTACATTGTAACCTAAATCTTCTAGGATAAACTGTAAGTCTTGAGCAACAATACTTTCGTCTTCTACTATTAGAATATTAGCTTTCATATAACTTCTTTTTTAATTCTAGTAAAGATAAATTCAAATCTAGTTCCTGCGTTAACATCACTCTTAATTTCCAATTGTCCTTGCAATTGCTGGGTTAAGTTTTTGACTAATTTTAAGCCCAAACTCTTACTATTTTCCATTGCAAAATCAGGATTAAATCCTTTCCCATTATCTTCGATAACTAAAACTAAGTTATTTTCTGAATCTGCCAAGGTTTCTATCCTTATTTGACCGATTACTTTAGGTTTAAAAGCATATTTTATAGCGTTAGAAACTACTTCATTCACGATTAATCCGAAAGGTACCGCCGAATCTAGATCGAGGTTAAAATTATCGATTTTTGTTCGATATTTTATATTGGAATTAATAGAATAAGCTCTAAATAAATTTTTTAGTAATTGTTCGACATAGTCTAATAAAACAATTTGAGAAAGATTTTGACTTTGATAGAGTTGTTCGTGGACTAGAGCCATAGATTTAACTCTATTTTGGGTTTCTCTAAAAGAGCTAATAAATCGTTCTTCTTTCAAATAACGAGACTGAAGATTGAGCAAACTACAAATAACTTGTAAATTATTTTTAACACGATGATGAATTTCTTTGAGTAAAACTTCTTTTTCTTCGAGTTTTTCTTGAAGAGATTTGGTAATTTCAGTTTCTACTGCTTTACGCTGGCTAATATCTTGAATATGGGCGACAAAATATTGTGGTTTTTTTTTAATATTTCTAACTAAAGAAACACTAAGAAGAATCCAAACTACATGACCTAATTTATGAAAATAACGTTTTTCCATTTGATAGCGATCGATTGAACCTTTAATCAACTTACTTACAAATTTGAGATCGGTATTTAAATCTTCTGGATGAGTAATTTCTTGAAAAGTAAGTGACAGGAATTCTGATTCACTATAACCAACAATTTCGCACAAAGAACTATTTACTTTCAGAAAAAGTCCGTTTAGAGCTACTATAGCCATACCAATTGGTGCAGCTTCAAAAGCAAGACGAAAACGTTCTTCACTTTCTTGCAATGCTAGATACATTTGTTTGCGAGTGCTAATGTCTTCGCTCAGATAAGAAAACCGAGGATTCTGTTCGGGAGCTTCTAAGTCAATTTTAGAAATAGTTATGGAAAAATGTTTGGTATCTTGACGAGGATATATCTCTGAATTGAAATTCTGCCGTTGATGCGCTTTGTCAACATTATGAGTAAATTCAAAGCTTACAGGTTGGAAAGTATTTTTGCTTTGAATACAAGCCGAAATTAACCGATGCATAATTTTTTTAGAGTTCCACAATTCACTGGCGAATTTCCCTTGCATAGTTTCTGAAGTTAAATCAAAAAACTCTGCTGCTGTATGATTTGTTGAAACATAACGCAAATCTTTTCGCTCGATTAATTCGACAATTCCCATCATCATCGGTGCGGAGTCATAAAAACTTCTGAGAGTTGACTCGCTCTTTTTCAAAGCTTTTTCTGTTTGTTCGTGTTCTTGAATTTCTTCTTCTAATTTTTCGTTGGCTAGTCGTAGTTGTTCTACGCTAGGCAAATTAAGAAATTGAGGAATTATAAAAATTAATTCTATTGCCGTATAGACAGAGACTAAAGCAGTTATTGCCTTAATTATTCCTGAGATCCAATAAGTGGGATGCCATAGTACCCAAATCTCCATTATATGGGTAGTACCACAAGAAATAATAAAAGCAGCAAATAGTATAAATATTAAGGGATAAGGTAGATCTTTACGCTTGCGGATACAGTAAACTAGAGTAATAGGAATTGAATAATAAGAAATAGCAATTAATAAGTCAGAGATAAGATGAAGTCCGACTAAATTGTATTTCCAAAGATAACAATGCCCATGAGGAATAAATTGAGTTAACATTCTCCTAAAAATAAAAATATTAATATTTACGATGGAGTAGTTATAAGCTTTTATCGAGCGGGATATTTATACTATGAGCTAAAAACAATAATAATCACCAAAATTTTTGAGATATTGCCAAATATTTAAATTAAATAAGCTTTGAGTAATTGTTTTATATGAATAACTAAAAGTTTTTGTCAGCTAAATATAAATAAATATACTAAATTTATAGCTAAAAAAAATCATTGAAGCCTCAGAATAATTACATAGTTTTTCCTGTAATTATTTTGATTATCGATGAATTGTCAAAAAATATAGTTTAATATCTGTTAAGCTTAGATAATAGCTTTTCAAGCCTTATAGTTACAAATCAGAGATGTAACGCCAATCAAAAATAATGCAAGTCACAAATAAGTAAAAAGACACAAATAAAGTTAATTGGTTGAGGTAGTTAGTAGTTAGTGGTTAGTTGTTAGTAGTCAAGGTTTGGGTTAACTTCATACTTGTTTACACAGTCATGTTTATTTTTCCCTATCTACTTATAAGTATTTTTATCAAAATTTACTTTATAGTCAATTGTCTTCAACCTTAAAATAAATATTTATAGCAATTTATCCGTCCAAATATTTTTTCCTTCGTCTTCATAGAAACGGTAGAGAAGGTTATCGTCTTTAAATAAATGTTCATCATTAACGTGATGAATGACTTTTTTGTCAACGAGTTTTTGACCTATTGCTACTGCTTGTTTACGAGAAATATTAAGGTACTTTACTAACCAGTCTACTGCTTCACTACCAACAAAACAGCGTTGGTATAGCTTTAGTTGGTGACGACGAGTTTTAACCTCTAAACCGTTGCTGCCTCGCATTTCGGTAACTAACTCTTTCAAGTTAATTTTACTCGATTCTTTCTTTTTAATAGTAGCAGCAGTATTTACTTTATCTTGTTTTGGTTCAAATCTTTTATCTTCCAACCATAATGTTATGTCTTTATCTGATTTAATAATCAAGGTAGGAACTTCGATATCTTCATTATCTAAATAATCTTCGCGACATTCTTTGATTGCTAGCTGTAAATCTTCTTTGGAGTAGGTTTTAACTTTAATAAATACATTATTTTGATATATTAATCCCGATTCTATTTTTTGTTCTCCTTTTATAGTGGCGACAACTTGACAATATTGAACTTGATCTGAATCTAGAATTAACATTTCTGCTTTACAACTCCCCAATGATTACTCGATCGACAATCTATCCCGAACTTAAATTAACATTCACTAGATTTCCTTAATCTCAGTATATTCATACTCATTAATACTATTTTGAACTAAAGGATAACTAGTGCCATCCAATTCTAACCAATCTTTTTCACAATCGGGTTTTGGAGAATAATAGGTTAACACATATTGTTTGCCAAGATAATTTTTTATTTCTTGTTCTACTTCTCCCCGCCATTGAGTTTTGCTAACAAGTAATATTAATTGATTGGCTAGTTGCGGTACGAAAAAAGCTACTTGTCGCCTATAGATGGCATCTAAACTACCAAAAGGAGAATCCATCACGATGGGAAATGTACTACTATTAATACCGATCAAAGTATTACGCTGACTCCAGGCTCTGACTCGATCGATAATTCCCCCTATAAATGATAAACTTAAAATTTGATTTTCCCCTGTAGAAGCAGCTACAGTTGTACTCAATCCTGATATATTTTCTACTAAAGTTAATTTATAATCACTACTCAATTTAGGTATGTAGGGTGTAAAAGAGATAGACTTAAAAATTTCTTGTACTTTTTGTTCTAAGGATAAACGAAACTGTTTTTCTAAGCGTAATCTTACTTCAATTAATCTGTCAATTGCTGCCTGTGTTCCTTGAATTCTTCTTTTGGCTAATTTTTGCTTGTCTTCTTTAACTCGATCTTTATCTAGCTGCTGACGAAGTCGATCGATCTTTTCCTTTCGTATCTCTTGTTTTTGTTGCTTAACACCTTGTTCTCTAATTAAATTTTTAAGTTCTGATTCTCTAATTTCAATGGATTTTTGAAGAGTTTTGATGTTCTCATCTGGATAGTTTCTTAACTTTTTATTAAGTTGTTCTAATTCACTAACTACTTTAATTTTTTCTCGATATTGTTGATTTAAAAAATTTTGTTCTCCATCTACTTTTTGCCAAAAATCATTTAACTGTTGTTCTGATTTGTTAACTTGAGTTTCTAGGCACATGGCTGCTTCCTCTACATCGGCTTTTTCTGTTTGTTCCAACAAAGCTTCGACAGTATGATAAGCTTGAGAGTTTTGACAAAGATCGTTACCACAGATACATTTTCCTGTATTTAACAATTTTTGAATAAATTCTTGTTTTATTCCCGTATTTAATCGATCGCGCTCCCGTAAATTGGCGATTATTTTTAAAAAATCATTAGTTATTGTGGGTAAAAATACTAAATAACCCTGACGAGATATTAATTGTTTTAAGCCAATTTTTTTTTGAACTAGACTATGTTTGATTTGTTTTTCTGAGCTAACTAATTTATCTTTTAATTGTTGCAATTCTCTTGCGCCACTGAGATCTAGTAGTTTAATAGTTAAGGCTTGTTTTTCTTGTTCTAATTTAGATATTTTTTTAGTTATTTCCTGTTGTCTTTTTAAAGCGCGATCGCTTTCTATTTCTAGTTTTATTTGTTCTTTTATAATTTTTTGGATTTTAGAATTGCCGATCGCTTGTAGTTCTTCTTGTAAACTTTTTTTTGCTTTTTTTAAATGCTCGATCGCCCGATCTAAAATTTTGACTCCCAGTAATTCTTTGGTATCTTCGGCAATGTTATTATTTTGTCCAGCACGAAAAAAATGATCGATTCTTTCTCCATCAAAAAAGAAATATTGATGTAAACTTGCAGGTAAAATCCTTTCAATAATTTCTTCTGGAGATTCTACAGGAGGATACCAACGACCATCATCTTCTGTAACCAACATAAATAATTTATCTGAGCTATATTCTATTTCATTATGTTCGGTTCTTGTCCCGTAACATTTACGTTTTAGTTGATAAATTTTATTCTCATGCTCGAACTGCAATTCTACCCAACATTCTACAGCAGTACCAGGTTTAACTTCTCTAATCGAGCGTTGATTGATTAATAATTCGGGAGAAGCTAAAGCAGCAGTAAATTTAGTATATAAAACCCAAGTAAAAGCATTTAGTAAAGCAGTTTTACCCGCACCATTATTCCCATGAATAACGGTAGTATTTTGACTACCACTAGCTAATTCAATTATGGGAGTTTTACCGTAAAATTGACGGAAGTTACATAGTTGTAGAGAAATTAATCTCATTAAATTTATTAAGTACTTACGAAATTGTTTACATAGTTAAAATAAGTAGCGATCGGCGTTACAGCTATCAGCTATCAGTTTTTTTCTATAATATTACGCTATGAATAATTTATTTTGCATACTGCTTACCCAAATTTTTAAAATAATCCTGTAGGGGCAGTTCGCGAACTGCCCCTACTATTGAATTACTTGTTTAATAATATTGAGAATATCTTCGTTGATATTTCTGGGGGTTTTTAAATATAGTTTATCTTTTTCTAATTGCAAAACTTGGTGAATAATTTCTTTTACTTCTGGAGGTGCATCGGTAATAGGTTGTTGGACATGGTTATGATTAGATTCGGAAGTCATTAGAGGTAATAGGTAGTAGGTAGTAGCAATTATCCATCAACTATCAACAATTAGCAATTAACAAATAATCAAAAATTTAACCTCAATTGTAAATAATTTGTATCTTCAGAATTAGAATATTGCTCGAACTTAAAGCGATCGTCTTTCCAGAATAAAGAACTACCAGGTCGATCGCCATCTCTTTTTAACCAATGTTTAAAAACTTGTTCTCTTTCATCTTTTGGTTTGGCAATTTGATAAACGCGAATTCTTTTTCGTCCTTTATTTTCGCTTTCGCAACGAATATATTTAAGTCCGTAGTCAATTTTTTCTAAGAAACGCCTGATAATAGTAACGGGACTATAATTTTTAGCAATACCGATACCCATAGTGGTTTTAATTTCGCTACGATGATAAGATGCGATCGCAGCAATTTCTTGTAAGTCAGGATCGGTATTACGTAACTCTCGCTGGGGATTTTCTAGTAGTATAGGAATACCAATTACTTCCATTGTCCCCACTATTGCCCCTAATTGAGAACCATTAAAATCGGGTAAAAATAAACTACCATTTCCCCGATTTATTAGTTTACGTGCCACTTTAGCATCGCGATCGACAAGATAGGGACGACCAACAGTGAGAAAATAGTGAAGTCTGATTTTTTGATACCAACCGTCATCGTCTAAAGCTACTAATTCGGGAGTTACTGGCAGATAATAGCGTTGTTGTAGTTCGTATTTTCTGAGTCTGTGGCGTTGGGTATTGGTTTTGACTAAACGTTTTTTGAGAGTTTGATATTCTTTATTACTAAGAGGAGAAGCATTGGCGATCGCTTCGCATTCTGCTAGATAGTTTTGTTCTCTAACTTCGGTAATAGCTTCGATTAAAGAAGAGGGTTCTTTTTTATTTTTTGATGGCTTTTCTTGTTTGGTTTTAGTTGACTGTAATGCTTCAATTATCTGATGTCCTTCTTCTCGTAATGCAGATAAAATCGACTCGCGATAGTTAATCATCCCTGCATTAAATCGCACTGCCATTTTCGCCCAACAAAGTAAAGACTCTGCTTGAAAACCAGTATCGATATCGTCAATACTTTCAAAATCTGACTGTTGTAATAAACGTATATTTAGTTGGGTTAAACGATGTCCAGAAGTAAGTAAACTAGGGATAGAAGTCGAACCATTGCCTATTTTATTAAAACCATAACCCGCACACCAAATATGTCTCGGTACATTGGCACGAACTCTACCAAGGGTTTGTCTGACGCTATTTTCTCCTTGAATTCCTTGGGCAATAACCCAAACAGAAGTAAAATGATCTTCGAGTTCGATGCTAACTCCTGTTTCGATCGAGGGACTGGCTAAAACTAAATCGTAGTTAGCTAGAGTTCGATCTAAATTGTTAACGCAACTATAAGCAGGATGATGGGGATCGGCGAGGGATTCCGAATCAATTCGCAAAATTTTAGCTTGAGGAAATTTTTGCTCGAAATAGGCTTCTAAATTTCTCGTACCCCACTGACTGGTTAGTTTTTGTGCCGACAGACAAACAAAGGGTTTGCCCCCTTCGGTTAGATGTTTTTCTAAGTCTTTAACTAGTCTTTTGGGGGTACTATCGGAGTAATTATATACTTGCCAAGCTAATTCTCTGTCTGGTTTCCAGTCATTTTGAATGATATAGGGTTTTAGATCGATACCCGACAAAGAAATTAAATAGTCGATCGCGATATCACTTAAATCTGCATCAGCTAAATATACTTGTCCCTGACTTCCTAAAACATTTTGCATCAAAGTTTTTAAAGACTTGAGAATTGCTACTCGATTATCTTTACAAGTACTCGAATTTAAACCATGCCATAAAACTTGCTCTACTTCATCGATAATCACGATCGCATCTTCCCAATCTTCGGGGTTAAATTGGGCTTGGGAGTTGGGATGGAGTGAATCTATACAAAGTCCGTAGCCAGGTGAGAGATGGGGGGATGGGGAGATGGGGGGACACGGAGAATTAACCCCAATTTCCGTAATATATTTAATGCCGAACCGTTGGCAAAGAGCTTGTACTAATTGTACCCGATGACCGATAACTAATATCTTCTGTTGACTTTGTTTTGCTCTTAATACTATACTCTCTAGTAAACTGGTCTTCCCCGTGCCTTTTGGTGATTTGATGCCAATTAGTTTAGCTTCAGTAGCAATGGCTAAATCTGGTAGATAACGAGAATTTACTTCAATTTGGGGTGTATGAGTTAGACGAGTTCCCGCCTTAGCTTTCCAAACCTCGAAAGAAGAAGCGGTATCATAAGCGCGATCGAAACTATCTCGACCATAATTAGCGATAAAATCATCTACTCCCTTTCCTAAAGTATTATCCCAAGTAATTACTTTTACCGAACAACCTGCCTGTTGTAAGAGATAGCCTATCTTGCGAATTGCTGCATCAACTGCTTTAACCGTATTGGGTTTAGAGTCTCGATCGAAAACAATATATATTTCTCTACTCCCACTAGCTAGCTTTTGTAGTTGGGGAATTAGATGGGATTTACCAATACGATTGCCCAATTCATCTTTAGGAGTACGATAACCACTATTAATTCCAGGAAGGGCAACGGCAGCGTAACCAGCCGATAATAATGCTCCTGCTTTTTTTGCTCCCTCTGTAACACATAAGGGAATGGCAGGATGTTTAATGAACCATTGCCAAAAACCTCGATCGGGTCGTTCTTTATCTATATCTGTTGGTAAAATACTTATACCGTAGCGATTGGCTATTTTTTCCCACAAGTGCAGGGGAACTTTAAGGGCAAATAAGCTAGTGGGTGCTTTAGGAGGATGTTCGTATTTAATTGCTTTTCCTTGATTTTGGCTCAAACGAGGAATATCTGGTTTAAAACACCCCCAAGTATCCTCCTCTCCTGTCAAAACATCGATACCCGAACACCACCATCCTCCCTCGGTAGTATGCTCATATCTTTGCAGAAATCCTTCACTTATTCTGCCATCATTACGTCTGGGGATAGCATCAGAGTAGAGTAAATATTCCGAAGGACAAGAACCATTCAAAGGAAGCACATTAAGACGGGTTAACTCTTCGTCTACACAACTAGCTTTCCACTCCAATAAATGATCCATCTTTTCTCGCCTTTATGTTCACGGGAATCAAATCATAACACTAGATGTGGTGTTATAAACATAAAATTTTCAAAAAAGAAACTAGATGTAGTTTGGACTTCTTGAAATGTTGCAGCATGAACGACCGTTCGCCTCTATAGCTATATTGAAATAATTTTCTTGAAACCTAGTGCGTAAATTTATTCTTATCTGGTTCGGGCAACTAATATCTAACATTGGTAGCCAAATGACCCAATTTGCCCTAATTCTCTGGGCTTGGCAACTTACTGGTTCGGCAACAGCCCTAGCCTCGATCGGATTTTTCTCTCAACTGCCTAGCATTTTTATGTCTTTGTTTGCTGGCATAATTGTCGATCGCGCTAACCGCAAATATTTAATGATTTTAGGAGATGCGAGTGCTGCTATTTCGACTCTGGCTATTTTAATTTTTTATCTGACGGGGCAACTTACTATCTGGTATCTGTATTTTGCTGCATTAATTAATAGTGGTTTTGGGCAAATTCAGCAACTAGTTTATTCTGCCTCAATTACTCTTTTGGTATCTTCTCAAAATTATACCCGCGCTACTAGTATGAATTGGATCGTTCACTACGCCGATCTTAGCTTCTCATACCGTTTTCATTTAAAGTGAAGGGTTACGGCTTGGATTTATTTTACTCAACTTGTAGACCTTACTTTCAAAGGGGTTTTTAGATGATTGTCACTCCAAAAACCCGCTAATTAAATTGCTCAGATTAACCTGCGAGCAAAAAATCTAAAATTTTTCCCCAACGATCTTTTGGACATTTATATAGCTCCGTGTAATTACATTGACGACAGATAAAAATTTTAAACTTTGTCCCTTGAAGATCCAATAGCTTTCCTATAGTGCTTCCAGTTACATGAATTTCTCCTATCTCACATTCATCATTGCCACAATTTCGACATTTATAGTCTGGATTCGCTAGCTTAGAAATTTGCTTAATTCTTGTACGTATCTCGTTGTAGCGTTCTGGATATTTCTCTCTATCTATAGAGCGTTCAGCTTTATAAAGTTTGTCTAAACTGTAGTCGTCATAATTAGGTTTTGGAGATGTTTTCATAACATTTCCCTCCTCTTTAAAGCTCTAATTTTTAATGAGAAAATTTACCTACCATAATTATACTTTTGACGAATTTGTTGCCCCACAAATTTCTTACAAATGTTTATAAGCAAACAACAGGAAGAGGGGAAATATTATAACTTTGTTGAAGTACTAGTAACTTATTAAATATCTATTTCACGATCTTCTTAGTCAACAACTTGACAACACTACCTATGTTTCTTACGAAGTCCCATTAATCCTAATCCTCCAACGACAAAAATGCTCGAGAGGGAACTGACTTCAGGCACAGGAGTCGATCGCACAGCAAAGGCAAAGCTTTCAGCAAAATCTGAATTGTTTTTGACGCGAAGGGTGTAAAAGTCGGTCTTGGGAAGAAGAAAGTGGAGGTGTTCAGTGGGATCGACTGGACTCGCGGAAAGACTGCTTCGACCCAACATATCTAATAAGTCTAATTCCACTCCAAAGCTATCGACTAAGAAGAGATCGAGATCGGCAAAATTACCAACGTTGTAAACATCGTCAAGAAAATCATCGTCACCATCGGACATCCGCATGATTTCACGCTCCCAAATAATCGTTGCTGTTAGTGGAGTGTTTCTCCCAAGCTTCTTGGTGATTTTATAGTCAACTACATCATTAGCTGCAATCGTGTTCAAATCCCAGGCGATAGGATCGGTAAATAGAGGGTTTACTGTCTCTGGTGGTTTGAAATTAACAAAAGCGTTTTGAACATCTAATTGTCCAGTACCAGATCGATCGTCGAGAGGATTGATCCCTGGCAATGTAGGCTGCCACTGAGTTCCATCTTTCTGCTTCACTGTACGATCCGCAGCATTAAGCAAAATAGATTTGATAACCTTGTAATCGGTGGCATGAGTTGTCTCATTTTTCTTGGCAAAATCCAATAGTAATCCAGCAGCACCAGCAACGTGAGGTGCTGCGAAACTGGTTCCACTACCGATACCGATACCACCACCAACATTTGCACCAACAATATTTATACCAGGTGCAACAAGATCGGGTTTATTGCGTAGATCGGTTGTCGGCCCTTCACTACTCAAATTGGCAACTCGGGAAAAATCACCATAATCAAAATCGTTATCAATTCCTGTTGCACCAACTGTAATAATGTTGTAGGCATCACCAGGTGTAGTGATCGTACTTGAGCCGTTTTTTCCATTATTACCAGCCGATGTAGTGAAAACTACATCTTCGGTAAACACGACCCAATCAAGAAACTTGGTAAAGGTTGAGTTACCATCTATGTCTGTACCAAAACCCAAGCTCATGTTGATTACATCAAAACCGCGAGAAGCTTGAGTAAAGATAGCGTTGGCTGCATCTTCAAGATTTAATGAGTCCCCAATCAAAACGTCAGCAGCCGACAGTGTCACTCCTGGCGCAACGCCAGTTGCTTCCCCGCCATTTCCCCCAATAATCGAAGATGTTAGAGTAGCGTGTGGATCTGGATCTCCAAGACCAGCACCAGTAAAATTCACCACGGAAGTCCCAAGCGGAAATGAGGGATGACTCAGGTCAATATTGTCTTCCACATTGCCTACACTAATTCCTTCGCCATTAGCTGTAATTCCAACAGCAGCTAGGTCTTGTGGACGAGCTTTAATTGTTCCCAGGGATATATCTAACGCCATTGCTGGTCCAGTTGCTCCAGTCAAGGTCATTAATCCCACACATAGGATGCCTTGCTGCTTTAGGTTATTGATATTTGACACTTGGATTACTCCTTTGTCGATCGATTTCTCTCTTGCTTTATGTCTGGCTCAACCTTTCATCCGAAATCCGCAGTTATTTCGCCCACGACTCCTAAGCAGGACTAAATCCACACAAACAATTGTCTCACACGTTCCCGCTTCACTGAGAAATGACTGATTAAAAGAACGAATAAGCCAATTATCGCCGATACGAAAGCATTGTGTTTATTCAAATCAAAAATTAAAGTACTCCAACCAAAAAGCACCCATTGGATAAAATATATAGCTGTAACATTTTTACTCCAATAAATAAGTACTTTTATTATGGGATTTTCAACCCCAAACTTTTGTTCAATCCAATAACAAGCATTTAACCAGAAAAACACAAAACCAATTATTAGCAAATGTATCCCTGCACCACTACGTTCGTAATTGCCATTGGGGAAAAACACATCAAACGTTAAAAATTTGAAAACACTTAAACTAACGATTAGAAGCCCCAAACTACATAGAACCAACCCATACCAACCCATCTTGGTTAGGTTTCTCTTGAGGGTTCTGCTATCGATTAAATACCGACTGAGATACATACCCAGTAGTGGATAAATCACCCAAGGAAAAAATGGGAATGAGACATTTTTAGCATCTCCCCAAAAAAGATTTAAAAACGGATTGTTATCGAGCTTGCCCCATAAAAATGGTGAAACTAACAGAATAGTCAGAATTAGAAAAGGCACAACCAATTTTTTCTCAGCTATTTTTTTGAGGAATGCACCAAAAATCAGAGACAAGCCGGCTAACTGAAAAATATCAACGTAGAATAATAATTCTAAAGGTGTCTCGCCTTCAGTTACATTAAGGCTATTATTGTCGGCTAAAGCTATTAGTAAGGGGAGCGTAAAGCGGAGTAAGTTTAAAATAAATCCGAGTAT
Organism: Xenococcaceae cyanobacterium; assembly: GCA_051439545.1. Classification (GTDB taxonomy): domain Bacteria; phylum Cyanobacteriota; class Cyanobacteriia; order Cyanobacteriales; family Xenococcaceae; genus JASJDJ01. Next base: position 44,951 of record JBFRWK010000015.1, on the reverse strand, counting down.
GAGTAATTTAATCCCCCTCCATACGCTTTGTCCTATACTGGAGTCTGATTTCATTAAAAATGCACCCATGATTACCATGAATACCGGAGCAGATGGAGCTGTTCCCAAATAAAAAAAGAGATTTGCCAATAAGCTTTCTCCCTCCCCAGCAGATATTTCATGCATAATCATAGAATGCTGAGTAAACATACCGAATATGGCGAAACCACGAGCGATATCCAAAAAGTGAATACGTCTTTTGTTCTTACTATGTTTAACCATTATTTTTCGGCATCAAAGAGATCGATAGAATCAATCTTAAAACGACTTTCTCTGTGTTTCAACGTTTCCCACGATTCAATCGCTGTGCCTTTACGCAAATGAGCAAAGATCGTGGCATAGAGCCAAAAACTTGGGGTTATCAGTCACGTCTGCTAGTTTAAAGTAGGGGATTATTTAGCCAATCTGAGGTTGAAGATCTAGTTATGGATTAATAATGAAAATAATCATAGTTAAGCCCAAAGAAGAGGTATTGATATGGAATGGCTCATAGCTCTCTTCATCGTTATTGTTATCCTTTCTGTGCGATCGAAAGGCGGTAGTTTCTGGAGGCGTCTAAAAAAACTTTTGTTCAGGCTCCTATCGATAGTCGGGGTCTTACTGTTGGTTGTTATTGCGATCGCATACTGGCATAATCATACGCCAAAGATTCAAATGGCGCACGATGCCCCCTTGACAACCAAAATACAAGCACTTGACCAGTGGTTTGATGAACTTGAAAAGAGAGAAAAGTTTAATGGTACGATATTGTACGCTAAAAAGGGTAAAGTATTATTGCAGAGAAATTTCGGTTTTGCTGATGTAGAAGGCAGCATTCCGATTTCCAATCGTTCTTCATTTAATCTGGGCTCAATCTCAAAGCAAATGACGGCGTTGGGTATTATGCTGCTGGCACACGACCAAAAACTTGATTTTGACGATCCCATTGCCAATTATCTCCCGGAACTGTCTGGCTACGAGGGGATTACCATCCGACATCTTCTGCATCATATCTCAGGAATGCCCCATCACGAGCCATTAGCAGAAACACTTCTTCCCGAAGGCAAGATTATGGACGCGAAAATAATCATTTCCTGGCTGCAACCAGAAAAAGTACCACCACGTTTTCAACCGGGTGAAAAATATGAATACAACAATACCGGTTATATCCTCCTAGCAGAAATCATTGAGCGTGTATCAGGAATGCCCTTTGCCGAATTTATGAAAGCGCGTGTCTTTACTCCACTGGAGATGTCGGATACTGCAGTGTTTAATCAACTTTCAAAAGAGAGTGAGCTTAAAGAAAGGGTCTTTGGATTCGAGAAAGAATTTATGTACTTCGGTAAAACCATCCCAGAAGACCTACCACCATCCGATGGCATGGCAGGAGCTGGAAATATTTATGCAAGTGCATTAGACCTCCTCAAATGGGATGTGGCTTTGACAAGAGGGACGTTGTTACCCAAGGAATTTTACCACCAGGCCTATGAATCTGGCATCTTGAACTCAGGCGAAAAAACCGAATACGGGTTTGGGTGGCATGTTGAGGAGCAACCTGCTGTGTACCATACGGGCGGATGGGCTGGCTTTGTCACTTTGGTGTACAGAGATCTCGAACAAGAAACACTGTTGGTGGTGTTCAGTAATTCAGGCGTTCTCCTGCGCCCCCTATTTATTAGTAACAAGCTTCTAAAGGTATTAGAGGACAACACTATAAATGTATTCTGGTAGCTCGTCTTTCTGACCCAGAGTTATCGCCACTCCAGACAGTTGAGGCTGTAGAAAAAGGCTGAAACCATTGGAGCTAAAGCTCTTATTCTTTGATAGAACAAGATAGTTCTTAAGTAAATTTTTTCTAACTATATAAGTCTAGTCAGTTGAGTAGATTAGAATAGGGGAAAGCGACCTCGTAGCATTGGTGTATTAAGAAACATGAAAATTTAATTTTGCACGCTTACCAAGCACCGAATAAATTAATAGAAAATTATCTATAAATGAACTATCTAATTCTAGCTATTGCTGGCATATCAATTACTATTGGTATTTTTGTTGGGGCTTTAATAGTTTGGTTTATTTACTTTTGGAGACGACGACAAATTGTTGATAGTTTAATTAAAGCAGAAGATATTGTCGGACTTTATGGTGTTGTGGAAATACCATTTGATGCTGATAGTAAAGGAAAAGTACGAGTTAATATAAAAGATTCAATGATAGATTTAATCGCTATGACGGATGATTCTAGGGAATTTCATCCAGGCGATCGCGTTTTGATAATTCAAATAAAAGATAGCAAAGTATTAGTAGTTTCGGAAGATTCTATCTAAGTAATAAGTAATAAGTAGGGGCTTTCCTGCCGTTCGCCCGTACATGAGTAATGAGTAATAAGTAATAAGTAATAGTAAAAATATGGAACGATCGAGTAATTCTAAATCTCAAATTTTACAAGAAACTATAGTTGCTCAAGCACCACCCACTCGATTACAAACTGCTAACAGTAACAGTTTAATATATACCGCTCTACCGATCGCTTTAGGTATCTTCGGGACAATTATTTTAGTGTGGTTTCTTAATTCTTGTTTATGTATCTGTAAACCCAATGAAGTAGTAGTGCTTTCTGGGAGAAAAAGAAAAACTAAAACTGGGCAAGAAATTGGTTATCGAGTGATTACAGGCGGAAGAAGTATTCGCATCCCGATTTTAGAAACAATCAAACGGATCGATGTGACAACTATGCCTGTAACTGTCAAAGTAACCAATGCTTATGCTAAAGGAGGCACACCTCTTAATATTCAGGCGATCGCCAATGTGAAAATTTCCAGCGATCCCACATTAGTAGGCAATGCTATCGAACGTTTTTTAGATCGAGATCGATCGGAAATTGTCCGAGTTGCTAGAGAAACCCTCGAAGGTAATCTCAGAGGTGTAGTTGCTACCCTCACCCCAGAACAACTTAACGAAAACAGGTTACAATTTTCTCAACGAATTGCTTCTGATGTAAGTCGGGACTTAAAAAAACTAGGGCTACAACTCGATACTCTTAAAATTCAAAATATTTCTGATGATGTAGATTATCTCGACTCTCTGGGTCGTCGTCAAATTGCTCTAGTAATTAAAAATGCTGAAATCGCTGAATCTAATGCCCTTAGCGAGGCAGAACAAATAGAAGCCCAGTGTGAAGAAGAAGCAGCAGTTGCCAAAACCCAAGACAGTATTATTATTCAAGACAAACAAAACGAACTCCGTAAAATTAAAGCGGAACTAGAACAACAAGCAAGATCGGAAGAAGAACGTACTACGGCAGCAGCACAAGAAGCTAGAGCCAAAGCAGAACAGAAATTACAAGCAGTACGGGCGCAACTAGAAAGACTACGTTTGCAAGCAGAGAAAGTACTACCAGCAGAAGCAGAACAATCCGCCCAACAACTACGCGCTAAAGGGGAAGCAGCAGTACTGCAAGAAAATGCCGAAGCTTACGCCTTAGTTAACCAAATGTTGGGTCAAGTTTGGCAAGAAACAGGAAAAGATGCCAAAGAATTATTCTTAATTCAACAATTAGAAACTGTTCTCCAAGAAGCGATCGCCATCCCAGGCAGATTGAAATTAGACAAAGTTAACGTTATCGACAACGGCGATGGTAAATCTTTAGCTAGTTTAGCGAATGTTCATCCTGAAATAGTGGCGCAATTTCTCAACAGCGTAAATAAAACTCTCGGTATAGATGTTATCGGCACTCTGAATTCTCCGAAAGAGTAGAGGAAGTTGGGGAGACTGGGAAACAACTAACAACTAACTACTAACTACTAACAACTAACCACTAACTACTAACAATTAACAAAATGGAAATAATCGCACTTTTAGTCGCCATATTCGGTTTAGGTTCTGGTGCTGGATGGTTTGTCATTCGTAACCTTTACTATATTTGCCAGCCTAGTGAAATTTTAATTTTTGCAGGGACAAAAACTCGTTCTTCTGATGGGCAAGAAGTAGGATACCGCTTAGTTAAAGGTGGTAGTAGCATTAGAGTACCCATGTTAGAAGAAGCCTTTAAAATGGATTTAACTAACATGATTATCGAGCTTAAAGTCGCCAATGCTTACTCCAAAGGTGGTATTCCTCTTACAGTAGAAGGAGTCGCCAATATAAAAATAGCAGGAGAAGAACCAACGATTCATAATGCGATCGAGCGTTTACTAGGCAAAAGTCGTAAAGAAATCGAACTCTTAGCCAAACAAACTTTAGAAGGTAATTTAAGGGGAGTGTTAGCTAGTCTCACTCCAGAACAAGTCAATGAAGATAAAATCGCCTTTGCTAAAAGTCTTTTGGAGGAAGCCGAAGACGACTTAGAAAAACTCGGGTTAGTGCTTGATAACTTACAAATTCAAAATATTGCCGATGATGTTCACTATCTCAACTCGATCGGGCGCAAACAGCAGGCAGAACTTTTAAGAGATGCTCGGAGCGCGGAAGCTACAGCCCAAGCGGAATCTACAATTAAAGACTCGGAAAATAAAAAAGTCACATCTTTACGACAAATTGCTAGAGATTTAGAAATAGCAAAAGCCCAAGCAGAAAAAAGAATTCGGGATGCGATTACGAAAAGAGAAGCTTTAGTTGCTGAAGTAGAGGCAGAAGTTGTCGCCCAACTAGCTAAAGCAGAAGCAGAAGTAGCAGTGCAGACAGAAAGAATCAAACAAGTACAACAACAGCTACAAGCAGATATAGTAGCTCCAGCAGAAGCAGAATGCAAACAGGCGATCGCCAAAGCTAAGGGGGATGCAGCTAGTATTATTGAAGATGGTAAAGCTCAAGCCATGGGTACTAAACGTTTAGCAGAGTCTTGGAAAGCAACAGGAGATAACGCCAAAGAAATTTTCCTCTTCCAAAAACTAGAAACTTTAATAAAAATGATGGCTGCTGGTGTGCCAGAAGTCGAAATAGAGAGTATTACAGTAGTTGATGGACAGAATGACAATCGAGCAACGAGTATAGCTTCTTTCTTAGAACAGCTGCGCCAAACTACGGGAATAGATGTTAAGGAAATCGCCCATAATTTTGCAACTAATGGCGAAATCAAACAAATTAAACCAAGTATAACTGAGGTGAGTTTTCTTCAGAAAAAACGAGATTAAATTACTCAAAAAGAAAAATTTGAGTTTAAATTTAAATAACTCATGTAAATTTTAAATTTAGTGAAACCTTACCAAAAAATTCCTATCGAAGAATGCGGTGAACCTTTAGTTCCCATTCCGTTGGAACATTTTGCTGTAGAATTACCCCATCCCTATGAAAAACTAGGGGCAGATTATGGAGAGAGATCGCCCTATTATCTGCGTCAAGGAGTGATAGAAGCTCTAATTAAAGCACAGTTTTGCCTAGAAAAATGTAATCCTGGTTGGCGGTTAAAAATTTTTGATGCTTATCGACCCGTAGGAGTGCAACAATTTATGGTCGATTATACGTTTAATTTAATAGTAGAAAAAAAAGGATTAATTAAAGAAAAAATATTACCGCAACAAAAACAAGATATTTGGGAACAAGTTTATCAACTTTGGGCTGCTCCTAGTCTCGATCCGAAAACCCCGCCACCCCATAGTACGGGTTCGGCGATCGATCTGACTTTAGTTAACGATCGAGGCGAAACTTTAGATATGGGGGGCGAGATCGATGAATTATCTCCACGCTCTATTTCTAATTATTATGCAGCTAGTCCCAAACTTCAAGAACAGCAATTTCATCGCCGTCGAGAGTTACTCGATCGAGTAATGAGTTATGGCGGTTTTCAGCGTCATCCTAAAGAATGGTGGCATTTTTCTTTAGGGGATCAGATGTGGGCTTATTTGAGCCAACAACAAAAGCTTAACGAGCGAGTGGCTGCCCGTTATGGCAGGGTTTAGAGTTGATTTAGATACTGACTAAAATAATTTTGGTAATCGGTATGTAGTCTAAAAAAACTTTTAATTCGTTCTTCGGTTACACCACCTGTAACAGTTAAATTAGTTTCTAAGATTACCCACTCTTTATTTTCTTGGGTTTTATAAATAAATGCAAAAGAATATCTTAAAGATTTATTCCAATCATTGATAGCATCTAAAGTAATTTTTTCATCTTTAGGAAAATAAGACCCAATAGCTACTCCTTTACCATTTCTAGCCATGATAACGTTACATAGTCTACCTTGCATCATCAAAGTTAAAGATAGTTCATCTAATCTAGTTATACTTACATAACCAATTTCTCTTAAGTATCTTTCAATTTCATCAATAGTTAAAATATCTACAATTTTGTTGTTATTAAGTTCTAGGTTATCTCTAGCAGAGTTAGTTTTTTGGGGAGATTTATCTTGGCTGCATATACTATTTAAGGGATATTTTTGACAAAAATCTTCATTGTCTGTTTGGGCATTTACTGACAAACTAATTGAAAGTAAAGATAATAATAAAAACCAACTAATTTTTTTGATAAACATTTTATTGTAAACAAAATAGTTAAAAACTTAAAAGTTTTTTATTGTTATTCCCTATTCTGACTCCTTACTTATATCAAATCAGTATACGCTCGACTTAATATTTATATGCAGTTCCCAATAGCTCTAGGCAAAAGTAGAAAAATCACTCTGGGGAGGTACATCTTGCCAACGCCCATTACCAACAGCTTTGATTGCTTCACTCAAGCTAACATCTCCAGTATAGATAGCACGACCGACGATCGCACCAGTAACCCCCAATGGTTCTAAGGCGGATAAACTTAATAAGTCGGTAAGAGAACTAACCCCACCAGAAGCAATAATCGGAATACTAATGGTACTGGCTAATTCCCGTAAAGCTTCCATATTTGGACCCGAAAGCGTACCATCACGATGAATATCTGTATAAATAATTGCTGCTGCCCCTCTTTTTTCCATATCTTGGGCTAATTCTGTAGCTGTGATTTCGGAAGTTTCGAGCCAACCCCTAGTCGCAACTTTCCCATTACGGGCATCAATCCCTACGACAATTTGCCCGGGAAAACTACTCGCTAGTTCGCTAACTAAGTCTGGTTGTTCTACGGCAACTGTGCCTAAAATAGCCCGTTGAACCCCAATATCCAATAACCGTGTTACCGCAGTGCGATCGCGCAATCCTCCTCCTACTTGAATGGGAATAGACACCGCTTTAACTATGGCTTCAATAGCTGCTATATTGCTAGTTTTACCTTGTTTTGCTCCGTCTAAATCGACAACATGGAGACGAGTAGCACCTTGTTCTAACCAATTTTTGGCTACTTCTGGAGGATTCTCGTTAAATATTTCCGAGCGAGCATAATCTCCTTGATAGAGACGTACGCATTTTCCATCTAAAAGATCGATCGCGGGGATAACTTCCATAGTTTTTTGTTTCTGTAGTCAGCTCTTCTATGGGATAACCAAGATTGTCTCACTATCCCTCTTAGTCAATCAGAGATTAGCAACATAGTGGCTAAAGGCGATAATTTGTAACTAAACTTAAAAATAAAGTTTATTTAAATTAATTTTTTTATACTGCTATTAAGATTAACCATGAATTTACTACCAAAATTAGATACACCTCGTCTACTGCAAAGAATACAGTGGATTGCTGATCCCGTTCGGTATATGGAAACCGCAGCCCAAAAACATCCCGATATTTTTACCGCAGAAGTTATCGGTTTTGGCGACAATATTATATTTGTCAATCATCCAGAAGGGATCAAACAGATTTTAACTAACGATCGCAGTAAATTTTCGGCTTCTGGTCAAACCAATAGAATTTTAATACCCTTAGTCGGCGATTATTCTATTTTAGTTGCCGAAGGCGATCGCCATAAACAGCGTCGTAAATTGCTACTGCCTCCTTTTCATGGAGAGAGAATGGTAGCTTACAGTCAGTTAATTTGTAATCTAACTGAAAAAATCTTTGCCCAATTACCTTTTAATCGAACTATAACCGCTAGAAACATAACTCAAAATATTTCTTTACAAGTAATCTTAGAAGCAGTTTATGGTTTGCAAACAGGAGAACGCAGTCAAGAGATTAAGCGATTGTTAACTAATATTGCCGATATTTTTCGCTCGCCCCTTACTTCTGCGTTTCTCTTTTTTCCTTCTTGGCAAAAAGATTTAGGTGCTTGGAGTCCCTGGGGTTATTTTTTGCGCCAAAGGCAACAATTAGATAAATTAATCTATCAAGAAATTGCCGAACGTAGACGAGAAAATAAGCAAAACCGTCAAGATATTCTTTCCTTGCTTATGTCTGCTCGCGATGAACAAGGTCAACCCATGACTGATAAAGAATTACGGGATGAACTAATGACGCTGATGTTCGCAGGACATGAAACAACAGCTACAGCGATGGCTTGGGCTTTATATTGGATTCTTCGCTTTCCAGAAGTACGGAGTAAATTACTAGCAGAATTAGATAGTTTAGGCGCATCTCCAGAACCAATGGAAATAGTCAAACTGCCCTATCTCAATGCCGTTTGTCAAGAAACGTTAAGAATTTCCCCTGTTGCTATGTTGACTTTTCCGAGAGTTGTACAAGAGCCAATGGAACTACTTGGCTATAATTTAGAGCCAGGTATGGTTACAGTAGGTTGTATCTATTTAGTCCATCAAAGAGAAGATATTTACCCAGAGCCGAAACAGTTTAAACCAGAGCGTTTCCTCGAAAAACAGTTTTCTTTTTATGAGTTTAATGCTTTTGGAGGTGGGGCGCGTCGTTGTATTGGAGAAGCCTTAGCCCAAATGGAATTAAAACTCTCTTTAGCTACAATTCTCTCGAACTACGAGCTAGATTTAGCCAGTCAAAAACCAGAAAAACTCAAACGTCGCGGTGTAACTCTTGCCCCTAGTACGGGAGTAAACATTATCGTCAAAGGCAAACGCGCTCTCTCGATCGCTATCTACTTCTAAACAAGAAGCAATAGTCTAATCCTCTGGTTGGCTTTAAGATATTACCTAATCGGCAATAGGAATAGTAAAGTAAAAAGTACTACCTTTGCCTGTAGTGCTTTCTACCCAGATTTTGCCGTTATGTTGTTCGACAATATTACGACAGATAGAAAGTCCTAAGCCAGTTCCTCCTTTCTGACGAGAATCAGACGCATCGACTTGATGGAATCTCTCAAAAATAGTTTCTAATTTTTCTGAAGGAATACCTCGACCTTCATCTTTAACTATAAACAGAACATAAGGTTGTTGTTCGGAATTTTCCGGGTATTTAATCCTGGCACAAACACAAACACTAGAATTTGGTGGAGAAAACTTAATAGCATTAGTTAACAAATTAGTTAATACTTGAATTAAGCGATCGCTATCACCATAAACAGTAACATTTGCTTTTTGCAGCTTTAAGCAAATATCGGCTTTTTCGGCAATGATTTGTACCTGTTCGATCGCTTTTTGAATTAGTTCTCTAGCATTAATTTTTTGCTTGACCAATTCAATTTTGCCCGATTGTAAGCGTTCTAATTCCAGAATATCGTTTACTAGACGAACCAAGCGTTCGGTACTTTCTGCTGCAATTTTTAAAGTTTTTTTCCCTTGAGTTGATTCGGGAGTTACTACCCCGCCAGCGAGTAAAGACAAAGCACCATGAACTGCGGTTAGAGGAGTACGCAGTTCGTGGCTGACTACCGAAATAAATTCATCTTTCATTTTTTCTACGGCATGACGTTCGGTAATATCTACACCAATACAAATCATGCCTATAGGTTTCCCTTGATGGTTGCGTAACTGAGTACTATTCCAGGTGATAACTTTCTCTTCTCCCGATTTAGTTAAGATTACCTTCAAGTGATTGAGAGAAGAAGCATTCGGCTTGAGTATAGTTTTAAATACTTTTTTAGCTTTTTGTCTGTATTCGGGATGAACTACCTTATCATTCCAATTACAACCAATAATTTCTTCTTTTTTGTATTCGGTAAATTTGAGTAAATAGGGATTGGCATATTTAACTTGTCCTTGCAAATCGAAGGCTACGATCAACAAGGGCATATTGTCTAATAAAGTACGCCAGCGTCGCTCGGATTCTTGGAGAGTAGCTTCAATCTTTTTGCGATCGCTAATGTCCATACAAGAACCAATATAACCTGCAAAGCTACCGTTAGGTCTAAATCTGGGTACACCATAATTAAACATCCAGCGATATTCTTTATCCCATCGCCGTAAACGATATTCGTTTTGAAATGGCTGACGAGATTCTACTGCTTCTTGATATGCCCTTACACAATTAACAAAATCATCGGGATGAATTTCTTTTGTCCAGCCATAACCCAATTCCTCTTCAAGGGTTCGTTTCGTGTAGTCTAACCATGCCTTGTTAAAAAACGTGCATTTTCCTTTTTCGTTAGCTATCCACATCAACATGGGAAAACAATTTGCCATAGTCTGAAAGCGAGTTTCACTTTCTTCTAATGCTGCTTGAGCTTTTTCTCTCTTTTCTAGTTCTTCTTGTAGCAGTTGATTGGCTTTCTGCAATTGGGCAGTACGTTGAACGACTCTAATTTCTAATTCTGCTTTGGCTTTTTTTAATTCTGTTACTGCTTGCTGACGTTGTTTCTCAATTTGATAAGCTTTGAGAGATTTACCGATACTTTGTGCCATTAATTCGATAATTTCATATTCGTGAGTACTAAATTCCCGTTCCCGTGGCTTAGTACCAGAAAAATTCAGCGTACCGTAAACTCGTCCATCTACCAAGATTGGCGTGCTGATATAACATTCTAAATTGAGATTTTGATATACAGGGTGACGATTTAATCGCTCGTTAGTACCAATATGATTGTAAGCAACAGTCTTTTTCGTCTTAACTACTTCCGCGCAAAAAGTATTAGCCAAAGTAAATGTTTGCTTAGGTGCTAAAGATGGGAGCGAAGATTGAACGGCACAAATATGGTAGCTATTGCCTTTAATGCGACTGACAATGCCTGTAGAACATTGAAAAATAGTACATCCAGTTTGCAGATAATCGTTAAATAATTTTTTAAAACTAAGATAATTGGTGGTGTTGAGACGATGTAATTGCTTGAGATTATAACTGAAATCAGCTAATTCGTTGGATTTACTGATTATTTCCGCTTCTACTCGCTTACGGCAACTAATATCTTTGTGAGTTCCCACCATTCTTATGGCTTTACCCTGACGATCGCGACTGACTACTTTGCCATAGTTAGCAATCCATTTCCAGTTACCAGATTTGGTTCGTAAGCGATAATCAAAACAGTAAGGAACAGAATCATCGCGTAAATGAGATTGAAGAGTGGCTATTACCCAAGGTTTATCATCTGGATGCACTAATTTTTCCCAGTTTTCATAATTGGCGGGAAACTCATTGGGTTGATAACCAAGCATTCGATACCATTGTGAGCTATAGTAAGCTTCTGCTGTAGTCGTATTCCAATCCCAAAGTCCATCCCCCGAACTTTCTAAGGCTAACTGCAATCTTTCTTGACTAAGCTGTAACTCTTTTATTGACATAGTAATTTTGGGTTGACGCGAGACGATCGACTCTGCTTGTTGAATCGCGATCGCCAAATGATAGGCTATTTCTTTTACTAGATCGATTTCTGCTAGCTGCCATTGCCGAGGTTGCTGACATTCATTGACGATAATCAACCCCCAAAGAGCAGGAGCAATATCCTGAGTTGCTGGCAAGATAATTGGTATAACTAAGTTGGCTTTGACCTGAAATTGTTGCCAAAATTGACGATGAGTCTGCTCTATCTCTTCTGCTTCAAGATCGCCGATCGCCAAAAATTTTCCCTGTCGATAAAATTCTAAACTAGTAGTAGAAAAAGAGAAATTAGTCTTACTTTGCCAGATTATCGACCATTTTTGCTGACTTAATGCCTCAACTACTAGCGAATTTCTAGCTAGAGAGTAAATCAAGATGCGATCGCTGTTGAGTAGTTTTCTTAATTCAGCAGAGGCAATTTTGAGTATTTCTTTACAGTCAAGAGATTGCCGAAGTTTTAAAGCCAGATTCGTGATTTCAAGCTCGTTTTTTGTTAGAGATGCAACATCATACATAGTTTATATTATTCAAGGCAGATAGATAAATTGTGAAAGTCTTGGTGTACTGGCAGGTAATAAACCCTAGTTTGTAATAAATACTAAGCTATGCGATTTTTTCCTTGCTCTTTAGCTCGATACAGAGCTTTGTCTGCTTCTTGATAGAGTTTATCTAGACTGCAACCATCTAGAGGATATTCTGCTATACCTGCACTAAAACTTACCTGAAACTTGTTGTTTTGTGCATCGATAAACTCTTTTTGGCTAAAGCTAATTAATAAATCTGTCAATCTAGTGGTGGTTAACTTTTTAGTTACATCGTATAAACCGAGTACAAATTCTGCTCCTCCCCAACGAGCGATCGCATCTTCACTCCTGAAAAATTGCTTTAGTAGTTTACCAAAACTACTCAATACCTTATCTCCTGCTTCATGCCCATAACGATCGTTAATTTCTTTAAAATTATCTAGATCGATGAGGATAAAACACCAATGCTTTTGCTGCCGTTGCGCTAAATTTAGTAAGCGATTTAATTGCTGAATTGAAGCTCTCCGATTACAAACCCCTGTAAGTACATCGATTTCTGTCAATTGGCGACGATATCTTTCTTTGTCTAAACGATTGAGTACTCGCGCCAAAAGTTCTTCAGGAATAATCGGTTTACCAAGATAGTCATCTGCACCAGCACGAAAAACTTTTTGAATTGTCTGAGCATTTTGATAATCAGAAGTGAATAAAATAGGTAATTGATACCAACGAGGATCGTTTCGTACTACTTGACAAAGTTCAATCCCATTCACATTAGGCATATCTAATTTAGTGATTATTAGATCGGGATTTAGTTGTTCGAGAACATCCCAAAACTTTTGTGAATCTTCAAGTAACGCCACTTGCAATCCCCAGGGTTCTAGTAAACTACGAATCAGATCGAGGGTTTGTGGTTCATCGTCTACTACCAATATTTTAGCAACAGGAGGATAAGATTGTCGTAAAACTTGGTTAATCGTTTCCATGACTTGTCTGGGAGAAACTGGTTTAGATAAAAACCCCTTACCTCCCATCCGAGCTACTGTGACGCGATGAGCAAAACTTTCTTTAGCTGTAAACACAATTACGGGTATGGGAGATTCTGCTTGATTGAGCTTTTCTAATAATTTGAAACCTTCTTCTTCTCCTTCGGGAAAAGATAAATCTAATAAAACAATATCGGGATTAATCGAGGCGATCGCTTCTGCGGCTTCTTTTAAGCTATAGGCTACTTCTGTTTTTATCCCCCAGGTTAATGCTTCGATGGTTAATGCTTCTGTCAAGGCAGCATCATCATCCACAATCAAGAGTCGATTAGTCGAGAGATTATTATTCGTAGCAGGAGGAGTTAAACTAGATGAAATTGCCTGGCAATCCTCTTTTACAGTTAATTCCGAGGTTAATTCGGACAGTAATTGTAAGATGCTGTTACTATCTTCAGGGCTGAAACAATTATGACTATTTTCTAGAATAGACTCCAGCTGACCTGCTTTATCCGAGGCGACAACCAACCCAAAACTCCCTAAAGAACCAGCTAAGGTATGAGAAATTTTCACGGCTTGTTGATGTAATAATTCCTGCCAGTTTTCTGTTTCCAGGGCTTTTAACGTTTGTTCTAATGTTTGTAGCTGTTGTAGATATTGCAGCCGATACTGTTGCCATACTTGAGTAAGGGCAATACTATCTAGGGGTTGCTCTTCCCCGTCAGAATTATTAAAGTTACTTTTTTTGTGATTCTGGTTAGAGTTCTCTGCCACTTTAGCTCGATCGTTTTTCTTGGTTGTGACAATTTTTGACTCTGGGTTTTGTTTTAGCCTATACCCCAAACCATAGATCGTTTCAATCATATTGCTGTCCGCGCCAGATTTTTTTAATTTTTGGCGCAAGCCTTTAATCTGGGTTCTAACCGCGTTTTCTGAAGGAAATTCTTCTAATGTCCATAAGTGATCTATCAAAGCACTTTGACTAAAAATTCGCTGGGGATTACGCAAAAATAACTCTAACAAAGCATATTCTTTGGCTGTTAACTTAACCTGACGAGATTTATATTCTACCTGACAGTTATTTGGGTCGAGAATTAGGTCTCCCCATTGTAAAATAGGTAACAAAGAATCATGCCCTCTTCGGAGTAAAGCACGAATACGAGCTAACAATTCTTCGATGACAAATGGTTTGACTAAATAGTCATCAGCCCCAGCATCTAAACCGCTTACTTTATTAGTAGTATTATCTTGTGCCGTTAATAGTAAAATAGGAGTGTGATTTCCTCCATTTCTAATTTTTTGGCAAAATTCAATTCCGTTTAATTTAGGTAAAACTAAATCTAATAAAATTAAGTCATAATCAAAAGTTTTTGCCAGTTCTAACCCCTCATACCCATTACTAGCTAATTCTACGGAATAATGCTGCTGTTTTTGCAGAACTTGTTTGACTAAATTGGCGAGATTTCGATCGTCTTCCACTAGCAGAATCTTCATATTTTTTTCCGCCTGGCAAATTTGCCCCTCATTGATTATCTTAATATCTAAACTCTTACGAGATTTTACCCAAAACTACAGCAATTATATTGAGAATGTCTCTAATTATATTTAATTTTATACGTAATCTTACTTATATTTTAAAGATATTGCAATCTCTAGAGGGAATAAATCTCAGGGTAAATTACATTTAATTTACAGTTACAGCTTATTCTGATTGCATTAATAAAATTTGAAAAATTACCTTAAATAAATAATATTTGCAAATTTATTTAGCAGTATTTAGAGTCTTTCCGATTTTTTAACTAAAATAAGCTAGTTATTTTGCTTTCCGCTCGCCAACTCGGAGAAATAGGATTATCTGAGTTTACCTCAACATTGTGACGGGGAAGAAAAGATTAATTTTAGTTATTACTAATTTTTACTATTGCCTAATTATTAGAACTAACCCTTTTATTTTACTAACCATTTTCTAAAACTATTATTTAACAAGATAATATGCTCAAAATAAATAAAACTAATATGACAGCTTGTCAAAGTTTCAAAGACATAAAAGTTCTAACTATAATTGTAATTTTTTGGTAATTTCAAGGATCGATAAAATTTAATAGTTACTAGGTCTTGCTAAATTTTCAAACTTAGTTAATTCCGACTTGAATAGCAATTTTACCGTGCCTGTCGGGCCATTTCTATGTTTAGTAATAATAATTTCTGCTATGCCTCGATTGGGGGTATCGGGATTATAATAATCTTCTCGATATAACATAATTACTAAATCTGCATCTTGTTCGATCGAGCCACTTTCCCGTAGATCGGAAAGCATAGGACGTTTGTTTGTTCTTTGTTCTACCCCTCGACTAAGCTGAGATAGAGCAATAATGGGGACATTAATTTCGCGAGCTAAACCTTTTAAACTTCGCGTAATTTTGGACAATTCTTGAACCCGATTATCACTACCACTTCCTTCCATTAATTGGAGATAGTCGAGTAATACCAATCCCAATTTATCTTTTTGTTGTGCTTGTAAACGACGAACCTGCGATCGCATTTGCATTACCGTTAAGTTTGCCGTATCGTCGATATAAATCGGTAACTCAGATAGATTAGCAACGGCATTGATTAAAGGTTCAAATTCATTCTGGCTAATTCTACCCGATCGCAAACGGTTACTAGCAATTTTTGCCTCCCCAGATAGCATTCTTTGAGTCAATTGTTCCCGTGACATCTCCAAGCTAAAGATAGCAACGGGTAATTTTTGTTCTTTAGCGATATTGTAAGCAATATTTAAACAGAAAGAAGTTTTACCCATAGAAGGTCTACCAGCGATAATAATCAGATCGGAACGACTAAAACCGCTAGTTGTAGCATCAAGATCGTAAAAGCCAGAAGGAATACCTGGTAATGATATTTCTTGATGTAAATTTTCAATTTCTGTAAAAGTTTGAATAATTGTTTCTGAAATAGAAACTAAACCTTGTTGGGGACGTTCTTGAGTTAGACGGAAAATTTTCTGTTCCGATTCATCCAGTACTTTATCTAATTCTTCTGCTGTGCGATAGCCTAGATCGACTATTTCATGTCCCGCAGTAATTAATTGGCGACGAACATACTTATCCATCACTAACGTGGCATAGCGATCGACATTGGCAGCAGAGACAGTACGATTGAGTAGTTGGGCTATTTTGGTCGTACCCCCAATTTTTTCTAGTAAATCGCGATCGGCAAGCCAAGTACTAACCGTCATTAAATCGGTGGGTTTTCCTTGGCCGTGCAACATCATTGCTGCGTTATATATTTCTCGATGAGCCTGAACATAAAAAGCGTCTTTGACTAAGATATCGGCTACCCTAACCATAGCTTCAGGATCGAGTAAGATTCCCCCTAAAATTGCCTCTTCTGCTTCGATAATTTGTGGCGGTAAGGAATTTTCTAGCATAGAAAAATTAGGAGGGATAAGGTAAGACCTTTCCCTGAAAAATATACATCGATGGTTTGTTTTTGTTTATCTCAATAACATTGTGCTTAAGCAGCATTAGCAACTACAGTGTCATTAGTTAACATTTTAACTGCTGTTTGGTACTGTAGATCTACTTCTGTGGCAATTTGATTGTAGGTAATTGGTTCTTGAGAGACAAGGCGATCGGGTTGAATGCCTAGTTTATTAATATCTTTATGACTGGGAGTTTCATATTTAGCTACCGTAACGGCTAATCCCGCACCATCGGGTAATTCAAACAAAGACTGAATCAAACCTTTGCCGAAAGTTGTTTCTCCTACCAATAAAGCTCGACCATTATCTTGTAAAGCTCCTGCTAAGATTTCACTAGCACTAGCAGTTCCCTGATTGACTAAAACAATTAAAGGTTTATCCGTTAGTGCGCCTCCTAATGAGTCAAAACTACCTAGAGTACCCTGACGGTTAACAGTATAAACAATCGTCCCCTCATCGAGCCAGAGACGGGCAATTTCCACTCCTGCTTGTAATAAACCACCTGGATTATTTCTGAGATCGAGAATATAAGCTTCTGCTCCTTCTTTATCTAAATCCACTAAGGCATGAGCAATTTCTTGCGTGGCATTAGCACTAAACTGATTGAGACGAAGATAACCGATAGGGAGATCGTTTTCTCGATCGAGACTGGCATAGACAGGATTTAAGGAAATGCGATCGCGCACTAAAGTTAAGTTACGAATTTCTCCCTTGCTTTTAGATTTAACTTTTAGCGATACTTCTGTCCCTACTGTGCCTCGCATTTTAGCTGCTGCTTCATCGAGGGTGAGAGTATTGGTACTTACGCCATCGACTTCTAAAATATAGTCTTTTGGCTTGATACCTGCTGCCTCTGCTGGAGAACCAATTAAAGGACTTATTACTTCTACGAAACCGCTTTCTGGATCGAGATTAATTTGTAATCCTACTCCCGATAGTTCGCCAGAAGTATTAACTTGTAAGCTATGATATTGTTCTGGTCTAAGTAATCGAGTAAATGGGTCTTCTAAAGTCGCCAACATTTCCTCGATCGTTTTGTAAGTTGTTTCACGATCTTGGAGTGATTTTTTGATAAACTTTTGACGCAGTAGCCACCAATTTTGATGATTAAAAGTATCGTCTACATAAGACTGATTGACAATACGCCAAGACTGTAATAGTAATTTTTGTTCTTCAGTAAAAGCAAAGGCATCGCCCGTAAACCAGGTAAAAGAAGATACTAGACAAAGAACAAGACTAATCCAAAAAGCTTTTTTCAGCATAAGTGCAAATATTAATTTATGTTTTTTTATTACTTTAATTTATAAATTTTTACTTATTGAATCATTGTCAGCAAATTTTAGCGCGATCGACTATTTAAATGCTTTCCCGACGCTTAACATATCGAAATAAATTAATAAATCTTTCCCCAATATTTACCATCCTAACTTAAAGTTATGTTACATTCTCTAATAGAAAAGTTTGTCTAACAAACTCCGAGAATTTCTGTCTCGTTGTCTTATTACGAAATAATCCTTACCATAGACCAAAGGTAGCTTAACTAGCTCTAATGGTTTAACTTAGGTAAGTGCAACCATAAATCCATAAATATTTATAGCTGACCTGGCTTCATGTTTAGTAAACAAGTAACCGATTCAAAAGTATATCAATGGTTTGACGAACGTCTGGAAGTTCAGGCGATTTCCGATGACATTACTAGTAAGTATGTACCTCCCCATGTAAACATCTTTTATTGCTTGGGTGGTATTACTCTTGTCTGTTTCCTAGTCCAGTTTGCCACTGGATTTTGTATGACATTTTATTACAAGCCTACTGTAACTGATGCTTTTGCTTCAGTGCAGTACCTCATGAATGAAGTTAACTTTGGTTGGCTAATTCGCTCTATCCATCGTTGGTCTGCCAGCATGATGGTGCTAATGATGATTCTGCACGTATTCCGTGTATATCTTACTGGTGGATTCAAAAAACCCCGCGAGTTAACTTGGATCACTGGCGTAGTTATGGCAGTACTAACTGTTAGCTTTGGTGTAACTGGGTATTCTCTACCTTGGGATCAAGTAGGATACTGGGCAGTGAAAATTGTATCTGGTGTTCCTGCTGCTATCCCTATCGTTGGCGATCAAATGGTAGAGCTACTAAGGGGTGGTGCTAGTGTTGGTCAAGCTACTCTAACACGTTTCTACAGCTTACATACTTTTGTATTACCATGGTTGATTGCAGTATTCATGTTGCTGCACTTCTTAATGATTCGCAAACAAGGTATTTCTGGACCTTTGTAAACAAAAATTTCATCTTAGAAACAGAACTAGAATCTGTTTTTTGCTATCACCTGAGGGGTATTGCCCCTCAATTTTGATAAAAAATTCACAAACTCCAACAGCATATTTCAATTATCCTATCTATTATTGAGTGCCTGCTGATTCTGACTAAATAAAGGAGAAAACAATGTCAATTTTAAAAAAGCCCGATCTTAGCGATCCAGCATTAAGAGCTAAGTTGGCAAAAGGAATGGGTCACAACTATTACGGTGAACCTGCTTGGCCTAATGACTTACTCTATGTATTCCCAGTAGTTATTTTAGGAACTATCGGCTTACTCGTGAGTCTAGCTGTACTCGATCCCGCACTAATTGGTGAGCCAGCAGATCCTTTTGCTACCCCTCTGGAAATTTTACCTGAATGGTATTTATATCCTGTTTTCCAGATTTTACGAGTTATCCCCAACAAACTATTGGGTATCGCTGCACAAACAGCAGTACCTCTTGGTTTGATGCTAGTTCCTTTCATTGAAAACGTAAATAAATTTCAAAACCCATTCCGTCGTCCTGTAGCTACTACTGTATTCTTATTTGGTACTCTGGTGACTATTTGGTTGGGAATTGGTGCTACTTTCCCTATCGACAAATCTTTGACTCTAGGTTTGTTCTAAAACAATCAGAGTTATAGTTAAAGCATAATATTAAGAGTAAACGCTGGCGTTTTCTTTTTTGGTACAAATCAATTTGTTCTAAAGAGAGCGTCAGCGTTAATTAATTAAATTGCATTAAAGAATAAAACCGAAGGGAACAAAAACTAATCAGAATCTGTAATGTTCAAGTCTGTCAGTGGTTGCTGGATGCCGATTCTAATATGCTTACTAGGCAAATGTTTCGAGTTAGATTTCTCTAGAGGATAACTTGGTTCTAGCCCTAGCCCCAAGACAACTAACTGGTTAAAAGATTGAGTAATATCCATAGACTGTTGAGAAATTCGCTCTGTAATATCTGCTAATTCTTGAACTGAATCTCTAGCGAAGGTGGAACTTTGTATTTTATTTTCTAAGGCTTCGGAAATAGTTTCTATCAGGTTACTCATCTTATGATTTAGAGTAACAACTCGATCTAGCTTTTGGCGAACAGTTTGAAATTCGCGAACTCCACTTACTAGTTTTTGTGTTTCTGAGTCGAGAGCAGCTTTGTTCTCTTCAACTTCTGTTTTAATATTGGCAAATAAGGGGTCAATTTTAGCTGTTGCTTCAAATAGCTCTTGCATTAAAGAAAAAATCGTTTCAGACAAGTCCATAATAGAGTTTTGAGTATTCTCGTCGTCAATCTGGCTACGATTTACGGCTCTAGTGATACCCATAGATTGTTGGGCTATTTGCTTGCTCACATTTTTGACCGTATTAATTGTCTCAGAAAAGTTTTGGCAAGAGTTATTTAGATTATCAAATCCTACGGCCAGACTGAGAAAGGTACGTTGAATATTAGAGATGCTATTTACAGCACGTTCTACCATTTCTTGAGTATCTTGAGTAGATTGCTGTAGTTCCTCGAGCATTTGAGCGTTATTGAGAGCTAAACCGACTTGGTTGGCAATTTGAGTTAGCCAACGGATTTCAGGTTTTTGCCAATCACGGAAACCAGAACATTGATGAGCTACTAATAAACCAAATAGTTTTCCTTCATTAGTAATTGGTGTGACTAAATTGGCTTTAACTTGTAATTTTTCTAATTGTTCTACATAACAACTACTCATTCCCGCTTCGTAAATATTACTCCAGGCGCGAACTCGACCTTTGCTATACTGGTCGAGATACTTAGATTCAAAGCATGGGTCTTTGATAACTCTACCCTCTGCTCTGATCCAATCAGAGGTTACAGATTCTGCAGCAATCAGACCATAATTTTCTGGTGTGATGCTATAAACTACGACGCGATCGCAATTTAAAATTCTGCGTGCTTCTCTAACACTAGTTTTGAGAATATCCTCAGTTTTAAGAGATTGACGAATCTGTTGAACCGAATCGGTAAAATACTCTGTCCATCTATTTTCATCTTCTACTTGTTCGCGGAGGCGTTGGGCATCTGCTAATAATCGGGCATTGTCGAGAGCAAATCCAATTTGGGTCGCAATTTGAGTCACCCACAAGATTTCCATTTGTTCCCATTGACGACTGTTAGAACATTGATGGGCTACTAATAAACCAAATAGTTCTTCGTCTTTAATAATAGGTGTTACTAGATTTGCTTTTACTTCTAATTGTTCTAATTGTTCTACATGACATTTACTCATTCCTGCTTCGTAAATGTTATTCCAGGCGCGAACTCTACCGTTGCGATACTGGTCGAAATATCTGGCTTCAAAACAAGGGTCTTGAATGACTTTACCCTCGGCTTTTGTCCAACCACCTACTACAGCTTCGGCGACAATTGTGCCATAGTTATCTTGGTTTAAACTGTAGACTACAACGCGATCGCAATTTAATACTCTCCGTACTTCTTTAACACTAGTTTTGAGAATATCCTCGGTTTTGAGAGATTGACGAATCTGTTGAATCACTTCGGGAAAATCTTTTGTCCACAAATTTTCCTCTTCGGTTATCTTACTCTTAATTTCGGCCAAAGATGCACTTCGCTCTTCTTCGATCATGGCTTTCTGCTCTCGACCTTGAGAATTTTCTTGACTGTTGCCGTTGTTTTTTGCCTCAGTTATTGAGTAATTTGGGATTATTTGCTCTTCTGCTGGCTTTTGTCTGGAATTAAAATCTTGCGACATCTTTCTCTCTTCAGTTATTTTACTTTCGACTTCGGCTAATGGTTCACTTTGCTCTTGTTCGATTATGATTTTTTGTTCTCGAACTGGAGCTTTTTCTTGACTGTTTTCATGGTTTTTTGCCTCAGTTATTGAGTAATTGAGACTTTCTTGCTCTTCTTCTGGCTTTTGTCTGGAATTAAAATCTTGTGACTTATTAGCTTGAAAAATCTTGGAGATAACTCTGCCTGTCGTTTTTGCTCCTTCTCTCAAAAAATTGACTGTTTCCGAATGCCAAGATTGGCTTGGATCACATTGATAAGCAGCCAAAAAGCACGATACTTTATTGTTTATAGAAATAGGTGCGATCGCCAAGCTTTTAACCTCAAGTTTTTCTAAGTCTTCTAGATCGCTTTGACTTTTATCCGCCTGATAAATATCATCTATGGTTAAAACCAGATTATGGTAGTACAAATTTGAATATTCCCTTCCTAAAAAGGGTTCCTTAATTGTTTTTCCGAGAATAGAAGCATATTTAGAATCGACAGATTCTGCCAGGACTAAACATCGAGATGGTTTGCTGAGACTGCAAATAATTACGCGATCGCATTTGATAATTTTTCTTGTTGTTTCGACAGTTACTTTTAAAATTTCTTGTATTTTTAAAATTTCTTTAATATTTTGCTCTTTGCTTATTTCTAAATCAAAAGCTGGAGTCATCTGTCAATCACTTCTAAAGTGTCTAATAATTTTTTTGGAAAATTTATTCTATTTGCCCAAATAAAGGCTACTAATCAAGGCATTTAGCAGGAAAATATAATTCGAGCGAGTTATGACAAAGCATGACTTTGCCTTTGCACGATTAATAGTCAACTTTCAGCCTTGCAGTTGAGAGAAAGAAGTATTCTAGAATGTTTATGCAAAAGTGCCTATTGCCAAACGAATTTGCTTTCTTTTACAGAAGAGATTACCGACTTGTCTAGACAGCACTAACCTTAGTCTTAGAAGACAGATGGAAAGAGCTATTTGACGATCGAACTATCTATTTCAAAAATTTTTCTATGTCAGAGTTTAAAAATCATCTCCGTGTATTTACTTAATATCTCTGACTTTTATCTTAATATCTTTTATTAATTAATGTCCGATCTAAAAAAAATTTAAGCTAATTTCTCAAGCAGGTTATCGAGTAAAGCTCAAATTCATAATATTTGCTTCTATCAAACAAAAATTTTTCAAAGCAAAAGGCTTATCTGCGAGATAGCTTAGTTCTTTAGTACTATATATTGTAAGTAGTTAACCGATCGGATATAGACCAAAATTATTATAAAAGTACTCGGTCAGCAAGGTTGGTCTGTACTTAAATAATTTTTTGAGTAAAAATACCAACTTACCTTCCTTTTTTCCTAACTGTTTGGTTTTTTGTGGAGTCATAAATTGATTTTCTCCATGTTTGATGATGTAAACCGCACCAACAAAAGGTAATTTTTGCAAAATAATATTATCTTGAAGTACAAAGTCATGGTGATTATAATAATCATCGATAAACAGTAAAGGATAAAGCTCGTACTTGATAATAATTGACGAGCCACAAGATTGATGAAAATTTTTAGTATTGAGATAAATAAATTTGTTGCCTTCCTCATATAAATAGCCTTGCTTTAAATACCAGCCATCACAGCTTTTGTTCTGGTTAACAAACTTGGCTATATTTTTATTTACGCAATCATCAGCATCAACTACCATAATGTGATCTGGATTAAATTGCTTTATATAAGTTAAAGCAGCTAAAATTTTTTTAGCTTTATCAATATCTCCACTCCCCTTTACTTGCCCATAATTAGAACTAAATAAACTAGGAGGTACAAAGTCTACCTGAAGGTAATAAAGGTTTGGATGAGAAAAATTAGTGTGAGGTTTTTCATGGCAGACTACCACAACTTTAAAATCACGAGAAGTTTGATTGCACACAGATTTAATACATCTTTCAAATAAGCGAGATAAATGTTGCCAAGAATGGGTAACTTGTTTACTTTTGACTGGAATGATAAAAACAAGCATACAATTATTAATTTTAAATTAAAGATAGTTTTTAAGTTTTAATAGTTACTCAACGATTAACTTTATTTTTGAAAGAAATAGACAGGTCTATCTTAGCTAGGTAATTTTGTAAGTAAAAAAGTAGTGAATATATAAATACGAGAATACCCATCATCTCTAATGATTCTTCGATCGTTGTAATCATGCCATAGGCAAAATTATTTTCTCCATAAATTTGAGAATGATACCCACCAATCATTTCAACTCCTATTGCTCCCCCAACGTAGATTACACCTGATAACATAAATAGAGTTCTTATTTTTTGTGGTAGCGATTGAAGAAAAGAAATAAATACTACAGTAAATACAAGCAAAAATATAAAAGCAGGAATTACCCAAGTAAAGTAAAAGAAACCACTTGCATTTAAAGGTTCTCTTAGTACGGATAAAATCTCATGCATCATGGCAATTTCATCAATGGAAAAAAGGAAAAATAGTAGAGATAAAAATTTCCAATGTTTAGTATGGTGAGAATTATTTTTTTTCTTGTGAAAAGCAATTATAGCTAGTAAGACCGAGCAAATTCCTAAACTAAAGGCAGAGTAAAATGTAGGTATGTTAGATTCTTCATCTAAGCGAAATAATCTGCCAGAATACTGAGTATCGCTATATTGATTCAGAATAAATGCACCTGCATGAGATAAAAGATTAGCAAAAATAAGAAGCATAACCATAATAAGCAAAATTTTACATACTTTCTCTGGTTGTAAATTTATCTTTATTGGGTTAGCTATAGCTAATTTTTGATTGTAGTATATACCTAAATTGATTTTCCTTTGCTTTTCTCGTTCTGGCTGAATAATTTTTTTTACAAAATAATTAAGAGTATTTTGTTTTAGCCAACCATGAATAAGTAAAATCTCACCAATTTTTTTATAAGGATATTTGTTTTTTTGTTCTTGTAAGGCTTCTTGAAGTTGCTGGTTACTAATAATACCTGCTTCAAGAAAATAAGAGCCAAAAAGTTTATGACTATTTTTATTCGGCGTAAAATTCTTATCTCGATCTTTCATTTAATAAAATTAAGGTTAAATATAAAATTTAGTTGGCACAAAGAGATTGATTTTTCAATAATTATTTTTGAATAATTGAATCTAGTAACGATTTAATATATTTATAAACAATAAAAAGTATTATGCTTGCCCTCTTTTTGTTTGTCAATTAAACTTGCAAAAATTCATCTTAACTTAGAAAAAAAGGTCAAAAGATTGAAAAATTGATATATTTTGTTGAGGAAATCAGTAGCTTAAGGTAATAGGCTCGATCGAGCAAAATAGCAAAATAAATTAATTGAGGCTGAAAAAGCCAACTAAATTTATTAAATATTTTGGACATTTGGACAAGAGATGTTTGGGCAAACTTCTCATTAAGCTTCAACAAATATTAAAAATCATGAACAAAACTAATATGTTAATTGTGAGTAGGGACAATTAGATAAAACGTACTGGCAAGATCGGCGCATCAATTTAGGAGCATTGTTAGGGTGGCAAGAGTGTTATACCAATGCCAGTTAAAAATGCGAATATACAATTGCCTGGTTTGTCACTCTTTCAGATAAGATGGGAAATACTGATTCAAGTTAAACTTAAGGTTCTATATTTTGGGAAACGGTAATACCCGCCCCGTTTCCTGCCTGTGAAATTTAAATAGGTTAACTAGCGGGAAAAAATTCATGGATAAAGAAGTTTTTGAAAAAGTAAAAAAAATCGTAGTCGAACAGCTAGAAGTAGAAGAAGATCGGGTAACGCCAGAAGCTAGTTTTGCTAACGATCTCGGAGCAGACTCCCTAGATACAGTAGAGTTAGTTATGGCATTAGAAGAAGAATTTGATATAGAAATTCCTGATGAAGCAGCAGAACAAATAGACACTGTAGGTAAAGCAGTGGAGCATATTAGTTCTGAAAAAGCAACTGCTTAAAAAAAAATATATATATCGGCGATCGCCAAATTATTGACAGAATAACAAAGCTGCTTCTGTGGGAAGCAAAATACTTCACTAATTTAGGATAATGACAAACTGGCAAAAAAAACGGGTTGTAATCACAGGTCTCGGAGCCATTACGCCAATTGGTAATAATCTAAACGAGTACTGGGAAAGTTTATTGAATGGGCGGAATGGGATAGCACCTATTACCTTATTTGATGCTTCCGACTATGCCTGTAGAATTGCTGGAGAAGTCAAAGGATTTGACCCTCACGAATATTTAGAACGGAAAGATGCAAAACGCATGGATCGCTTTGCTCAATTCGCAGTGGTAGGGAGTAAACAAGCGATCGCCGATGCTAAATTTGTTATTGACGACCTCAACGCAGATCGAGTAGGGGTATTGATCGGTACTGGGGTAGGTGGTCTAAAAGTAATGGAAGATCAGCATGAAAATCTGATAACTAAAGGGCCAAGAAAAGTAAGCCCCTTTACTATTCCCATGATGATCGCTAATATGGCTGCGGGTCTGACGGCAATTCATACTGGGGCAAAAGGGCCAAATTCTTGTACGGTAACTGCTTGCGCTGCTGGTTCTCATGCTATTGGGGATGCTTTTCGGCTTATTCAAAGAGGTTATGCCACAGCAATGATCTGTGGGGGGACAGAAGCAGCAGTTACACCACTTTCCTTTGCTGGATTTGCTTCAGCTAAAGCTCTATCAACCCGTAATGACGATCCAGCCCATGCTAGCCGTCCTTTCGATCGCGATCGTGATGGTTTTGTTATGGGAGAAGGTGCTGGTATCTTATTCCTAGAAGAATTAGAACACGCCCTCGCTCGTGGAGCTAAAATATATGCAGAGATTGTTGGTTATGGTATGACTTGTGATGCCTATCATATGACCTCTCCCGTTCCCGATGGACAAGGAGCTACTAAAGCTATCGAATTGGCATTAAAAGATGCTGAGTTGAATCCAGACCGAGTAAGTTATATTAACGCCCACGGTACTAGTACTCCCGCCAACGATCCCACTGAAACCAAGGCAATTAAAAAAGCTTTAGGTAAAAGTGCAGAGGGAGTAATGGTAAGTTCGACCAAATCAATGACAGGTCATCTATTGGGCGGTTCTGGAGGTATAGAAGCAGTAGCAGCAGTTATGGCGATCGCTCATGATAAAGTACCACCAACAATTAATCTTGTTAACCCCGATCCAGAATGCGACCTAGATTATATTCCCCATAAAGCTCGCTCTCATCGAGTGGAAACGGCTCTATCCAATTCCTTTGGATTTGGCGGTCACAATGTTACTTTAGCCTTTAAAAAGTATAGCTGAACCGTAAAAATCGAGCGGACGAGGTTTGCGTTCACTTCGTAAATTCTGAAGAGAAAAGAGGTTTATCTTTTGAGTTTAAAGTTAAAAACTAAATTTTAAATTTCCCCTCCCCTTGCCCATCGCTCCCAAACAATGGGATGATGGGATTTAGCCTTGGGGCAAACTACAGCCTTTAGGTAGTAGATACTTTCCCATCAGCAAGCGGTGACAGCAAACTCCGCTTTCTGAGATTTCCCATTTCACCAATATTGTTTTATCGTAGTTCACTTCCAGATAAATTATGGTAGTTGCCACCCAGTCACTCGAAGAACTTTGTATTAACTCAATTCGCTTTTTAGCTATTGATGCCGTAGAAAAAGCTAAATCAGGTCATCCAGGACTGCCGATGGGGGCTGCTCCTATGGCTTTTGTCCTTTGGGATCGTTTTATGCGATATAACCCAAAAAATCCCCAGTGGTTCAATCGCGATCGCTTTGTTCTCTCTGCCGGTCATGGCTGTATGTTACATTATGCTCTATTGCATTTAACTGGTTATGACAGCGTTAGCCTAGATGATATCAAAAACTTCCGCCAATGGGGTTCGAGAACTCCCGGTCATCCAGAAAATTCTGACACTCCTGGGATCGAAGTAACCACTGGCCCCTTGGGACAAGGGATTGCTAATGGTGTCGGTTTGGCAATGGCAGAAGCCCATCTGGCTGCTAGATTCAACAAACCAGATTCTAAGATCGTCGATCATTACACCTATGTCATCGTGGGGGATGGCTGTAATATGGAAGGAATTTCTGGTGAGGCTGCTTCTTTAGCAGGACATCTCGGTCTAGGGAAGTTGATCGTACTTTACGATGACAATAGCATCTCCATTGAAGGAAGTACCGAGATCGCCTTTACTGAAGATGTTAACAAACGTTTTGAAGCCTATGGTTGGCACGTACAGAGTGTTGAAAATGGTAATGGAGAAGACAATAATAGTCTTGATGCCATGGCCAAAGCAATTGAGGCAGCCAAAGCCGTTACCGATCGACCATCTTTCATCAAAATTACCACTCTGATTGGTTACGGTTCTCCCAATAAAGTAAATACTTACGGCGTTCACGGCGCTGCTTTGGGTGCAGAAGAAGTTAAATTGACTAGGGAGAATCTCGGTTGGAATTACCCCGAATTTGAAGTTCCCCAAGATGCTCTAGACCACTTCCGTAAAGCCGTCGATCGCGGTGCTGAATATGAAACAGAATGGAACAAAACTTTTGCTAGCTACAAGGATAAATATGCCGATGATTCTGCTTTATTAGAGAGAATGTTGAGTGGTGAGCTACCTGAAAATTGGTCTGATTGCTTACCTAATTACAGCCCAGAAGATAAGGCGGATGCAACACGGAATATTTCAGGTAAAATTTTAAATGCTATAGCAGAGACTTTACCCGAATTGATTGGTGGTTCTGCTGACCTTGCTCCTTCTAATAAAACTGCCCTCAAATGCAGTGGAGACTTCCAAAAAGGTGCTTATGCAGAGCGTAACCTCCACTTTGGGGTTAGAGAACACGCTATGGGAGCAATTTGTAATGGAATCGCTTTACATGGTGGTGGCTTGATTCCTTACGGTGCAACTTTCCTAGTCTTTACCGACTATATGCGGAACTCAATTCGTTTATCTGCCCTTTCTCATGCCAGAGTTATCTGGGTTATGACTCACGACTCTATTGCTGTAGGAGAAGATGGCCCTACTCACCAACCAGTAGAACACGTGGCATCTTTACGGATGATTCCTCGACTTAACGTCTTCCGTCCTGCTGATGGTAACGAAAGTTCCGCAGCTTACAAAGTCGCGATCGAAAGCAAAAATACACCTACACTAATTGCTCTTTCTCGTCAAAATTTAGCTCAACTGGAGGGTAGTTCGATCGAGAAAGCCGAAAAAGGCGGTTATGTTCTTTCTTGCGGTTTTGCTCCTGAAGAACTAGACCTAATTTTGATTGGTACTGGTAGTGAATTACAGCTTTGTGCCGAAGCAGCAAAAATTCTTAAAGCAGAAGGTAAGAAAGTACGGGTAGTTTCTCTTCCTTCCTGGGAATTATTTGAAGCTCAAAGCGAAGAATATAAAGAGTCTGTACTACCTAAAGTAGCTAAGACACGTTTAGCAGTAGAAGCAGGTACTACCTTTGGTTGGTGTCGCTATACAGGCGATAGCGGTGCTGCAATCGGGATCGACCGCTTTGGTGCATCTGCTCCTGGTGGTGTTTGCCTCGAAAAATTTGGTTTTACTGTAGACAACGTAGTTGCTAAAGCTAAAGAATTAATCGGCTAATTTTGCCAATTTGAGCTTTACTTTAATTTCTTTTATTTATAGTCAGCCCTCTTGGATAAGAGGGTTATTTTTTTGTCTCTACTTTGTATCTAGTCGCTCGCCTGTTTCTGCATCAAACCAGTGTAATTTTTGTAAGGATGGAACTAACTGAATTTTATCTCC
Source organism: Xenococcaceae cyanobacterium (assembly GCA_051439545.1). Lineage (GTDB taxonomy): Bacteria > Cyanobacteriota > Cyanobacteriia > Cyanobacteriales > Xenococcaceae > JASJDJ01. The sequence goes on along the minus strand of JBFRWK010000015.1, from coordinate 15,600 downwards.
TTGCCATTGGCGATCGAAGGGTAATAAAACCCTCATGGTTAAATCAGTACCATCGACTTTAAGGCTAATTAAATTTTCTTTACCTAATTCTTCAACTAAAAAGACTTTACCCTGCAAAACAGCTTCATCTTCTGGGGTAGCTAAACGAAAATCTTCTGGGCGAATACCTAAAACTAGTCGATTGGGAATAGAGGATAGATGGTTTAAAGGAATGGGGAAATCACCCAGAGTCACTTTATTCCCCTCACATTTAAGATTAATAAAATTCATCTGGGGACTGCCTACAAATCCAGCTACGAATTGATTAGCAGGCTGAGTATAAATACGATTGGGAGGATCGAGTTGCTGAACTTGACCATCGTATAAAACTGCTACCTTACTAGATAAAGTCATGGCTTCAGTTTGGTCATGGGTAACATAGACTACGGGTTTATTTTGCTCTTTAAATAATTGTTTCAGTTGCGCCCGTACTTGTTCCCGTAATAAAGCATCTAAATTACTGAGAGGTTCATCCAGTAAAAATACGTCGGGATCGCGGACTAAAGCTCTAGCTAAGGCTACTCGTTGACGTTGTCCCCCAGACATCTGACCTGGTTTGCGATCGAGAAGATGGTTCAACTCTAGTTTTTGGGCTGCTTCTTGTACTCTTGTTTGAATTTCTGCGGGGGGCATTTTGCGTAATTTCAGAGCAGTACCAATATTTTCCGCAGCAGTCATATGGGGATAAAGAGCATAACTTTGAAACACCATGGCAATATTGCGATCCCCTGGAGCAACCCGATTGACATTTTTATCTCCAATTATGACTTTGCCCTCTGTGGCTGGTTCTAAACCCGCAATTAATCTGAGTAAAGTAGATTTACCACAACCAGAAGGGCCTAACAGAGTCAGAAACTCTCCATCCTCTACCTGTAGCGAAACATCTTTGACTGGTATTACTTTGGAATTATATTTTTTATATAGATTTTGTAATACTAGTTTTGCCATTTTTTGCTCGATTACTATTTTCAAAACTTAATAAACCCGTATCTGCATCTAACTCTACTATTTGCCCTACAGGTAAAGCAGAATTAATGCGATCATGTCCAAAAGGAAGATCGGATACTACAGGAATATTAAGACTACCCAAGCGATCGCGCAACACTTCTGCTGTTGTCCAAGTTTTACTACCTCCAGGAGGATCGCAACGACTAAATCTGCCTAAAGCAATTCCTTTAACTTGTTTGAATGCTCCTAGCATACGCCATTGTGTTAACATTCGATCGATTCGATAGGGAAATTCAGTTACGTCTTCTAATGCCAGAATTACCCCTGCTAAAGAAGGTTGAATTGGCGTATTTAACAAGTGAGTAGCTACTGTTAAATTAGCTGGCAGTAAAAAACCTCCTACTTTTCCCCCACCCCAACCTTTTCCTTGTAAGGGTTTGAGAGGACGACCTTCAATACAATCAAATAGTCTTTGAAGAGAATATTCTGGCTGATCTGCTAGAGTTGTCACTACAGGAGCATGAACGCCAGCAACTCCTACTGTTGCCAGACTCCATAACAAACTAGTAACATCTGAAAATCCAATTAACCATTTAGGTTCTACTGATTTTAATCTCTCTTCTCTGTCTTTTTGTCCCTCTATAAACCAATGCCAATTTTCTAACAATCTCGCCCCACCATAACCACCCCTAGCACAAATAATGGCTTTACAGTTAGGATCGAACCAGGCTTCTGCTAAAGCTTGTCGGCGTTGACTATCTGTTCCTGCTAGATAGCCATAACAAGTAGAATAATTACTCCCTAACTCTACTTTATAACCCCGCGCTCGCCAGATATTTAATCCTCTTTCAAATGCGATAGATTCTTTTAATGCACCACTAGGAGCAATAACTTTGACCATATCTCCTAATTGTAATGGGGTTGGTAATCGACAGGGATATAATACTTGGGGCATAAGCAAAAGTACTAGTTAATAGTTCAAGAGTAGCGTTTTCCACTTGAATTTTTTGTTTTTTTAACTTTAATACCTAACCCCAAAAAAATTTATTTCAACCTAGGTGAATTGAGGATGATAAAATTACGGCGAGGACGAGTGATTATTCCTTCTTGTTCTAATTGGTTGATCAACTTTGTTACCGTTACTCTGGTAGTGCCAATTACTTCTGCTAATTCTTGATGAGTGAGAGGTAAATCTATTAATCTTCCTTCTTCTACTTCATAACTAAATTTACGCGCCAACCAAGTTAAAATTTTGATTAATCTGGTATACATTCGCTCAGAACGAACTATATAAAGCAATTCTTCTGTTTCTTGAATATGACGGCGAATTGCCTCGGATAATCGATCGCACTGTCGAAGAGGAAGAGCAACAGCTTCAACTAAATTCAAACATTCGATTTGATAGGGACTAACTAATGATAAAGGCTGTCCTACTATATCTCCTGAACCCCAATAGCCAAGAGTAATAGCTGTCCCTTCTTCGTTCCAGGTACAGGTTTTGACTATACCCCGTTTCAGTAGCCAAAAACAATCGGATTGTAGGGGAATAATCTCGCGGGGGCTGAAACTATGCAGCCTCTGATGATAGTTGGCGATGTTCTGCATTGGATTAATGGCATTGGTCTATACAATTTTTTCAACTTATGGGTATTTTGTAAAGAAAAAGTAAATTATTGTCTTATAGGCATACTTAGTTCATAATTCTTATATTATTAGAGTTTTTTTTGAATCTTGTAACTACTGGAATTCCCGAGGCGATCGTGAAATAGCCCAAAAATTATTTATTAGCGAGCGTACTGCTCCTGTTTCCTATTAATAATGCAGTAAGTAAACTTAAAGCTCGTACTCGCATTCATGCTATACATAAATCTCATTTACGAGGCTTTCTTCAAAAAATAAGTATTAGTAGACTAAATTTTGTGCTTATTTTCTGTGCTATAAGACGGCAAAAAAATGATAATATGTATATTATTTTACCCTCTAAGAAGATTTGTTTATTGTTAGTTTTTTTAAACAATAATCGATCTCTTATACAAGAAGAATAAATTTATATCGATCGAATAAATCTAAACAATATCTAGTATTTTTTTGGAAAATTTTATTTATTATATGCTCGTCAATCATTAATAGTATTTAACTATTAACTTATAATATAGCTACCTCAAGATATTTGACTATACTTAGTAAATTTAGCAAGTAAATGGAGAGCGTCCTATCTAATCCATCCTGAAAATTTATTAGGTAGTATTCGCTATATAGACAAGAGATATAAAAAACAACTAATTTAAAAATCTCGTATTGTTAGCTTTTAAAAGTAAAATTCTAGGAAATACTTTGAAGCATTGATTTACCGATTATATTAGAAAAATTTTACATGGCTATCACATTTTTTACTTTTTCTTTTTATCTTGTTTAAACAAGTAAAGAAAATTAGTGAGTAATAACTATGAAATTACAAATTAAAGCTCTCTCGGTAACTTTATTATTAGCTTCTCTTTTAGGTGCTTGTTCTTCTGTTAATAGTTCTAATCCTTCAGTAGAAGAACCTTCTATTAACGGTGGTGTTGAATTAGAATCCTCAGAAGGTTTTGATGGCTTAGAAACAGGTGAGCAATCCCTCGATCCAGAATCTACTGAGATGGAAAATACTGAGTTAGAAGCTAGTGAAGAACCTATGGATCTAGAATCTGCGGGAATGGAAGATGCTGAGTTAGAAGCTAGTGAAGAACCTATAGAATTAGAATCTGCTGAGATGGAAGATCCTGAGTTAGAAGCTAGTGAAGAACCCACAGAACTAGAATCTGCTGAGATGGAAGATCTTGACTTAGAAGCAGCAGAACAGGAAACTCCAGAAATAGAATCTAGCGAAGTTCCTATGGAATCCCCAGATTCTGAACTAATCTTACCAGTGGAAGATGCTGTAGAAACTCCTACAGAATCTGAAGCTGCCGAAAGTCCAACTCTAGAGCCTGCTCAATAAGCTGCTGACACAACAGTATTAAAATTGTGTCAAAAATCATTCTTCAGTGTAACCTTCATTTAATGTCCCTCTTTTATAGAGGGATTACTTATTTTATAACAAAATTTTTAGGTTAATTCTAATTGATATGTCTCTCCCGATTTAGGGTCAATTGCTTTAGTATTGAGATTATGCTTCTCTAATAAAGATTTAAAAGTTTGAAGATTACCCTCTTCTTGTATTAAAGATGCTAGTAACCCATCAAAGCTAACATCGTCTCCTCCCGCAGTAGATAAAATTACTTGAGGTTTTAGCCATTGACATACTTCTAAAGCAGATTTTTGTCCTTTGAGTATTGCACCAACCAAAGGTAGTTTAAGGCTAGTAATAGGAGTAACAATCACATCAATAGGTGTATTTTCTTTTAACGAAGGAGAATGATAGCCGTGAGGTTCGTAATATAGAGTTTTATTGGTAGTCAGACCTTTGAGGATATAACCATTTTCTACCAAAGTAGGGCCTATGGGCGAACCAGGAAAAGCTTTAATTTCCACTCGGTTGTTTAAAGTAAAGCTTTCTCCATGCTCTAAACAAGTGACCTGGGAATAACCAAGTTCTCGAACAATTTTAGTAGCGTTAGGAGAAGCAACAACAGGAATATTACGATCTAATTCTTTGAGAGTGGGAGTATGAGCATGATCTTCCAATCCTTGAGAAAGAAGAATAAGATCGATGTTTTCGGGAATGGCAGGAAGGTTATTTTTTTGACCAGTAAATAGCCAGGGAAGATTAGCAAAAATTAATTTACCTACTAACCAGGGATCTAAGAGTATTCTTTGCTCTTCTATTTCGATTAGCCAAGAGTTACTATCTAAATAAGTCAAATTCATACTATTTTGTCTCAAGTTTTTTGTACTATTGAGTAGGGGATATCAGATTCTGAATAAGTCACCGTCAGAATGCACCGTATAAATTTGTTTTAAAACTGGTTTCGGTAAGGAATGGTTGGTTTTTTGCGTTTCTTCTTGTTTTTATTTTTCTCGTAGTCAATTTCTTTGAGCTTTTTCGTAATGCGATCGAAGTATTCTTTCAGATACGATTCCAGCGTGGTGGTTTCTGCTGGATCGATCCCAAAAGTTCGATAGGTTTCTTCCATTGATGCATCTAGAGGTTTACCACTAGCTAATACTTCAGCAAAAGCAAAACGATCTGCTGCATTTTGTCCCCACTTAAAGAAACGAGTAACATTCCGCATTAAACGCAATAATCCTAGAGAAGCGCGGGAGATTCTGGCATCTTTTCCCGATAATCTTTCACACAAGTTAATGATTTCGTAAGCTTCCCAAGCACAAGTACCGACTACAGGAAAAATCTGTTTTTCTGTTTCTGGTACTTCCAAAGCGCGAATGGCAAATTTAGCGATATCTTGAGTATTCATGTAGGCAACAGGAGTAGCTGCTCCTGTTACCCAGACAACTTGGTTATCTAAAATCGGGATAGCATATTGCCCAATCAATCCTTGCATAAAGCCACAGAGACGGAGAACTGTATAATTTAAGCCAGATTCAGCTAAATATTGCTCCGTGCAGTATTTAATCTCCATTAAAGGCACTTTGGGATATTTTTCTGCATTAATAATTGAGAAGAAAATATATCTGTCTATCCCAGCAGCTTTAACCGCCTGAATTAAATTAACTTTTCCTTGCCAGTCTACTTCTTTAATACTGAGTGTATCGGTGATTCTGGCTGTAGCAGCATCAATAACAGCTTCAATCCCTTCTAGGGCGGGTGCTATAGTCTCTCGATCGCAAATATCTCCTTGAATTAATTCTGCACCCCATTCTTTAAGAAAAACCGCTTTCTTGGGATTACGTACTAAGCAGCGTACTTTGTAGCCTCGATCTAATGCCTGACGAGCTACTTGTCTGCCTAATGTACCTGTAGCTCCTACTATTAATAATTTCATTTATTAATATTGTAATATTTTTTAACCTTTCTCTAAGATTTTATCAAAAAGTTCTTCTTTGTATTAATTTATTCTTCATCGGGTCTAAATTATGAAGGTAACATTTGTCTCTGGCTGCTGAATTGCCATAAATATGACGATTGACGATCGATAGTAAAGGTTCTTGGGCATTTTCTGGTAAATTAAGGTCTGGAGGATCGTTTAAATCTCCTGGTTGTCGGAGAAAATCAGTAACAAAAACCACGGGGCGATCGCTATTCCAATAAGTTGCTAGTTCTGCTTTAGGAATTAGATAAGCAGGGGGTGAACCTGGGAATTGAGGCGGAAGACGATTTTTCCCTCCATCAGCTAAGACTAAAACGGTGCGATAAATAAGTTCATTTTTACCTTGCTCCCAACCTACAGGTAAAGTAGAATTTGCTTCTATGCCTAACTCAGAGCGGGAATATTGTTTGTCTTGATTGAGATAATAACTAATAGCTCCTGTTGCCCCGATTTCTCGCGAACCTTCAAAAATCCAGAGAGTTTCTATGCCAAGACAACTATCTATGGTTTGAATTGCTATTTTGCTAGAGCGAACATACTGATAGATATTGAATCCTAGAGTAATTGTCATACAAGCAATGGCAAAGCTCAACCATAAGGCAGTAAAAGATAATTTTAAGCGGTTTTGCCCAATAGCGATACCTGCCCAAAGTAAACCTACTCCTAAGGCAAATGCCAAAATAATAATTGGGATATTAATATCAATTTTGCGATCGATCTCGGTTAAAGAATTAACTAAATCGGGCAAAAATAACATCGAACTTAGAAGATGTAAACCGATGACAATCAAAATCGAACCCAAAATGGAGATACTGGTGGGGGAAGTATAAAGAAAAGTGCGAGAATACCAACCAGCACAGAGAATAATAAAAAAGGGAATAGCAGGGAGACTGTAATAAACTAATCGAGACGATAGAGGTAGAAAAAAGAGAATGGGTGTAGTGCAAGCGATTGCTATTAATAATATTTCATCCTGACGATGTTTATTTTTGATTTTTCGCCAATATCGTCTGGTAGAAAAGACAATCTGGGGTAAGAACAAACTCCAAGGCAAACACCAAACCAAAGTCATTATCACAAAACCAAAGGCACTAACTTTAGCAACTTCATAGTCAGGGGGAAAACGCAGATCGAAAAAGCGTTTGAGATGTTCGTTAACAATAAAATAAGAAATAAAACCAGGATTTGCTCTTTCTACGGCAATAAACCAAGGAGAAACAATCGCCAAAATAACGAATGTACCTTTAGCGAGTTTAATCTGTTTCCAAATTTTTTCGTCTTGCCGAATAATTGATAACCCCAAACAATTGAGAAAAGGTAAAACAATACCGATTAATCCTTTGGTAAGAATACATAACCCCAACGAGATATATAAACCCCAAAAATATACATAAGATTTTGGTTTACCGCGTAATTTTGCAAAAAAATAACTACTAGATAAAATTAGGGTAGACAAAAGAACATCTATGAGTAATTGATGGGTAAAAATAAACCAACCTAAGCTGACAGAAAGCATTAATGCAGCCATCCGACTAGCTTTAACGCCAAATATTTCTTTTGTCCATTTCCAGACAATAATAATGCCTAACCAACCAGATAAAGCTAGAGGTAATCTGGCAGCAAATTCCCTCGTGCCGAAAATATGAGTAAATAAAGCAATAAGCCAGTACAATAATGGAGGTTTATTGAGATAGGGATCGCCATTGAGATGAGGGGTAAGCCAATCTCCCCGCAATAGCATCTCTTTCCCCACCATTGTAAAATGACCTTCGTGAGGCTCATACAAGCCATAAGCTCCTATTCCAAAGGTGATGATACCGAGAGTAACCACTAAGATGAAAACATCAAGGTAATACCTTTTTTTTAGGAATGAATGATAATTCATTATCTATGATGATTTGTGCTTGGCTAAAAGAAGTAATACAATTAGAATCCATCACGGCTAAATCTGTGTCAGTAAAAATTTGACAGCGATCGATTAATTGAGTTATGGCTGGTTGTTGGTTTGTTTTAATATTTTCCATGGCTTTGGCAACTTCTGGTTGAAACTGCATTAACCACGGATTATTTTTAAGATAATTGATTGTAAAAGCATTTTTACTTATTAGCCAAAAATTTATCTGATATTTATTAATGAATTGTTTAACGGTGTCTAAGTCTGGACTATATTGTGCTGTAATTAAGTCCCGAATTCTCCGATCGATTTGCTGATAGTAGCCATAATGATAAGGAATAGCATATTCTGCTGCTACTAAGGTCGATCGTTTGGCTAAACTGGGAATAAAATCTCCTTCTCTACCCAAGGTTGCAATTAAGCTATCTTTTGGTTGTTGCTGCAAAAATTGATATACTGCGGTTGTTTCTGGCTCGACATATCCCAATCTGTAGGGATAGGCTTGTACGGCATAAGTGGGGTATAGTAATAAACTAATTATCAAAATTAAACTAAAAGATTTGAATAATTGGGAATACCGATTAAATTGTCGTTTGCTCCAGCTTGAGATAGTATCCAAAATAATAGCAATCGTTATGCCATCGAGCAAAGCAAGAATCATTCTCAGACTATGTTGACTATAACGACCTGGTAAATGTAGTTTAAAAAGAAAAAGATGAGCTAATCCATATAATAAAAGTCCTGCTAGAAATATTTGTGGCAAAATTATTTCTCGATCGGTAAGCTTTTTAACTAAAGGAAAACGCCGAGGATATCTTTTCAGCCACCATAAACTAATGCCATAAGCAGACATCAAAGTATATTGCCATTCGATAGGAAAAAATCCACTTCTTCTGCCTATTAACCAAAAATCGAGCGGGTTATTTGTAAAAAAAGCACTCCTTCCCCCTGACATAAATTCGGGTAATGTTTTTGCTTTTTCTAAGGTAATGATCTTGCCAAAGTCTGAAGTTTTAGCAGCATAAATTAATAAAATAATTAAAGATGTTAACAATCCTGCAAAATAGATAAATCTCACTCGTTTTTCCGCGAGCGATTTTATTCCTAAAACTGCTGCTGAAATTAATACAGCTTGGGGATAAAATAATCCTTGTAAAATAATAAACAATAAACAAAAAAATATTTTTTCGGATAACAAATAATAAATAAAACCTAAAAATAACGGGTAAATAAAGGCTCTGGGCGTACCTGAAGATAGATCGTCTAACATCCAGAGATTTTGATTGAGCAATAAACTACTAATAAAACCAGCTAGAGGAACTGGAAAAATTTTGAAACAAACAAGAAAACAATATGCTGTAGTGGCAACACCAATAAATAAAGGAGAAAGCTTATTAAAAAAAATTACATCTATTCCTAGCCCACTAATTAGTTTATATAAAGTGGTAAATCCCCAGGGTGCAACAGAGCGAAAATAATTAGCAATTAAATCCCCTGAAAATAAATCGCGATCGCTAAATTGCTGCATCCAAAAGATATGCTGTCTGGCATCATCTTGAATAGTATCAGCAGACTGAAAAGCTAATTTTAAACCACTTAAACTAAATAAGATAGCAACTGTAATACTAAGAGTGAACCAAAAAATATATCTCGATCGAAAAGAATAATTCACTATAATCCAGTATAATAAATAGATCTAAAGAATAACATTTGCTTTTTTGCTCTCACCATTATTCACTAGTCTATTTCAGTCAAATCATGTCTGAGGGATAATGGCTAATAACTAAACAACCAGCGATAAATACCCAGTAAATCGACCCCAAAAAAGATACTAGCCGAATAACAAATTAAAAGTTTATCATTCTCTAAAATAGCAGCAATAAGCATTTGACTAGAGCTAGTTGCCAAAAAAATAAATCCATAACCACTAATAGAAGTATTTGAAGCTAACATCATTCCTCCTGCCAAAGCAGATAGGCTACTAAAAATCTTTAACTTGGTCGTATAAAAAAGTTTTTTTCGCTTATTTTTAATAGCTCGATCGTTAACTATATTTTGAGAAGATTGTTGTGTGTATTCTATCTCATAGTCAGCAATGCCTTTCAAATCTTCAATAGTAATATTAAATTCTGTTCTTAGCATTGATAAAGAGATATCTTTGTATTTCGTAAAATCAATTAAATCTAATCTAGTTAGTATGCTTTTTCCATAAGCCAAACCCAAATCGAAAAAGAAAAAATCAGATTTATTAAAACGAAAAGGATGGGGAAATAAATAATATGCCACAAGGTTAAATATGCCAATATGCAAGAAAGTGGTGTGAGGATGATTACCCAAACAAAATCCCATCATAAATGCTTCATCTTTTGGAGTACCTCGGCGATTCAATAAAGCACAAAGGTAAAGATAATTTTCTTGGGAAATACTACCAGGTAAAGCTAAGGGGCTACGAGGGTTTCTGAATAACTTAACTATACAAGGAATATTTTTCGAGCGATCGAATTCTAGCTCTGCCAACTTTTCTTCTAAAGTAATCATTTTTATTTATTTTCTTTTGTTAATTTATTAACGCTAATTTTTATAGATTAAAACTGTCATAATTTAAGTTTTATAATTTATTTTTGAATAAAAACAATGAAAAATTGTCTATATACAATCTAGACATATTTTTTTAATAAAAACTTGATTTATTTAGTTTCACCATTGCTGTAATTTATTGAAATAGACCTATTAAAACTTTTGAAATTTAGTTTTCCAGTCAATAAAGCAGACAAGTTGTCCCGACTTTGTCACTAAAAAAAATTATTTTGGGGAAATAAATATTATTATTTACACTATATGAAAAATTTATTGTGAACAGCCTACAAGATCGAGAAAAAACAGGTAATATAGCCTGGATCTTCCCTGGACAAGGTTCTCAAAGAATAGGAATGGGAATTGATTTGCTCAAATATTCTTTGGCACGAAATAGATTTGAGCAGGCGAGAAAAATACTAGGTTGGTCTGTTTTAGAAGTTTGTCAGAACTGGCAAAAGCTAACTCTTACTCTTTATACTCAGCCTTGTATCTTTGTGATTCATACTCTGTTAATAGATCTATTAAAGCAAACAGAAGAAAAATATCCCGATCTAGTTGCTGGTTATAGTTTAGGGGAATATTCCGCTCTTTATGCTTCAGAAGTCTTTGATTTTGAAATCGGTTTAAAGCTCATTAAACAAAGAGCAGAAATAATGAATCGCGCTCCCAAAGGGACAATGGTTGCCCTTGTGGGTTTTAATCAAAAACAGCTTGAATCCCAACTTAAAACTACCTCCCATGTCTGGAGAGTTAATGATAGTTCTAGAATGGCAATTGTTGCTGGAACTATTGCAGGGGTAAAATCATTACTGAGTAAAATTGCTTTTAAGCGGATAATTCCTCTCGATGTAAGTACTGCTTTTCATACTCCACTACTAGAAGCAGCGACATCAGAATTTTTACCCATATTGGAATCTACCCAATTTAGTTATGCTAAGATACCTTTTCTATCAAGTATGGAGCTACTACCGCTTGTAGAACCAACTCGCATTAAGAAAAATTTAATTCAGCAGATGACTCAACCCGTTACCTGGGAAGCAATTTCTCGTACTATTGCCAACTCAGGCGTTACCAAAATAGTAGAAATTGGTTCAGAGCAAAACTTGACTAGTCAAATGAAGCGAGTTTGTTCTGGAATAGAGTTAGTCAATATCAGCAAGATCCCTACAAGTTCTTCTTTTGCCAATACTTTAATCTAAAAAGATTTTAGATTTTTTTAGAAAGCTAAATCTTAATAAAAATTTCCTTTATTATTCAATTGTCGATCCCATGAAGTTATCTTTTTTTAAAAGTTTACAATTTCGGATGCCTCTATTAGTTTTGGCTGGCATTATTCCCGTAATTTCCGTAGCTAGTTTTTACGCAACAGAAAGTGCATCGAAAAAAATTATTGAAGAAGAAAAAGAAAATCTCGCGCTCAAAAGTCAACTCCTAGCGGAAAATATCCAAAATTGGAATCAATCTAATGTACTTGCTTTATTGAACTTAAGTAAGCAACCAGATGTTACTAGTAATATTCCCAATAGTAGATACAAAAAAATATTGACAGAAATAGTCGACACCTACGAACATCTTTATCTAGCCCATACTATGAATTTACAGGGATGGAATATTGCCCGTAGTGACGACAAATCTCTAAAATACTATGGGGATAGAAATTATTTTAAGGGCGCGATCGAGGGGAATAAAGTCAACTACGAAACTATAATTAGTCGGACAACTAAACAGCCAGCTTTATGTATGTCTACTCCGACTAACAATGGAGGTAAAATTGTAGGGGCAACCTCAATTTGTACCGATCTTAACGACTTAACCGAACAAGTAGGTAGACTGCGATTCGGTCAAACGGGTTATGCTCTGCTTGTAGATGAACATGGCGATCTTTTAGCCCATCCCGATGCTGAACTACTTTCAGGAGATACTCTTACTAATCTTAAAGAATATAAACCAGTCGAAAATGTCTTATTAGGGAATGAAGGCGAATTTTATTTTATAGATGAAAACGAGGTTAAATGGATTGCTCATAGTACAAAATTAAATAATGGTTGGGCGGTAGTTATTTTACAAGAAGAAACTGAATTTTTGGCTAATAAAACCCAATTTCAAAATCTAGCATCTTCTATTAGTTTTATTGTTATTTTAGGTACTAGTGCTTTGACTTTCTTGTTGGCTAATCGTCTAATTAAGCCAATTAAAAACTTAAGTAATGCAGCTATAAATATCTCTGAAGGTCAATTAGATCGAAGAGTAGATATAAAACGTGAAGATGAATTAGGTATCTTGGCATCTTCTTTCAATCATATGGCAACTCAGCTAAATAAATACTTTGATGAACTAGAAAAGACTTTTCAAAAATTAGAAAAAGCCAAAGAAGAAGCCGTATCTGCTAACCATGCTAAAGATCGGTTTTTAGCTAATATTAGTCATGAATTTCGTACTCCATTAAATAGTGTTTTAGGCTATGCCAAAATTCTGCAAAGAGATAGTTCATTAAATGAAGAACAAGTAGATCAGATTAGTACAATTCAACAAAGTGGTACATATTTACTAACCTTAATCAATGATATTTTAGACCTGTCTAAAAGTAAAACTGGTAAACTGGAACTCGAACCTAAAGAATTCGATCTAACTAGCTCTCTAAAATCAATAATTCGTATTGTTGAGAGTGAAGCCAAAGATAAAAGCTTAAAACTTAGAGCTAAATTTATCAATTTACCTTCAACAATAGTCGCCGATGAAAAAAGACTAACTCAAGTATTACTCAATCTTCTCAATAATGCGATTAAATTTACATCTAACGGAGAAATTGTTTTAAAAGTTAGTCGAGTAGATACTGTCAGTAATAGTAATTCTTTATTACAACAAAAAATCCGTTATGAAGTAATTGATACGGGTAAAGGAATAAAACAAGCAGAATTGAAAAAAATCTTTCAACCTTTTGAGCAAGTTGGTGATATGCCATCTAGACATATTGGCACTGGCTTAGGTTTATCTATTAGTAAACAACTAGTAGAACTGATGGGAGGCAAATTACGAGTAAAAAGTAAAGTAGGTGAAGGTTCTATTTTCTGGTTTGAAACTCTTCTTGCAGAAGAAACGATTAGTAACAATAGGCAACCTAAATTAGATATGGGTTTAATCTCGGGTTACAAAGGTAAAAAACGTAAATTATTGGTAGTAGATGACAAGCCTGAAAACCGTTTACTTTTAGCCAATTTACTCAAACCAATAGGTTTTGAAGTTGCCATGGCTGAAGATGGCGAACAAATGTTAGAAATGGTTCAGCAAGAGAGGCCAGATTTAGTTTTTCTAGATTTATTTATGCCTGTTAAAACGGGTTTTACCTCAGCAAAACAATTACAACGCAAATCAGAGTTTAAAGATATCCCTATAATCATTTTATCTGCTTGTTCGATAACACCAGAAATGCGTAAATATCTTGATTGTGAAGCATTCTTAGGCAAGCCATTTGAAGAAGACGAATTACTAGCATTACTACAAAAACATTTGGGTTTAGAGTGGACTTACCGAGAAGAGGAACAAAAGCTACCCATGTCAGTTAGTGAAAGCCATGCTAGACAAGCAATGGTTTTATAAACAGATAGCACTATACCTTGGCGGATTTTCCGCCAAGTAACCTGGTTGATATAATATATCTGCGATCGCGTCTCGTTCATCCCTCATTAATTCAAGTACAATCCCAGTTGGAATCAGCATTATAGTTTTTTTGTACTAAAATAGGCTAGATTTCTAACATGGATTTAGCTAATAATGCTGTACCATAGGCAGCCTCGGTATTAGTAGCAGCAAGAACTGGAACTTGTAAACGACGCTGACGCATAATTTGCCAGGTATGATTTTTAGCTCCTCCTCCTGCTGTATATACTTGAGTTAAGGGACTAGAACCTAATTCTTGTAATCTTTGGTATCCTAACGCTTCAATTTTAGCTATGCCTTCTAGCAAACCATGGAGAAAGTCTATAGGATTATTCGGACGATGTTCTAATTTGGGAGCTAAATTAGGATCGTTATTGGGAAAACGATCGCCTGGCTTGAGTAAGGGATAATAATCATAAGGACTTTCTCGTTTTGGCTCGATTTTTTGAGAAAGCTCTACTAATTCTCGATCGCTAAAAAAATGTTTTAACACTGCACCACCAGTATTAGAAGCTCCTCCCGTAAGCCATAAATCCCCCAATCGATGACTATAGATACCATAGCGAGAATCTTCTACTTTACGCTCGCTCAATAACTTTAACACTAGAGTAGAGCCAAGAGAGGTGACGGCTTCTCCTGGTTTATTTGCACCACTAGCAATAAAAGCAGCGATACTATCGGTTGTACCCGTACCTACCCAACAATCAGCAGGCAAACTAAAGCGATCGCAATTTGGTGAAGTTACTACGGCAACAGGTGTACCAGGAGCTAATACTCTAGGTAAAAGAGAGAAAAAAGGTAAATTTTTTAGCCAATTGGGATAGCAAAGTTGCTCTACATCGTAGCCAAGTTTTAAGGCATTATGATAGTCGCTAATGCCTAACTTACCGTGGAGTAAAAAAGCCAACCAGTCTGCTTGATGTAAAAAGAAAGCCGCTCGCTCGAAATAAGATTGCTGAGAATACCAAAATAACTTTGCCAGACTCGAAGTTGCACTCAAAACCACATGATTGGCTGGAGCAATTGATTTTACTCGTTCTAAATAATCTACTGCTCTACTATCGTTATAGAGAATGGGTTGCGCTATAGGATTACCAATGCGACCGCATAGCATTATCGTACTAGAAGTTCCATTAACGGCGATCGCTTTTAGCTTAGTTCGTAATTCCAGGGGAATTTGTTGGAGTAAAGAAAATAAAGCCTGTTGCCAACTATCCACCCAATTATTAGCTGCGGTAATTTTAAACGGATGCTTAACTTCGGACAAGATCTTTTTGTCGGTATCTATGACTATTCCTCTTGCTCCAGAAGTGCCAAAATCGATTCCTAAATAGTAAGTCACGGATCTTAAAGCTCTTAGCGGGTATTAATCGAAGTCCCAGTTATGTTAATCCCGCATTTCTCACCAAGATATTTTGCTCCGCTATAACCCTTGTCTGGTCAAATTTAAGCAGAATAAGGGTTTCAACAGTGTGTAGTTTTTTTCAAGCCGATTTAAGCAGGGTCAAACGCTTA